>JANMTB010000016.1:0-56066 GCA_031390045.1 Polaromonas sp.
GATCAATCTGCTTACTGAACAGGGCAACACACAGATGCTCAAAATGCTTCGCAGCATTGCTGACAAAGTGGGCGCTGATTTTGAGGAACACCCAGATATGCAGCTGATGGAACAAACTACGCAGCCAGAGCGCCTGCTGGACCAGATTAACGAGGCAATTGTGGACAATGACAAAACCGACAGTTGATTAGCTGGCGGGGTACAAGCGTGCCAAGGGGTCGGTGCAGTTTCCGCTGGATAAGGCGCTGCCACTGGCTTTGATTGCCAAGATTGTGAGATTCAGGGTGGCACAGAATTCGACCAAAGCGCCTGTACTGTAGGACAAAGCCATCAATATGGCCTGTTGTGGGCAAAAGTGTGTCCAAACGGTCAGGTAATCGCTAGACTGACCTTCACAAGAGGATTCAAGGAACACGATCATGCGACTTTTTACATTGTTATTGCTACTCATTTTGACTGCCACGGGCGCTATTGCCTCGCTCAACTGGGCGGCTTTTATCACCCCAACTGATTTGTGGCTAGGCTTTGCAGCCGTGCGTATGCCTGTGGGCTTGCTGATGCTGGGGCTGCTGGTAGCTATTACGGTTCTGTTTCTGCTGTACGTGGTCTATCTGCAAACCTCGTCGCTGTTAGAGACGCGTCGTTTGTCGCGCAAATTAGAGGCCAATATTGCGCTGGCTGAGAAAGCGGAAGCGTCACGCTTCACCGAGATGCGCAGCGCGCTAGAGTCAGAAATGCTCAAGCAAGCGAACCGGGAAGCCGAATCCAGAGCAGCCCTGCTGACTAGGATTGACTTGCTTAGTAAAGAGATCAATGTGTCATTGGGGCAGTCAACCAACACGCTGGCCGCACATATTGGCGAGTTTGAAGACAAATTTGAAAAATCGACAGCTAGAGGCTAACAGCCAAGGAAACTGAGAAATAGCGCCTAGGGTGGGTGCTGTTGCCGCTGGACATTGTGAAACTTGGCTAAAACGTCTTAAACCTTGAAAATAAGTGCTCAAATTGGCATCTAGCCGGCGTTTTTATTGCCTAATCAGCTATATTATTTATAGCCAAATTCATATCTAATAAAGTCACTGCAGCCGTTAATTTTCGCACTAGCAGCGGATGAAGCATCTCTGTAGGAGAATGCCGCAAATTGCTATTTAGCATGGTTGATCCTCATCTGCAGCGCGTTGCAGGTAGTAGCATGCTCTTGAAGCAACTTCAGGAGACTGACCATGACCAATCCGAATAATGTGACTGATTCCACAAACACCAGCCAGCAAAGTATAGATACACTAACCGACCGCAATTTGCAGGCCATACTAGAGAAAGAACGACTAGTCCAATCAGGCAGTACCTTTGCCCAGCGCTTTGCTAGCTATGTAGCAGCGTTTTGTGGATCCATGACGTTTGTATGGATCCATATGGTGATTTTTACCCTTTGGATTGCGTATAACACCTCGCCTTGGGTACTCGTTCATTACGATCCCTTGCCTTTCACTTTCTTGAACTTTATGCTATCAATTGAGGCTATCTTTCTATCCGCATTCATTTTGATGAGCCAGAACCAAGAAGCTAAGATGGATAAGCAGCGCAGCCACTTGGACTTGCAGATCAATCTGCTTACTGAACAGGGCAACACACAGATGCTCAAAATGCTTCGCAGCATTGCTGACAAAGTGGGCGCTGATTTTGAGGAACACCCAGATATGCAGCTGATGGAACAAACTACGCAGCCCGAGCGCCTACTTGACCAGATCAACGAAGCCACTGTCGCCAAGGTGTCAGACTAGGTATTTCCCCGTAAGTTGGCATGCCTACAATTTGAAGGTATGCCTCACACTACAAATCTACAAGGAGACTTATCTGATGAATAAATTGACCCTACTGGGATCACTTGTCTTAGTCGCATTGGGTGGCTGCCAAAGCACGCCGCCCATGGCTGCAGCGCCTGTAGCAGCAGCGCCAACGGCTGCACCAGCTGCAGCTGCGCCAGCACCGGCTTGGCAACAAGGTCGCTCTACAGCGCAAGCAACCTCGCCTTTAGCACCTTTGGCTGGCAAATTAACCGTGACGCCTGCTGCAGACATTCAGCTGAGCAAGTTGAAACTACCGCCTGGCTTCAAAATTGAGCTTTGGTCAACGGGCACGCCAGGCGTGCGTGCCATGTCTCGTGGTGAAAGTGGCAAGATTTATGCGGGTACGCGCCCGCTGGGTCGCGTGTATGAAATCACCGACGCGGGCGGCCAGCGCACCAGCCGCGTGCTGGTTGACAAATTAGATCAGCCTGCAACAGCCATGCACAAAGGTAATTTGTACGTGATGGCGGTTGACAAAGTACTACGCTACGACGGCATTGAATCTAACCCGAACGTGCAACCTGTGGATATGACCGCATTGTTCAAGCTGCCAAAAGAGAAGCATCACAATTGGAAATACATGCGTTTTGGCCCCGATGGCAAGATGTACGTACCCTTTGGCGCGCCATGCAATATCTGCGTGTTACCTAGCCCAGAGTATGCGCAAATTCGCACCTACAACCCAGATGGCTCTGGCATGGAAGTGATTGCCACGGGTGTACGTAACACGCTAGGCTTTGACTGGCACCCTGTCACCAAAGAGCTTTGGTTTACCAACCACGGGCGCGACTGGATGGGTGACGATTCGCCGGAAGACGGATTGTTCCGTTTGAGCCAAAAAGGACAAAACTTTGGCTTCCCATACTGTCACGTGGGCAACGTGCCTGACGCTGACATCAAAAAAGCCAATCCTTGTGAAGGCGTAACGCCAGTGGTGCAAGCCATGGGTGGTCATTCTGCGGTGATGGGTTTGCAGTTTTACACTGGTAATATGTTCCCAGCCGAGTACAAAAATGCAGCCTTCATTGCACGCAAAGGCTCTTGGAACCGCAGCAGTAAAAATGGTTTTGATGTCGTGATGGTGAAAGCCGACAACGATGGTAAAAACGCGAAAACAACGCCGTTTTTGACAGGTTTCTTGGACACACAAACCCAAGCCTTCTCTGGTCGCCCCGCTTATCTGCTGCAAATGCCGGATGGCTCTATGTTGGTGTCTGACGAGCAAATGGGTGCGATTTACCGCATCTCATATGCCAAGCCATAAGCGACAAAATTCGCACAACCGCATGACTCAAATCAGCAGGGCCCTGGCAGCAGCGGCCCTGCTTTTTTGTTTTCAAGGTGCGAATGCGCAGCAAGCAAACCCGTCTCAATTAGCGTTGTGCGTGGCCTGCCACGGTGCGAATGGCAATTCGCAAATCCCGACGACGCCTTCATTGGCGGGGCAACCCAAGGTATTTATTGAAAACCAGTTGGTGTTGATTCGTGAAGGTATTCGCGATGTGCCACAAATGAAAGGCATGCTCGACAAATTCAAAGACGAAGATTTTGTAGCGCTCGGGCAGTATTTTTCAGAGCAAAAACCGGTCAAAACGGCTACGGAAGCGGTGAACCAAGCCAGTTATTTGCGTGGTCAAGAAACGTCGAAAAAAATGCTCTGTGGCACTTGTCATTTGCCAAATTACAGCGGACAGAGCCAGATTCCACGATTGGCAGGACAACATGAAGCGTTTTTGAAACTCTCTCTGAAGCAATTTCGTGACAACCCAGGCCCTGGTCGAGACTCAAACATGACTGCGGCGGCCTATGGGCTGAAAGATGCAGATATTGATGATTTATCGCATTTTTTAGCGAATTTTAAGTAGATTTAACTTGATGCTTTAAATCCTAGCTAATGCATTTTTTGCATAACTAGCTGCATTCTTGGCGTTGGACAAGTTCGGTGGAGAGTTTTAAGCTTCGGCTTGTCATTTACTAACCCACAAGGACATGTCATGTTGCACCCTAGCACCCACGCCTCAGTCGCCGCAACCATCGGGGCTCCGATGAATTCGCAAATCCCTTCTTACCTGCAAGCAGACAACCTCGGCCCATGGGGCAATTACCTGCAACAAGTAGACCGTGTCGTGCCCTACTTGGGCAATCTTGCGCGCTGGGCAGATACACTGAAGCGACCTAAGCGTATATTGATTGTGGATGTGCCAATTCACATGGACGATGGCTCGATCAGGCATTTTGAGGGCTACCGTGTTCAGCACAATACCTCACGCGGGCCAGGCAAGGGTGGCGTGCGGTTTCACCAAGATGTGACGCTATCTGAAGTGATGGCGCTGTCGGCCTGGATGTCTATCAAAAACGCTGCTGTGAATGTGCCTTACGGTGGTGCGAAAGGCGGTATTCGCGTCGACCCGAAAACGCTGTCCATAGGTGAGCTAGAAAGGATGACACGACGCTACACCAGCGAGATTGGCATCATTATCGGCCCCACCAAAGACATCCCCGCACCAGATGTGAACACCAATGAGCAGATCATGGCGTGGATGATGGATACGTATTCCATGAACGAAGGCGCAACGGCGACGGGCGTGGTAACAGGCAAACCGATTCATCTAGGCGGCTCACTGGGCCGCAAAGACGCGACTGGGCGCGGCGTGTTTACGGTGGGCGTGGAAGCGGCAAAGCACATCGGACTTGACATCAAAGGCGCACGCGTTGCCGTTCAGGGTTTTGGCAATGTGGGCGGTGTGGCTGGGCGGCTGTTTACCGAGGCTGGTGCTAGTGTGGTGGCGGTTCAAGACCATGGTGGCACGATTTATAAGGCAAGCGGCTTGGATGTACCTGCGCTATTGAAGCACGTTGCCGAAACAGGCAGTGCTGCGGGGTTTGCAGGCGCTGAATTTCTCAAAAACGAGCTGTTTTGGGAAGTGGATTGTGATATTTTGATTCCTGCCGCACTGGAATCGCAAATCACCGCAACCAATGCAGGCAAGATCAAAGCCAAGATGGTGATTGAGGGCGCAAATGGCCCAACTACGCCAGCTGCAGACGACATTTTGCAAGAGCGTGGCGTGCTGGTGTTGCCGGATGTGCTTGCCAACGCCGGCGGCGTGACGGTGAGCTATTTTGAGTGGGTGCAGGATTTCTCAAGCTTCTTTTGGGATGAAGACGAGATCAATGCACGGCTGGTGAAGATCATGAAAGATGCGTTTGCAGGCGTGTGGGCGGTGGCGGAGGAGCACAAGGTGAGTTTGCGTACAGCGACGTTTATAGTAGCCTGCAAGCGGATTTTGCATGCACGTGAATTACGTGGCTTGTACCCATAGATCCCGTTTTTATCCTTATAAACACGATTCTAGCTGGCGTATTTATTACCTAATTTGCTATTTATTTTATAGCAAAAATAATTTACAAGTCAATTCAATGGCCGTTTGAGCGAATCGGGGATAGATAACGGCATGACATCAATGCCCTCTTCCATCAGTTCCATGGTCTGGTCTGGCGTAGCATGGCCGCGAATGGCGCGTTCATCAGCTTCGCCGTAGTGGATTTTGCGGGCTTCTGAAGCAAAGCTGTTACCTACATCTTCAGTGTTGGCCATGACGTGCTTAGCCATGTCCATCCAAGCGGCTTGCATGACAGCGGCTACTTCGGACGACATGGGTGGGCGCTGAGGCGATGGCAAGGTTTGCGTTGCCTGATCTTGTGGGACCAGCTCGGTCGAAGTAAGAGACGTCGCAGCGGTTGCCGCGTTTTTAGATTCAGTGGTTTTTTCCGCTATTGGTTCAGCGGTTTTGCCTAGATTGAAACGTGGTGCGCTCAACTTTTTGGTGATCTCTGCACTGCCGCACAGAGGGCACTGCACCAAACCGCGGCTTAGTTGGCTCTGGAAGTCACCCTCAGAGCCAAACCAACCTTCAAACGAATGCTGGAGACTACATTGCAGGTCTAGTACTTTCATAGAAGTAGATTAAACCCGTTCAATATCGGTTGCAAGCACCCAATTCAATGGCCATGCTCCCGACAAGGCATTCTGCAGCCACAAAGTGCAAGCCATCGTTTTGGCATCAGTAACTAAGCCGTCACCACACATGGCGAGTAATTCAGCTGGTGTGGCGATCATGACATCTAAAGATTCACCTTCGTCCAACTTGCGTTCACCCAAAGTCAGCCCCTTGGCGAAGTAAATATGCAAAATCTCAGTGGAATAGGCAATTGCAAGATGCGTTTTGCCTGCGTAAGCCCAATACTGCGCCCTGTAGCCAGTTTCTTCAAGCAACTCGCGTTGGCCGCAGTACTGTGGGTTTTCGCCAGCTTCAAGCTTTCCAGCAGGGAATTCGATCATCACCTCACCAACCGGGTAGCGAAATTGTCGTTCTAAGACTAGTCTTCCATCGTCCAACAAAGGAATGATAACGACGGCGCCAGGATGAACAACATACTCGCGCGTGGCTTGATTGCCGCCGGGCAAAGAAATGGTGTCGCGAAGGATATTTAAAAAGTTGCCTTTGTAGACCTGCTCACTGCTGATTTTGGTTTCAATCAGATGGCTATTACTCATGCTAACCTTACTATTCATCACGGTGTTTGAGCAAGTAGCGATAAATAAAACCAGGAAAAGCCAAGGTGATGAATAACGCCCCGGTGATGGCGTAAAACTCCCAGCCTTGCGGCGCGATTTGACCTGCTCGATTTTCCAGCAATAAGCCTAATCCGCCTGCAATAAAGTAAAAAATGACAAGCTCTACTAGTCTAATCCCCAATGTTTTGGGGATTTTCAGTAAGAAAAGAAGCAAAAATCGTTTCGTTAAAAATGGCAAATTGGCGGCTAAAAAAGCCACCACAATGACTAGCCAAATGCTTGCAGATTGAACCATGGAGTTGTAGGCTCAAGTACCAAGTGTTTTGGTAATGGCGTCAGCACACAAAGCCATCAAACCACTTGGGAACAAGCCCAACAACAGCACCAACGCACCGTTGATAACAAGAACAGTGCGTACGTCAGCGCCAGCAGAGACTGTAGTTGCAGTAATCGGCTCGTCAAAATACATGACTTTAACAACGCGCAAGTAGTAGAAAGCACCGATCAAAGACATCATCACCGCAAAAATTGCGAGTGCGATTTGCGGTGTTTGACCAGATGAAACCAACGATTGCAAAACTGACAATTTGGCGTAGAAACCAACCATTGGCGGTATGCCGGCGAGCGAGAACATACAAATCGCCATGATGGCAGCATACAGAGGACTGCGTTGGTTTAAGCCAGCCAAGTCGGTGATTTCTTCACTCTCAAAGCCTTCGCGTGCTAAGATTAATATCACCCCGAAAGTGGCCAATGTACTCAATACGTAAGTAATGACGTAAAACATGGCAGAACTGTATGCGGTGGTAGCAGACAGGGTATTGCCATTCACAACGCCAGACAACAAGCCAATTAATACAAAACCCATTTGAGAAATCGTGGAATAAGCCAACATGCGCTTCAAATTAGTCTGAGCTATGGCCGCCAAATTACCTACCAGCAAAGAACCAACAGACAACACGGCTAGCATTTGCTGCCAATCGATGGCCAGCGGCAACATGCCCTCAACCAACAAACGAATCGTGATAGCAAAGGCAGCCAATTTAGGGGCACCGCCAATCATCAAGGTCACCGATGTTGGTGCGCCTTGGTAAACGTCTGGCACCCACATGTGGAATGGAACAACACCTAGTTTAAAAGCCAAACCAGCAACAATAAAGACCAGACCAAACACCAAGACTTGGTGTTTAACGTTGCCCGAATTGATGGCTTTGAAGACAGCTGCGATGTCTAAACTACCCGTTGCGCCATACATCATTGATAAACCGTAGAGCAAGAAGCCGCTAGCCAAAGCACCGAGAACGAAATATTTCATAGCGGCTTCGGAAGCCGTCGCATTATCACGACGCAGCGCGACCAAGGCATAGCTGCTAAGCGTGAGCAACTCTAAGCCCATATAAATGACCAAAAAGTTGCTGCCAGAGATCATGATGAACATGCCCAGCAAAGAGAACATACCTAAAGTGAAGACCTCGCCTCCACGCATCATGCCACGGTCTGCAGAATAGGGGCGACCATAAACCAAAGTCACCATCATGGCGATAGTTGCAAAGCATTTCAACCAGTTAGACATCGGGTCGCTGACCGTCATGCCACCAAAACCGTATATGGTTTGACCACCAGTGGCGTACATGGCTTGTAAAACAGCAACGACACCCAGTGTCAAAAGTGTCAAAACATAGGTGGCAGTGCGACGCGGGCTGGTCACATATAGATCGACCAAAGCGATCACACAAGCCATCGCAAGCAATACGATTTCAGGGTAAACGGTGATCCAACTCAATTTATCAATCATCTTTAATTCTTCTGTATAAAAGTGCGTACTTTTAAATTGTTTTTAATTTAGTTTTGAAGTAGCAACATGCTTCAGCAAATCAGCCACAGAGGTATCCATCACATCAGTAAAAGGTTTTGGATAGACACCCATCCACAACACGGCGATTGCCAGCAAGCTCATCACCAAAAATTCCCTGGCATTGATGTCTTTAAGTTCTTTAACATGATCGTTAGTTACGGGGCCTAAATACACGCGCTTGAACATCCATAAGGTGTAAGCAGCACCAAATATCAAAGCAGTAGCTGCTGCAAAACCTAACCAAAAATTAGCTTTCACAGCGCCTAAAATAACCATCCATTCGCCTACAAAACCAGCAGTACCGGGTAATCCACAATTAGCCATAGCGAACAGTAAGACAAACGCCGTGAATTTGGGCATCGTGTTTATGACACCACCATAACTAGAGATTTCGCGTGAATGCATGCGGTCGTACAGAACACCGATACACAAGAACATAGCTGCAGATACAAAACCGTGTGCAATCATCTGCACCAATCCACCAGAAACACCCAAGTCATTAAATATAAAGAAACCCAAAGTCACAAAGCCCATATGAGCAACTGAAGAATAAGCCACTAGTTTCTTCATATCTTGTTGCACCATAGCCACCAAGCCAACATAAATTACAGCGATCACCGACAATGCAATGATCAACCACGCCCACTCGTGTGAAGCGTCTGGTGCGATGGGCATAGAAAAACGCAAGAAGCCGTAAGCACCCAATTTCAACATGATGGCAGCCAAAACCGCTGAGCCACCCGTTGGCGCTTCAACGTGAACATCTGGCAGCCAAGTGTGCACCGGCCACATAGGCACTTTTACAGCAAAAGCCGAGAAGAAAGCAAAGAATATCAAGGTTTGAACTGTGCCAGACAAAGGTAATTTGTGCCAGACTGAAATATCGAAGCTACCACCGGATTTAGAGTACAAATAAATCAACGCGATCAGCATCAACAAGGAGCCCAGCAAGGTGTACAGGAAGAACTTGAAAGCAGCATAAATTTTGTTCGGACCACCCCAGATTCCGATGATTAAGTACATGGGAATCAGGGTTGCTTCAAAGAAAACGTAAAACAACAAGCCGTCTAAGGCACAGAAAACACCAATCATCAAACCGCTCAAAATCATGAACGCACCCATGTATTGGTTGACACGGGTTGTAATTGACTCCCACGAGGCGATGATGACAATAACGTTGATAAATGCCGTTAACAAAACAAACCAAAGCGAGATACCGTCTACACCGAGATGGTAGTTAACATTAAAAGCATCAATCCAAGGTGCTTTTTCAACAAACTGCATAGCTGATGTGCCTAGCTTGAAGCCGTTGTACAAAGGTAATGTGACCAACAAACTTACAATAGAACCAACCAATGCAACCCAACGCACAGCTTTAGCATGATCGTCTCGACCAAATGCCAAGAGAATAACGCCGAAGAAAATTGGCGTCCAAATTGAAAGACTCAGCAAGCTCATTTTCCTAAACCCTTATTTGTCCAACCTAGCCATGCTGCTATTTCAGGTCCGCTCACAAAATACGCTAACAGTACAAATACACCCAAAATCATTGAAAAGGCATAGTGATAGAGGTAACCAGTTTGCAATTTTCTAGTAATACTCGATATCAAACCTACAACTTTCCATGAGCCATTAACCAAAGTGCCATCAATAACCTTTTTATCATTTTCCCAAAGCAAACTACCGAGTGCACGAGCACCGCGAGCGAGAACGTTTTCGTTGAACCAATCAAGGTAATATTTATTTTCAAGCAAGGTATAAATAGGTAGAAACATGCGCTTTATAGCTGCAGGTAAAGCAGGATTAATGATGTACATATAGTAAGACATCACCACACCAGCTAATGCTAGCCAGAATGGAGCTGACGTTAGTCCATGTATCGCCAATTTAAGCGGTCCATGAAAGTCTTGTCGCAATACTTCCATAGCATTATGAATACTCAAATTCACATAAATAGAATCTTTAAAGAATTCACCAAACAGCATAGGCTCGATAGTAAAAAAACCTATCAGAACAGATGGAATAGCCAAAAGTATCAATGGCAAAGTGACCACCCACGCGGACTCGTGAGGTTTGCTATGTGCATCGTGCTCGCCATGATGATCATCATGATGTGCATCAGGATTTTGATCAAATCGCTCTTTTCCGTGAAATACTAGAAAATACATTCTGAATGAATAAAATGCAGTTATAAATACTCCCGCTAAAACTGCAAAATACGCAAAGCTCGATCCTGGAAGCTTGCTTGCATGAATCGCAAGTATGATTTCGTCTTTCGAGTAAAAACCTGAGAAGAGTGGTGTTCCAATAAGTGCCAAGGAGCCTAGCAAAGTAGTTATCCAAGTAATTGGCATGTACTTGCGCAAACCGCCCATCCAACGGATATCTTGGTTATGGTGGACGCCCATAATCACAGAACCAGCAGCTAAGAACAACAAAGCCTTAAAAAAAGCATGCGTCATCAAATGAAACACTGCCACTGAATAAGCAGACGCACCCAATGCCACCGTCATGTAGCCTAATTGCGATAATGTGGAATAGGCAACCACACGCTTGATGTCATTTTGAATGATACCCAAAAAGCCCATGAACAAAGCCGTAATAGCACCGATGATCATGACGAAACTCAACGCTGTATCACTGAGTTCAAACAAGGGCGACATGCGTGCCACCATAAAAATACCTGCCGTCACCATCGTCGCAGCATGAATTAATGCAGAAATTGGTGTAGGGCCTTCCATAGAATCTGGCAACCAAACATGCAGCGGGAACTGAGCGCTTTTACCCATTGCGCCAATAAATAGGCAAATACAAATAACAGTGATCAACATCCAAGACGTTCCAGGGAAACTAAGTTTTGCTAACTCTCCTGCTTTGCCAAAAGCTTCGGTATAGTTCAAAGTGCCGGCATAAGCCGCAATCAAACCAATGCCCAATATAAATCCAAAGTCACCAACACGGTTGACTAAGAAAGCTTTCATATTCGCAAAAATGGCAGTCGGCTTGTTGTACCAAAAACCAATAAGCAAATAAGAGACCAATCCAACGGCTTCCCAGCCGAAGAACAGCTGCAGCATGTTGTTGCTCATCACAAGCATCAGCATGGAAAATGTAAACAGTGAGATGTAGCCAAAGAAGCGGTTATAGCCTTTGTCCTCTTCCATGTAGCCTATGGTGTAAATATGTACCATCAGCGATACGAATGTGACTACGCACATCATCATGGCGGTAAGACCATCAACTAGGAAGCCGATCTCCATCTTCAAGCCACCAACGACCATCCATGTATAAAGCGTTTCGTTAAAGCGTGCTCCGTCATAGATCACACTTTGAAGGGTCATCGCCGATAACACAAAAGCCACTGCCACACCCAATATAGTTAGCGAATGACTCAATCGTCTGCCGATCCAATTACCACCTAAGGTAGTACCAAAAACACCAGCCAAGACGGCACCCAACAGCGGTGCCATAGGCACTGCCAAAAGGGTTGTTGCTGAAAGCGTTGCACTCATCGTTATGATCTCTTTGATTCTTTTTACTTCGTCTTAATTTCTTTAAGTCGTTTTAATTTAAGTGCCACTAGCCTTTGAGCGCATCTAGCTCATCCACATTGATGCTAGATTTATTACGAAATAAAAGCACCAAAATTGCCAGACCTATGGCAGATTCTGCTGCTGCAACCGTCAAAATAAAGAATACGAAAATTTGACCGTGCATATCGCCTAAATAATGAGAGAAAGCCACGAAATTGGTATTCACTGCCAAGAGCATCAACTCGATAGCCATCAACAAAACAATCAAGTTTTTACGATTCAAAAAAATACCAATGATAGATAGCGAGAACAACATCGCGCCTAGCACCAAAAAATGCCACAAAGATAAGATCATGCTTTTTTCTCCCCTACTGGCGTCGCTTGAAATGCAGGTGCATCGCTAGCAACTTCAGACACAGATACAGGTAACGCCTCTAGAGTTGCTTTCATTTTGATGACTTGCATGCGATCACGTGCGTTCACTCTGACTTGGTCGGCAGGATTTGTGTATTTGCTGTCTTTGCGTTCACGTAAAGTCAAAGCTATTGCAGCAATGATGGCAACTAACAATATGACAGCAGCAATCTCAAGTGGGTATAAATATTGTGTGTAAAGCAACACACCTAAATCTTTGGTGTTTGAAACTTGTGCTAACTTGCCAACCGCAGGAGCGATAGCGTTTTCCATTTTGGGAACTTCGGTTCCACGGTAGTTGCCGATAAGCACCCAAGACATTTCAAGCGCAATGATGGCGCCAAAAACACCGATCAAAGGAAAATTCTTCCAAAAGCCAACCCTGATGCTGTCAATATTGACATCCAACATCATCACAACAAACAAGAATAGAACCATCACTGCACCAACGTAAACCAATACGAGTGCAATTGCCAAGAACTCTGCTTGCAACAACAACCAAATACCTGCAGCTTGGAAAAATGCTAGCACTAAATACAGTGCTGCGTGCACTGGGTTACGCGCTGTGATAACTCTGAATGCTGCAAACAGCATGAGTGCCGAGAATAAATAAAAAAGCCCAGTCTTGACGTCCATGAATCTATACTTTTATATGGGTCTGTAATTTAATAAAATTTAGCAAAATTTAATTCAGCGATATTTCGCATCAGCCGCACGGTTTGCAGCGATTTCTGTTTCATATCGATCGCCCACTGCCAATAGCATTTCTTTGGTGAAATACAAATCGCCGCGTTTTTCGCCGTGGTACTCAAAAATATGCGTCTCAACAATAGAGTCCACTGGGCAACTTTCTTCGCAGAAGCCGCAAAAAATGCATTTAGTCAAATCAATGTCATACCTGCTAGTACGACGGCTTCCATCTTCACGGACATCAGACTCGATGGTGATAGCCATTGCGGGACAAACTGCTTCACATAGTTTGCAGGCAATACAGCGCTCTTCGCCATTTTCGTAACGACGTAGAGCATGTAGACCACGAAAACGTGGACTAGCTGGTGTTTTTTCCTCTGGAAATTGGATCGTAATTTTACGACGGAACATGTATTTCCCGGTCAAAACCATGCCTTTGAATAATTCTACAAGCATGAAGCTCGATAGAAAATCCTTCAATGAAAAGGGCGCAGTAGTGAGTCGATTTACGAGTGGTGTTGTTAGAGTTGACATATTGACTTCACCTTACTTCCAAATATTCCAAGAAGTCTGCATCCAAGCGCCGACCACAATCAACCAAACCAAGGTTACTGGAATGAATATTTTCCAACCCAAACGCATAATTTGGTCATATCGGTAACGCGGAAATGTTGCGCGAACCCAAATGAAAATAGTAACTAAAAAACCAGTTTTGATACCTAACCATATCCAACCGGGGATCCAATCCAAACCGGCTATAGGCGACAACCAACCACCCAGGAACATGATTACAGCCAAAATAGCAACCAACCACATGTTGGCATACTCAGCCAAGTAGAACATGGCATAAGACATGCCTGAATACTCAACCATGTGTCCGGCAACGATTTCAGACTCGCCTTCAACCACGTCAAATGGATGTCTGTTGGTTTCAGCCAAACCAGAAATAAAATAAACCATAAAAATAGGCAGCAAAGGTAACCAATTCCAAGAAAGGAATTTCAAGCCTAAGTAAGAGTAGTCACCATTTACAAACATGCCCCTAGCCTGCGAGGTGACGATATCCGTCATATTCAAACTGGCTGAAACCATCAACACAACAACCAAACAAAAACCCATAGCAATTTCATAGCTGACCATTTGTGCAGAAGCACGCATCGCTCCTAAAAACGCATATTTTGAATTGGATGCCCAACCAGCAATGATCACGCCATAGACTTCCATCGACGTGATGGCCATAACAAAAAGCAAGCCTGCGTTGATGTTTGATAACGCTACTTCTGGACCGAAAGGAATAACCGCCCAAGCCGCAAGTGCCGGCATGATGGTCATGATGGGACCAAGCAGAAATAGACCTTTGTTTGCGGCCGCAGGCACCAAAATTTCTTTGGTTAAGAGCTTAAGCGCATCTGCAATGGGTTGCAGCAGTCCTAATGGACCAACGCGATTAGGACCAAGACGGATTTGAATCCATCCAATAAGCTTACGCTCCCATAGGGTCAAATACGCCACGGCGCCCAATAAAGGCAGCACCACGCACATTATTTTGATGAGAATCCAAAGCACAGGCCAGACCAAGGTAGACCACCATGCTGCACCAATCAAACCAAAACCAAAGTTATAGATTGCATCAATCATGCATGCACCTCAAGTGCTGGCGTTGATATCAATTTTGCATCTGCAGTCATTTGCAATGAGCTAGCGCGGCGAACGATACCGTCTATCTGATAAATAGTAGCAGTTACTGGCTGCGTAGTTGGTTCAGAAAGATCAAGAGCCATTGAGCTTGTATTTCCCAATTTTTCAACAGGAATACTGCTCAATAACGTCGACTGTCCGGTAACTTTACTGAGCACCTCAGTTGAGGTATCAAAATTAAAATCTGGTATCTCAAGCATATTTGCTAAAACACGAAGTACTTTCCAAGCTGGGCGCGTTTCACCCAAAGGCTTTACGACGGCATGGAAACTTTGTAAACGCCCCTCCGCATTCACGAAAGTACCTGATGTTTCCGTAAACGGAGAAATCGGCAATATCACGTCGCAAAAATCCATATTCGCTTTGAATGGGCTCATGCTAACCACCATTTGTGCTTTGCCAAGTACGTTTTTAGCTTGGGCAAGAGCTGCAGAGTCAAACTCAGGCTCGTTATTCAACAAAATAACTGCTTTTAAGCCACCAGCCAACATCTGACCCGCATTCAAGCCACTTTTCTGAGGCTGCGCGCCTACCCATTGCGCGCCAACCGTATTACCAGCTTCAGTTAAATAGCCTACGCTCGCTCCTGTATGCAAACCAATCCAATTAGCAAGAGCCAGCAGGCTCGAGGCCTTAGGATGGTGCGCAGCTGCATTACCCAACAATATTGCTTTATGTTCACCACTCAGCATGGAGGCAGCTATGTTTTTTGCTTCATCAGTCACAGCGGCAACTGCTGGTGCATCAATTCCCTTTGATAAAGCAACTGCTGCAGCCACTTCAGCCAGTGCTTTAGACCAATGCTCAGAAACCACTAAATATGCATTAGTCGGCGTATATGTTGAATCTATTGCTACTGAATTTATAGCATTAACAGCGCAGCCTTTGCGAACTGCTTGTCTAATACGTTGAGCAAACAATGGATGCTCTTTGCGAATATTCGAACCAACAATCAATACTCGGCCAAGGTTTGACAATGAAGCAATACTCGTTCCCAACCAGCGGACTTGTCCGGCAGCAGGAAACTCAGCGTTTCGCAAACGGTAATCAATGCTGTCACTGCCTAAGCCGCGCATCAAACCAGCAGCAAGGTACAGCTCTTCAAGTGTTGATTGCGGACTGACCAACGCACCCAAACTCGCAGCACCATGGTCTGCTTTGATTTGCTTCAAACCATTGGCCACGTATTCAAGCGCCGTCTGCCAATCAACCGTTTTCCACTCGCCGCCATGCTTGATCATGGGGCTTGTCAAACGCTCATCTGAGTTCAAAGCCTCATAAGAAAACCGATCACGGTCAGAAATCCAGCACTCATTGACTTCCTCATTCTCAAGAGGCACGACACGCATTACTTTGTTATTTTTGACTTGAATGATCAGGTTTGCACCCGTCGAATCATGCGGACTGATAGATTTACGGCGGCTCAACTCCCAGGTACGGGCGCTATAGCGGAACGGCTTGCTGGTCAAAGCCCCAACTGGGCAAATGTCAATCATGTTGCCTGACAGCTCAGAGTCAATGGTTTGCCCCAAGAATGTCTCAATCTCAGCATGCTCGCCGCGGTGGGACATGCCCAACTCCATGACGCCAGCTACTTCTTGGCCAAAACGAACACAGCGCGTGCAATGGATGCAGCGGCTCATTTCTTCCATGCTGATCAGTGGGCCGACATCCTTGTGGAAAACAACACGCTTTTCTTCTTCGTAACGCGACGTTGAGCCACCATAACCCACGGCCAAATCTTGCAATTGGCATTCACCACCTTGATCGCAAATCGGGCAATCCAATGGGTGATTGATCAACAAAAATTCCATGACAGATTGCTGCGCTTTGATGGCTTTTTCACTTTTGGTGCGAACTATCATACCTTGTGACACAGGCGTGGCACAAGCTGGCATCGGTTTCGGCATTTTTTCCACATCAACCAAGCACATACGGCAGTTCGCAGCGATGCTGAGCTTTTTGTGATAACAAAAATGCGGAATATAAGTGCCAGCATGCTCAGCGGCGTGCATGATCATGCTACCTTCAAGTGCTTCTACTTTTTTGCCGTCTAGTTCAATTTCTACCATGGTTCTTCTATTCTTTAAATCTATTCTTTTACTTTAAACGTAAGCCGGAACCATGCACGTCTTATGTTCGACGTGATATTCAAATTCATGCCTGAAATGCTTGATCATGGCACGCACTGGCATGGCAGCAGCATCACCCAATGCACATATGGTGCGTCCTTGAATATTATCTGCAACAGAGTTCAACAAATCCATATCTGCTGGACGTCCTTGCCCATTTTCAATACGGTCAACCATGCGTGACAACCACCCGGTGCCTTCACGGCAAGGCGTGCATTGACCGCATGACTCGTGCATGTAAAAGTAACTCAAACGCTGCAAACTTTTCACCATACAACGACTGTCATCTAGAACGATAACCGCGCCTGAACCCAGCATAGAACCAGCTTTGGCAATGGAATCGTAATCCATGGTGCAATCCATCATGATGGATGCTGGCAAAACTGGAGAAGATGAACCGCCAGGAATAACTGCTTTAAGTTTGCGCCCCTTACGAACGCCACCGGCAAGCTCTAACAAGGTAGAAAACGGTGTGCCCATCGGGATTTCATAATTACCTGGGCGCTCAACGTCACCACTGACCGAATAAAGCTTCGTGCCACCATTGTTCGGTTTACCGCATGCCAAATAAGCAGAACCGCCGTTGCGAATAATCCACGGAACAGCAGCAAAGGTTTCGGTGTTATTGATCGTCGTAGGCTTGCCATACAAACCAAAGCTTGCCGGGAAAGGCGGCTTGAAACGTGGCTGCCCTTTTTTTCCTTCAAGCGACTCTAACAATGCCGTTTCTTCACCGCAAATGTACGCACCAAAACCATGGCTGGCATGCAGCTGAAAGTTAAAACTACTTCCTAAAATTTTGTCACCCAAATAGCCAGCTGTGCGAGCTTCTTCTAAGGCCTCTTCAAAGCGGTCATAAGTTGCAAAAATTTCACCATGAATATAGTTGTAACCCACACTGATGCCCATGGCATAAGCAGCAATGATCATACCTTCAATCACAATATGTGGATTGAATTGCATGATATCGCGGTCTTTGCAAGTGCCAGGCTCGCCTTCGTCAGAATTGCAAACGAGGTACTTTTGACCCGGGAATTGGCGAGGCATGAAGCTCCACTTCAAACCTGTTGGAAAACCAGCGCCACCACGACCACGCAAAGCTGACTCTTTGACTGTTGCAATGACTTGATCTTGAGTGAGACCCTCGCCTCCATCCAATGCCAAAATCTTGCGCAACGCTTGGTAGCCTCCTCGTGCTTCGTAGTCTTTTACGCGCCAATTTTTACCATCCAAACCAGCCATGATTTGCGGATCAATATGTTGACCATGAAATGAAGACTCCAAGCCCGAGGCTGCAAACTGTGCCAGTAATTGTGTAACACTCATACTTGCTCCTTGGAAGCACGCAAACCGTCAACCAACAGGTCTAACTTGTCATTGGTCATGAAGCTACACATTGTTCTGTCATTCACTAGAATCACCGGAGAGTCAGCACAAGCACCCAAACATTCGCTTTGCTGCAAGGTAAACAAACCATCCGCCGTCGTTTCGCCCATTTTGATGCCTAGCTTAGATTCAAGGTGCTTCAATGCTCTACTGCCATCACGCAACTGGCATGGCAGATTGGTGCAAACATTGAGTTTGAATTTGCCGCTAGGATGCTGGTTGTACATGTTGTAAAACGTGGTCACCTCATGCACCGCCATAGGTGCCATGCCTAAATACTCAGCAACTACCTGCTCGCTTTCAACGCTCACGTAACCTAGTTCTTGCTGAACAATAGCCAGGCAAGCCATCACCGCTGATTGCTTTTGATTGGAAGGAAATTTGGCGACTTCTTTGGCAAAACGTAGCTTTGCGTCGGCAGAAATTTGCTTTGATTGAGCTGTAGTGCTCGTTACGTACGCAGAAACTGTAGAAGCCATTACCGGTCAATCTCCCCAAACACAATATCCATAGTGCCAATGATGGCCACAGCATCAGCAATCATGTGACCACGCGCCAATTCATCCATCGCAGCTAAGTGCGCAAAACCCGGCGCACGAATCTTCAAGCGATAAGGCTTATTCGCGCCATCGCTCAACATGTAAATACCAAACTCGCCTTTGGGATGCTCAACAGCGGCATAAGCCTCGCCTTCTGGCACACAAAAACCTTCTGTAAAGAGTTTGAAATGGTGAATCAACTCTTCCATGTTTGATTTCATGGATTCACGGCTTGGAGAAGCTACTTTGTGGTTGTCTGTGATCACCGGACCAGGGTTGGCACGCAGCCAATCCACGCATTGTTTGATGATGCTGTTGGATTGTTTCATCTCTTCCATACGCACCAAGTAGCGGTCGTAGCAATCGCCAGTGACTCCGACTGGGACATCAAAATCCATCTTATCGTAGACATCATACGGTTGCTTTTTACGCAAATCCCACGCCACACCCGAACCACGCAACATCGGGCCGGTAAAGCCCAAGTTCAGAGCACGCTCGGGTGACACAATACCAATACCAATGGTGCGTTGCTTCCAAATTCTATTTTCAGTGAGTAATGAGTGATACTCCGCTAAATTTGCTGGGAAGCGCTTTGTAAAGTCATCAATAAAATCGAGTAAAGAACCATTTCTGTTGTGGTTCAGTTGCTCTATCGCTTTTGCATTGCGAATTTTATTGGCCTTGTACTTAGGCATGGTGTCCGGTAAATCGCGATAAACGCCGCCGGGACGGAAGTAGGCCGCATGCATACGTGCACCGCTGACAGCCTCATACATATCAAACAAATCTTCACGCTCACGGAAAGCGTACATGATCATGGTCATAGCGCCACAATCCAAGGCATGCGCACCGATCCACATCAAGTGATTAAGCAAGCGCGTAATCTCAGAATACATCACACGGATGTATTGCGCACGTACGGGCACATCTATGCCCATCATTTTCTCGATGGCCAAGCAATACGCATGCTCGTTGCTCATCATGGACACGTAATCAAGTCTGTCCATATAGGGCAGCGACTGCATGTAGGTCTTGCTCTCCGCTAACTTTTCAGTAGCGCGATGCAGCAAACCAATGTGTGGATCCGCCCGCTGAATCACCTCACCATCAAGCTCCAACACCAGTCGCAATACACCATGCGCAGCGGGGTGTTGTGGCCCAAAATTGAGCGTATAGTTTTTTATTTCTGCCATATTTCTGCCGTCAGTTGATACCAGTCACCCAAGGGCGATCAGTGCTGGCCTCCGTAATGTGCTTCTCGAATGATGCGCGGCGTGATTTCACGCGGTTCGATCGTTACAGGCTGGTAGATAACGCGCTTGAGCTCTGCGTCATAACGCATTTCTACGTGACCAGAGACTGGAAAATCTTTACGGAACGGGTGACCAATGAAACCGTAATCCGTCAAAATACGACGCAAATCGTTGTGCCCTTCGAAGACAATGCCATACAAGTCAAACGCTTCTCGTTCAAACCAATTTGCAGAATTCCATACCTCAGACAATGACGCAACAATAGGCATGTCATCATCTTTGGGATACACCTTGAGGCGCACGCGCTGGTTCAAAGTCACTGACAACAACTGAGAGACCACACAGTAGCGTGGACCTTCGTAAGCGCCTTCTTTGTATTCAGAATAATCAACACCACACAAGTCAATCAACTGCTCGAATTGACAGCCAACTGCATCTCGCAATTGCATGGCCGTATCAACGTAATGAGCAGCATCGATAACGATGCAAACTTCTCCCAAAGCTACATTTATGCTTTTAGCCTTGTCGCCAAGCACAGCTGCCAAAGTGCTCTTCAGTGTTTCTGGATTTACAGCAAATGCAGTCATCAGTGTTTAGTTCTTATTTTTGACGTTTAAACGCGAGCTATCGTCTGTGTACGACGGATTTTTTGTTGTAACTGGATGATGCCGTATAGCAATGCCTCAGCCGTTGGCGGACAACCAGGCACATAAACATCTACAGGAACGATGCGATCACAGCCACGAACCACGGAATAACTGTAGTGGTAATAGCCACCGCCATTGGCACAAGAGCCCATAGAAATAACCCAGCGCGGTTCGCTCATTTGATCGTAAACTTTACGTAATGCAGGTGCCATTTTGTTACACAGCGTACCAGCAACAATCATCAAATCCGCCTGCCGCGGACTGGCGCGAAACACCTCTGCACCAAAGCGGCTGATATCATAGCGAGCCACCGATGCATGCATCATCTCCACAGCGCAGCAAGCCAAGCCAAAGCTCATCGGCCAAAGCGAGCCTGTTTTTGCCCAATTGACCACCGAGTCGTAACTGGTGGTCATGAAGCCTTCTTTGAAAACGCCTTCGATTGCCATGCTTAACTTTCCAATAGACTTAAATTTATTCCCAGTCCAAGGCACCTTTTTTCCACTCGTAGACAAAACCCACGACCAGAATGCCCAAGAACACGATAACAGCCCAAAAACCGACGACACCAACTTCTTTCAAAGCCGCCGCCCACGGGAAGAGAAAGGCGATTTCAAGATCGAACAAAATAAAGAGGATGGCGACAAGATAGTAGCGTACGTCAAATTTCATACGCGCGTCTTCAAAGGCTTCAAAGCCACACTCGTAGGGTGAGTTTTTAGCTTGGTTGGGTTTGTTTGGGCCTAAGAGGTAGCCCAGTACCTGCGGCACAATACCAACCGCGATGCCGACCAAAATAAACAAAAGAACGGGAAGGTATTGGCTAATATCCATCTTGAAGATTTGTGTTCTTATTTTGGTTCAAGTATTTATTTAAGTGTTTAGCTTAAAAAGACTCATTGTTTGGTGCCGTCGGCGAGACTCGAACTCGCAAAGCTTTCGCCACTACCACCTCAAGATAGCGTGTCTACCAATTTCACCACGACGGCTATTTATTTATCCAAAATACTAGAGGTAACCACGTGGTTAAAGACATGGTTTGTTTGCACTCTGAACTACTTAGTAGTTTACCCTGAAACACCGCTGTTTTTCAGGGTGCTTTCGGGCTATTTTTGCACTATTTTTTTCAAATATGCAGCTTACTAAATTTACTTGGTCGGGATTTGAGTAGCTGGCTTGCTGGCATCAACCGGCGCTGTTGATGCCGGCACTGGCACACTCGCTGCAGATGGTACAACTGGCGCAGTTGCTGGCGTGTTACCCGGAATTTGACCTGCTGGGCCTGCTGGTACAGCTGGAACTGGCGCCACAACCGCAGCACCATCTAGGACGCTGCCTGACGACGTTGGACGCAAATTACCAAAATATGACAAAGCCATTGTGCAAACAAAAAACACCGCTGCCAAGCCAGATGTCGCACGTGACATAAAGTTGGCACTGCCACTCGCGCCGAATAAACTGCCTGAACTACCACCGCCAAATGCAGCGCCCATATCCGCACCTTTACCATGCTGAATCAAAATCAAAGCTATCATGACAACAGCCGACAACATTTGCAAGATTAAAACCATTTTTAAAACAATACTCATTTACTTACTCCTAATTTGATAGCAGCTTAGGTAATTTAAACGCCAGCTGCAGCAATAATTGATAAAAAATCTGCGGCTTTGAGTGACGCGCCGCCAATCAATCCACCGTCAATGTCAGGTTGCGCGAGCAGCGTTGCTGCATTGGCTGCGTTCATGCTGCCACCATACACAATTTGAATACGATCAGCCTGTTTGCTAGCTGCATTCAACTGTGCACGCAAGAGTGCATGCACAGCCTGCGCTTGCTCTGGCGTGGCGGTTTTGCCCGTGCCAATCGCCCAAACCGGCTCATAAGCCAAAACGATTTCACTGATGCAGTGGCCATTGGTGTGAATCACAGCGGCCAGTTGACGTTTCACAACTTCTTCGGTTTTGCCCGCTTCGCGCTCAGCCAAAGTTTCTCCAATGCAAACAATCGGCGTGATACCTGCAGACAAGGCAACTTGTACCTTTTTAGCCACCAACTCATCCGTTTCACCGTGAAACTGGCGCCGTTCAGAGTGGCCGACGATAGCATAGCGAACGCCAAAGTCTTTCAACATCGTGGCTGAAATTTCACCCGTAAACGCACCCGTCTCTTGAGCAGACACGTCTTGCGAGCCCAATTCGATGCCACTTTTGCTGCAAAGTTGTTGCATTTGCGCTAGATAAACAGATGGCACACACAATGCGACATCACATTTAGCTGGCATCCGAACATGCATACCCGCATCCAAAGCAGCGATCAAAGCTGAATTGGCAGCCAAACTGCCATTCATCTTCCAATTTCCAGCAATGAGTGTCTTTTTCATAGCAATCTTGCTCAATTTTTCCAGTCCAACACCAGCTTACCCACATGCAGATTCGACTCCATCAGCGCATGCGCTTGCTCAGCAGCGTTAGCCAGACTGGTTGAAAACACAGTATGAATCACAGGTTTGATAGCGCCGTTTTCGAGCAATGGCCAAACAGTTTTGAACAAAGATTGCGCAATAGCCGCCTTAAACGCGATCGGACGGGGGCGCAGTGTTGAACCTGTGATGGTCAATCGCTTACGCAGCACCATACCGGCATTGAACTCGCTCTTGACGCCACCCTGTACAGCAATGATGACCAAACGACCATCTTCAGCCATGCATTCCACCTCTTTGGCGATATAGCTACCTGCAACCATGTCCAAAAACACGTTGACACCTTTGCCGTCAGTGATTCTTTTCACTTCGACGGCAAAGTCATGCGTTTTGTAGTTGATGGCGTGGTCTGCGCCTAATTTGAGGCAAGCAGCGCACTTCTCGTCGCTGCCAGCGGTTGCAATGACGGTTGCGCCCAAGGCTTTTGCCATTTGGATCGCCGTCACACCAATGCCGCTGGTACCGCCTTGCACCAAAAATGTTTCGCCTGCCTCTAAGCGAGCGCGGTCAAACACATTGCTCCAGACGGTGAAAAACGTTTCTGGCAGAGTTGCAGCCTCAATGTCCGTCAAGCCTTTTGGCGTCGGCAAACATTGAACAGCCGGTGCGACACAAAACTGCGCATAGCCGCCACCTGCGACCAAGGCGCAAACGCGGTCGCCCACCTTCAAACCACTAGCAGCCATCGCAGCCGCATCTCCACTGATGATGACACCAGCTACTTCCAAGCCCGGAATATCCGAAGCGCCTGGCGGTACGGGGTAATTTCCGGTGCGTTGCAGCACGTCGGGGCGGTTGATACCGCTTGCAGAAACCTCAATCAGCACCTCACCCGCGCCAGCCACTGGCATCGCACGCTCAGCGGGACGCAGCACGTCTGGCGCGCCGAAAGAGGTAATTTCAAAGACTTTCATGTTCAATCAATCAAAATAAAGGTAAATATGGTCTTAATTCGTCTGTAGCCGCTGTATTTATTGCCTAAACAGCTATAAATATTATAGCTAAAACCTATATTAAATTCCTTATTTATCCTATTTACTCTATTACTGAGCCTGCTCAGAACGCTCGATCAAAGCCTTCATGGACAATTTCACGCGACCTTTTTCGTCGGTTTCCATGACCTTGACTTTGACGATTTGACCTTCTTTAAGGTAATCCATCACTTTTTCAACGCGCTCGTGGGCGATTTGGCTGATGTGCAGCAAACCGTCTTTGCCTGGCAACAAGTTGATCAAAGCACCAAAATCCAAAATCTTGGTCACGGGGCCTTCGTAGATCTTGCCGATTTCGACTTCAGCGGTGATCTGCTCAATGCGGCGTTTCGCCTCTTCAGCCTTAGCACCGTCCGTCGCGGCGATGGTGATCGTGCCGTCTTCGCTGATGTTGATTTGGCAACCAGTTTCTTCCGTCAAAGCACGAATCACTGCGCCGCCCTTGCCGATCACATCACGGATTTTTTCCGGATTGATCTTCATGGTGTACAGCTTGGGCGCAAAGCTAGACACTTCGGTCTTGGCTTCGCCCATGGCTTCTTGCATTTTGCCCAAAATGTGGATGCGCGCTTCTTTAGCTTGTGCCAGAGCGACTTGCATGATTTCTTTGGTAATACCTTGGATTTTGATGTCCATTTGCAACGCGGTAATACCGTTGGTCGTACCTGCCACCTTGAAGTCCATGTCACCCAAATGGTCTTCGTCGCCCAAAATGTCGGTCAACACAGCAAAACGGTTGCCGTCTTTGATCAAACCCATGGCGATACCAGCCACGTGCGCTTTCAAAGGCACGCCAGCGTCCATCAACGACAAGCAGCCACCGCAGACAGACGCCATCGATGATGAGCCGTTAGATTCGGTGATTTCAGACACCACACGCATGGTGTAGGGGAATTCTTCTTTGCTAGGTAACACAGCAATCAAAGCACGCTTAGCCAAACGGCCGTGGCCGATTTCACGGCGTTTTGGTGTACCTACACGTCCCGTTTCGCCAGTGGCGAACGGAGGCATGTTGTAGTGCAGCATGAAATTGTCTTCAAAGTCACCAGACAGCGCATCAATACGCTGTGCATCGCGTTCTGTACCGAGAGTGGTGACGACCAACGCTTGGGTTTCACCACGGGTGAACAAAGCAGAACCGTGGGTGCGTGGCAGCACGCTGTTGCGAATTTCAATCGCGCGGACGGTGCGGGTGTCGCGACCGTCAATACGCGGCTCGCCCGCCAAAATTTGGCTACGAACGATTTTGGCTTCAATGTCAAACAGCATGCCTTCAACGGCGACAGCATCAAATTCAACGCCTTCAGCTTTCAAACCCTTTTTCACCCAAGTGTAGGTTTCGCGGGTTGCATGTGTACGCGCTTGCTTGTTACGGATTTGGTAAGCTGCAACGAGTTTTTCTTCACCCAAAGCGACCACTTTTGCGATCAAAACTTCATCTTTAGCCGCTGGTTTCCAGTCCCAGACCGGTTTGCCTGCATCACGTACCAGCTCATGAATCGCGTTGATGGCGATATTACCTTGGTCATGACCAAAAACAATCGCGCCAAGCATGATTTCTTCGCTGAGCTGTTGCGCTTCTGATTCCACCATCAACACGGCAGATTCGGTACCTGCAACGACCAAGTCCATGATGGAGCCTAAACGCGCCGTTTTACCTGGGTTCAAGACGTATTCGCCATTAACGTAACCCACGCGAGCTGCGCCAATCGGGCCGCTGAATGGAATGCCGCTGACAGACAATGCCGCGCTAACGGCGATCAAGGCTGCAATATCAGCATCGACTTCAGGATTCAATGAGACGGTGTGAACAACCACGTGCACTTCGTTGAAGAAACCTTCTGGAAACAAGGGGCGGATTGGGCGGTCGATCAGGCGGCTGGTGAGGGTTTCAAACTCACTAGGACGGCCTTCGCGCTTGAAGAAGCTGCCTGGGATTTTGCCAGCAGCATAAGATTTTTCAAGGTAATCAACGGTTAAAGGGAAGAAGTCTTGCCCAGCTTTGCCTTCGGTTTTACCGACGACGGTGGCCAGCACAACAGTGCCGTCCATGTCCAGCAACACAGCGCCGCTAGATTGGCGAGCAATTTCGCCGGTTTCCATAGTGACGGTGTTAGAACCCCACTGGAATGTTTTCGATACTTTTTTGAACATTGTCATTTTGTAGCTCCTAAATATGGTGCTTGAATGGGGTGTTGTATTTGATTTTCACCAACCAGCAAGCTACCGAAAATGCAATTCAATACGAATTGCGATTATTCAGAGCAGAAACTATGAACACAATGCCATCCCAGAAAAACACTTAAAAATCAACGACTTAGATTGATTAATAAGTGATTTTTTGGAATGACACAGCTCGTATTCTCTACCTTCTTCTCTGAAACGAAAATGCCTGAGTTAGCAGAACTGACTCAGGCAAATTTTTCATTATGCGAAAATTACTTACGCAGACCCAGTTTAGCGATCAGCGCAACGTAGCGGTCATGGTCTTTACGGTTCAAATAGGCCAACAAGCTCTTACGGCTGTTAACCATGCGCAGCAAACCGCGACGACCGTGGTGGTCTTTGGCATGCAACTTGAAATGAGGGGTGAGTTCGTTGATACGAGCGGTCAACAAAGCCACTTGAACTTCGGTACTTCCCGTGTCGTTAGCGCTACGCGCATTGGCTTTAACGACTTCGGCTTTAATCGATGATGCGATCATTTTTAATTTCCTATATTTAAATATTACTTGCGCTAGCCAATGGAATAGCGGCTAGCGTGTGCCGTGCAATATGCACAGCATGTCGATTATACCGCGAAAGTGACTACTTTGCGCCGCCACTTCCACCATTACGCATGGCTTTGAAGAACTCGGACGAATTAGGATCAAGCACCAGAACATCGCTTTTCTTGCTGAAACTGGCTTTGTAAGCGTCCAAACTGCGGTAAAACTGGGCAAATTGTGGGTCACGGCCAAAGGATTCAGCGTAAATGGCACCTGCTTTTGCATCGCCCTCGCCCTTCACTTTTTGCGCATCACGGTAGGCTTCTGCCACCAAAATGTCACGTTGGCGGTCGGCATCAGCGCGAATCTTTTCACCTTCGGCTCCACCGGTTGAACGTAATTCGTTAGCAACTTGCTGCCGCTCAGACTTCATACGCTGGTAAACCGAATCCGCCACCGAAGCCGGAAAGTCAACGCGTTTGATACGCACATCAACAATTTCGATACCAAAAGTCTTGGCATCGTCGACCAAACGCTGCTGCACGCCTTGCATGATTTTGTCGCGATCGGTTGATAATACGTCTTTGACAGTACGCTTGGTTACTTCAGAATTTAACGCGTCTTGCACCACAGAGGTCAAACGTTGCTCTGCCGTGGAAATATTCGCACCACCTGAGTTATTACGGATGAATTGTTTGGCATCGGCAATACGCCATTTGACCAACCAATCCACCACCAAGTTTTTCTTTTCAGCGGTTTGAATCGAGCCAGTTTCTGGGCTGTCCAAGGTCAAAATGCGTCTATCCAAAAACACCACATTTTGAAAAGGTTGTGGCAATTTAAAGCGCAAACCTGGTTCGGTGATCACTTCCTTGATCTGCCCAAACGAATACAACACGCCAAACTGACGCTGGTCAACCACAAAGAGGGTTGATGCGAGCACTGCAATACCAATCAGCAGCGATGAAATGATAAGTCCAATTTTGTTCATATTTTTTTATCCAGTCGATCTTTCAATCGGTATTTCAATCAACGACTATCACGTTCACGTGAGCGGCTAGCGTCGCGTGAGCGGGCATCAATCGTGGCTGTAGGCGCGGGCGCTGCAGCTGGCGTGCTGGTGTTGGGTAAAACAGTGATCTCAGCGCTCGGGTTGCTGGCCATTTGCATGACTTTGTCGAGCGGTAAATACAGCATATTATTGCCTTGCTTGGAGTCAACCACCACCTTCGTCACACTGCTGTAGATGGATTGCATGGCGTCCAAATACAAGCGGTCGCGTGTTACTTGCGGGGCTTTTTGGTATTCAATTTGAATCGATTTAAATCGATCGCCATCGCCCTCAGCGCGGGCAATCACATTCGCTTTGTAGCCGTCGGCTTCTTCTTTCAAACGTGCAGCCGTACCCTTGGCGCGAGGAACCACGTCGTTGGCATAAGCTTGACCTTCGTTCTTCAAACGGTCGCGGTCTTGTCCTGCTTTCAAAGCATCATCAAAAGCCGCCTGCACTTGTTCAGGTGGTTGAACGTTCTGAATATTCACAGTTTGGATTTGAATACCGCTTTTGTAGCGATCAAGCTGCGCTTGCACGCTTTTAACGACGTCACGTTGAATGGTTTCGCGGTCTTTACTCAACACCGAATCCATGTTGCCACGGCCTACCACTTCACGGATGGCAGACTCAGCAGCTTTACTGACTGCATCGTCAGGGTTGCGGTTTTGAAAGAGATAATCTGCCGCGCTTTTCAAGCGGTATTGGATGGTGAATTTGATGTCAACAATGTTTTCATCTTGCGTCAACATCGACGAGTCTTTCAGTCCTGTCGCTTGCCCCGTAGAACCACGGCCAATTTCGATGGAGCGCAGCTGCGTCAAGGCCACCGTCTCATGGCGTTCAATGGGGTATGGCATGCGCCAGTTAAAACCCGCTTCGCGCGTGCCTTTAAGTTCACCGAAACGCGTGATCACCGCTTGCTGACCCTCTTGCACGATGAAGAAACCAGTACCCAACCAAATCAAAGCCAACACTGCTGCAATCAAACCAGCTCCAATGCCAGCGCTTTTCATGTCGGGCTGAAAGCCGCCTAGGTTGTTGCCGTTGTTATCACCGCCACCTTGGTTGTTATTGTTTTGCGGGCGACCTTTGTTTTTGCCGCCTAGCAAGCCATTCAACTTTTTATTGAAATCGCGCCACAGTTCGTCCAAGTCAGGTGGACCGCCGTTTGGCTTGTTGCCACCGCCGTTGTTACCACCATTACCAGAATTACCGCGTGGCGCTTGATTCTCTGATTGTGGTGAGGACGGTGGCAGGTCTGCACCATCGCCCGTCGGTTTTTCACCACCTTCACGACCCCACTTTGAATCGTTCAAGTTAAACATGCCTTGCATTGCTAATTTCAGGCGTTGCGGCAAACCCACCACATTAAATGCTCTTACATTAATAGTCATAGCTTTTCTCAGGTTCCCAGATTTTCGAATTTTCGAATTTTCTCGAATTTTTAAAATATTAATCTACTTAATTATCTACAGATACAAACCTTGGATCATATTCTGAATTATGACCCGCACCCAGTGCTGCTTGTACAGTTTTTGCCAAATGTTCTCGCAGCGAGGGCAAACCCTCACCCGTTTTGGCGCTAACGAAAATACGCGGCGTATTCAGGCCATCAATTTCATACATATCGTTCAAATGATGCGGATGCTGCTCAATTTCAAGAGCGTCGAGTTTGTTAAATACCAAAAGCTGCGGCACAGCATCTGCACCGATTTCTTTTAAAACTCGCTGAACTTCTGCGATTTGCTCGGGAAAGTCTGGATTGGCCGCATCAACGACGTGAATCAGCAAGTCCGCATCAATCGCTTCTTGCAAGGTCGCACGAAAAGCATCGACCAAACCGTGCGGTAAATTGCGGATGAAACCAACGGTATCCGACAGTGATACGGAGCGACCTGCACCGCCGTCAGCATTACCCAAATACAACTGCCGCGTGGTGGTATCCAATGTCGCAAACAGCTGATCTGCAGCGTAAGCGCGTGCTTTGACCAAAGCATTAAACAGGGTTGATTTCCCCGCATTGGTGTAGCCAACCAGCGAAATATTGAAGGTTTGACGTTTATCGCGCTGGCGGCGTTGGGTATTTCGCTGTTTTTTGACCTTTTCAAGGCGCTCTTTGGTGCGCTTGATAGAGTCGCCGATGATCCGCTTGTCCAACTCAATTTGCTTCTCACCCGGGCCACCGCGCATACCAATACCGCCGCTTTGGCGCTCTAAATGAGACCAGCGACGTACTAATCGGGTGCTGACATACTGCAATTTGGCCAATTCAACCTGTAATTTGCCTTCGTGACTGCGAGCTCGTTGGGCGAAAATTTGCAAAATCAAAAAAATACGGTCGTTGACCGGCATTTCTAATGCTTTTTCAAGGTTTCGCTGCTGAGCAGGGCTTAAAGCTTGGTCAAACAGCACCTCAGTGGCCCCCATTTGCAGTGCGAGGAGCTTGATTTCGTCGGCTTTACCTGTGCCTACGAACAATGCCGCATCAGGCGCTTTGCGCTTGCAGGTGATGCGAGCAACGGGCTGCATACCCGCCGATTCGGCGAGTAGCGCCAGCTCTTCTAATTCGCCGTCAAAATGGTCGTGGCCAAAATCCACGCCCACCAAGATGGTCAGCGCAGCTTTAGGTTCTGACACAGACTTGACTTGCCCAGCTTAGTTGGCAACTGAAGGCGGGGTGGACGATGTCGTCGAGCCATTAGCAGGTGCCGCGTGGCCTGCTTCATCAACAGCTGCTTGGAAGTTGACTGCACGACCAGGCACGATGGTGGAAATGGCGTGTTTGTAAACCATTTGCGTCACGGTATTGCGCAGCAAAATGACGTATTGGTCGAATGATTCGACTTGGCCTTGAAGTTTGATGCCGTTGACGAGGTAAATCGACACTGGCACGTGTTCGCGGCGGAGTTGGTTTAGGAAGGGATCTTGCAAGAGTTGGCCTTTATTGGTCACGATATGCTCCGTGTTCAAACGTTGGTTTTAGAATTATTGAAATACACAAGGGACTTAACATTAACACAGCTTCCAGTCACATTTTCTTTGATAACTGTAATAAGCTGTATGAATGCGGGGAATTAAATTAAACAACCGATTTAATACTTCTTTAAGGAAATGAGGTCAATTTAAACTATTTCAATAGGCAGTACAATTCAGTATAGTTTGCTCTAATTTTAATAGCAGTATATGCAATAAATACGACGACTATAGCCGTTATTATACTTAAAATCTAGTTATTCTCTAACGCGGTTACTTTCTTTGCCTGCATATGGGTTGGTACTGGTTTTCATCTCAATACGTAGCGGCGTGCCCACCAATTTAAATTCTTTGCGGAAACGACCTTCTAAAAAGCGTTTGTACGACGCGGATACGTGTTCCAGCGAATTGCCATGCACCACAATCACAGGTGGATTCATACCGCCCTGATGTGCATAGCGCAGCTTGGGGCGGAACATACCGGCACGCTCAGGGCTTTGAAATTGGGTGGCTTCTAAAAGCAAACGCGTCAACACTGGCGTGGTCATTTTGATCGTGGCAGAGCGGTGTGCTTTAGCGATTGAACTCCAAACAGGGCCTAAACCTTGGCGTTTTTTGGCAGAAATGAAGTGTAATTCGGCGAATTTCAGGAAAGCAAGGCGCGTTTCAATGCTGCGCTGCACCAAATCGCGCTGGTACGAGTCAACAGCATCCCATTTGTTGATAGCAATCACCACCGCACGGCCGCTTTCTAAAATGTAACCAGCAATGTGGGCATCTTGGTCTGTCACTCCCTGCTCAGCGTCAATCAACAGCAAAACGACGTTGGCGGTGGCGATGGCTTGCAGTGTTTTGACGACGGAAAACTTCTCAATCGCTTCAAAAACTTGACCTTTGCGACGCAGACCTGCTGTGTCAATCAACTCAAAAAGCTGACCATCACGCTCAAAAGGGACAGAAATAGCGTCTCGCGTAGTACCTGGCAAGTCAAAAGCCACCAAGCGTTCTTCACCCAGCCAAGTGTTAATCAACGTCGATTTGCCGACGTTGGGACGACCGGCAACTGCAAGTTTGATAGCACCTGAGTCAATCTCTTCTTCGGCTTCAGGCGCACCTACTTGTAAAGTAAGAAATGCCAAATCAACCAATTCGCGTGTCCCTTGACCGTGCGATGCGGAAATGCCATGCACTTCGCCCAAGCCTAGTTCAAAAAACTCGCCCAGTTGGTGTCCATTGGTCATGCCTTCGGCTTTGTTCGCTACCAAAATACAAGTTTTACCCAGCTTTCTCAGGTATTTAACAATGTCGTGGTCTTGTGCGCACACGCCGTCGCGGGCATCGACCATGAAAATGACCACATCCGCCTCAGCTACAGCTTGGCGGGTTTGCTTGGCCATTTCTTTGTAAATTCCGGTTTCAGCAGTTGGCTCGAAACCGCCAGTGTCAATCACGATGTATTCGAGCTTGCCTTGCTTGCCGTTGCCGTAATGGCGATCGCGCGTTAAACCCGCAAAATCGGCGACGATAGCATCGCGTGTTTTGGTCAGGCGATTAAACAGGGTAGATTTGCCTACATTAGGGCGGCCGACGAGGGCTAATACTGGTTTCATGTGGTTTTTATTATTTTTATGTCTAAAACAATGGCGGCTATTTGTAGCCTAGAGCCACTATTTTACTCTGCCCCACTTCTGAACCGCAAATCTCTGCAAGATTACTCAGCTACAAACCCGAAAATGCCGCCATTACGCGTTACTACCACCAACGTGTTGCCCACTACGACGGGTTGCCCCGCTATGGCAGAGCCATCCGTCGTCAAACGGTTGAGTGACGAACCATCTGCTTTAGATAAAAAATGAACCAAACCGGTGCTGTCGCCCACGGCAATTGCTTTCTCCATCACTGCTGGCGCGCTCAAACTGCGGTTGAGTAATTGATCAGCAACCCACAAGCGCTCACCATTGGCGCTGTTCCACGCGACCATTTTGCCATCTGACTCTGCGCCAAACAAGCTGCGATCGTCACCTTGAACGCCCACAAAGCCAATGGCTTGTTTGCTCCACAACAATTGGCCTCGGAAGGTATTGACGCAGCCAACACTAACGCGGTAAGCGCGTGCACAAACAACTTCGCTGACGTTAGAAACACTGCCGACCAAATCAACCAAACGCTCTATGTCGTTGGTACCGCGCGCAACCGCAATGGGCGTTTCCCAACGGACGCTGCCGTCCAATGGATTCATGCCGATCAGCCGACCAGATGAGCTTGCCACCAGAGTGTCACTCACCATCAGCAAAACACCTGCTTGACGCAAAGTCAATGCATCGGTGGATCGTTTTTGCGTCCACAATTTGCCGCCTTTATAGCTCTCAAAAGCGGAAACTGAGCGGTCTGAACCTAAGACAAACACTTTACCGTTGGCCACAAGGGGCGCGGTAAAGCTAGAGGTCGTAAGTTTTTGACGCCACACTTCACGTCCATTTTCAAATGTGATTAGCTCATTTGTTTCCGTAATCACCGCCAATTTTCCATCTCCAGCACCAGCACCTGCTGCGATTGCTCTGCCGGCTTGCGCTCGCCACAATTCGCTCCCTGTTGTAGCATTGAAACTAGCAACCGCGCCATCGCTACTTGCTATATTTAAACTAGCAGAATTAGAAACATTTAGGCCGGCTACAGCGATATTCAAAGGGAAGTTAACTGCATTTATCTTGCCCGACCATGCCAAGCGAACAGCCAGCTTGGGCACATTAACGGCAAGCTCAGTAGGCTTTGCTTTTTCAGTCGAACCCAAACCTAAGCTTGAACCCACGTTGGCACAGCCAGCCAATATGCCAATAGCCGAGGCAAGCCAGATAAAGCTGCCTAGACCACGCGCTGTGACCTTAAAAGCTTGCCCCGCGAGCATCATTTTTTCGGCTCCGATGCTGCTGATGAAGGAGCAGGCGAAGATGTTGCAGGAGTTGCTACAGGAGCCGTCACTGGATCGCCACCTAATGCATTCAATTTAACTTCTACCAATCGACGATAGCCTGAGCGCTCTTCTAAGCCTTTGTAAGCCTTGACATATTCGGCCTTTGCTTCGGCAGGTTTACCTTGCAACGCCAATACATCGCCACGGCGATCAGCAGCCAAGGGTTCAAAATCTTTTGGGAAAGTGCCCGTTAATTGCTTCAACGCATCGTCATAATTTTTGCCTTCTATTTGTGCACTGGCCAAACGTAGCTTGGCAATAGCCTGATAGCCGACATCTGAAGATTTTTCAGCAACCGTAGCCAAGGCTTTCTTGCTGGCATCTAGATTGCCTTTTTCGTAAAAAGTTTTAGCTGCGAGTAAACCAGCTTGCTGGGCGTAGGGGCTAGAGCCGAATTTAGCATTCATATCCGTCAATGCTCGCTCAACTTTTGCCACGTCAGCAGAGGCAATGCTGCGCTCTACCTCATCAAACATGGCGGCTGCTTGGGTGGCTTGGTTGCGCTGCCAATATTGATAGCCATTCCATGCAGCATAAGCTCCCAGAACGGCGATCAATGTCCAAGTGATGATATTGCCGTATTGCTTCCAAAAATACTTGAATTGGTCTAATTGTTCTTGTTCGTCGAGATTGTTTGCCATAAAAATAATTATTTTGAAAATGAATGCGAAATACTAAAACGGATTTTAATAACTAAAACTGAATTTATATCCTGAAAATTTTAAACTTGAAGCTTATATCAGTAAGGTTTTAGCCCATGATTCTACGGATTCTAAGGACTGCAGTGTTTGAGAGCCCAACCCATCGCGCAACGATTTCACCGCAACTTGTTGTTTCTTCAGCTCCTCAGTGCCAAATATCAAAGCATAACGAGCGCCACTAGCATCCGCTTTTTTGAATTGACTCTTCATCGCACCAGCTGCACCGTCAGCCGTTGCATGCATTTGTATGCTGATGCCATGTGCGCGAAGTTGCTGCAATACAGGTGCAACGCGCACTGAATCCGCCAAATCTGGCACGATAGCATAAGCATCTAAAACAATGTTCGACGATTCTATGGATTGCTCTTTGAGTAGCTCCAACACGCGCTCTATGCCCATGCCCCAGCCGACTGCAGGCGTTGGCTTGCCACCCAAAACCTCAAACAAGCCATCGTAGCGCCCACCGCCGCAAACCGTGCCTTGCGCGCCTAGCTCGTCAGTGATGAATTCAAACACAGTGTGGCTGTAGTAATCTAAACCACGCACTAACCTTGGATTAACCGTCCAAGCCATGCCGCAAGCTGTCAAAAGCCGTTGAACGGTTTCTAAATGCTTCAACGATGCTTCACCCAAAAAATCAAGCAATTGCGGTGCTGCTTTCACCATCGCTTGCATAGCTGGGTTTTTGGTATCCAGAATGCGCAAGGGGTTGGTAAGCAAACGACGCTGCGCGTCCGCGTCCAACAAATCTGAGTGTTGTTGAAAATAAACAATCAATGCAACACGGTGGGCTTGACGTTCTGATGGGACACCTAAACTGTTAATTTCTGCACGGATATTTTTCACACCTAAGCGTTTGAAAATTTGATCAACTAAAAGCATCAATTCAGCATCAACTTCAGGGCCGGCAAAGCCCAGCGCTTCTGCGCCGAGTTGATAAAACTGGCGATAGCGACCGCGTTGGGGGCGCTCATGCCGAAACATCGGCCCCATGTAATACAAGCGCTTACCGCCTTCATAGGTCAAGTTATGTTCAATCGCGGCACGCACCACGCCAGGCGTGTTTTCCGGCCTAAGTGTCAACTGTTCACCATTGAGCCTGTCTTCAAACGAGTACATCTCTTTTTCAACAATATCTGTCGTCTCACCCGTCCCCCGCACAAACAAAGCAGTGGGCTCGACGATGGGTGTACGAATATTGCGGTAAGCGCTAGCAGCCATCACGTCGCGTACATGTGCTTCAAACCATTCCCATCGCGCTGAGTCAGGAGGCAATATATCGTTCATGCCTTTGACGGCAACTATTTTTTCCATTTTCTGTTGCATCACAATTGCTTAGCGAAGCGGTTCTCAATGTAGTTTTCAACGAGCACTTGAAACTCTTGCGCGATGTTTTCACCACGTAAAGTCACGCTTTTTTCACCGTCAATGTAAACCGGCGCTGCCGGCGCTTCACCCGTACCAGGCAGGCTGATGCCAATATCGGCATGCTTGCTTTCGCCGGGACCGTTGACAATGCAACCCATCACAGCAACTTTCATTTTTTCAACGCCTGGGTATTGTGTTTTCCATACAGGCATTTGTGCACGTAAGAAATCATCAATTTGCTTGGTCAACTCTTGAAAAGTAGAGCTGGTCGTACGACCGCAGCCCGGGCATGCCGTGACGCTGGGCACAAAACTGCGTAAACCTATTGATTGCAAGATTTCTGAAGCAATTAAGACTTCTTGCGTACGAGCTTCACCAGGTTGCGGTGTCAAGGACACACGAATGGTATCACCGATGCCCTCTTGCAGCAGTATTGATAAGGCGGTTGCTGATGCAACTGTGCCTTTTGTGCCCATTCCAGCCTCTGTTAAACCAAGGTGAAGTGCATAGTCACAGCGCTTAGACAAGCCGCGATAAACGGAGATCAAGTCTTGCACACCACTGACTTTGCATGACAAGATGATTTGGTTCCCGTCTAATCCTATGCTTTCAGCTAATTTGGCCGAATCAATGGCAGAAGTCACCAAAGCCTCGTACATCACTTGCTTGACATCCCAAGGCAAGGCTCTTTGACCATTTGTATCCATCAAATTCGCCAACAGTTCTTGATCCAAGCTTCCCCAATTGACACCAATGCGTACAACTTTGTTCCAGCGGATGGCGGCTTCGATCATTTGTCCAAATTGCTTGTCTTTTTTATCGCCTTTACCGACGTTACCGGGATTAATACGATATTTCGACAACGCTTGTGCGCAATCAGGAAAATCAGTCAGTAACCGGTGTCCGTTGTAATGAAAATCACCAACCAAAGGTACGTCAATACCCATGCGATCTAGTTGTTCGCGAATATAAGGCACCTGCGCTGCAGCTTCAGGCGTATTTACGGTGATACGCACCATCTCTGATCCGGCCAATGCCAATTCTTTGATTTGTATCGCCGTCCCAATTGCGTCCACAGTATCAGTGTTAGTCATAGACTGGATGCGCACCGGCGCATCACCACCAACGGTCACTATGCGTGAGCCCCATACAACACTGGCTTGTCTTGAATGACGAGTTGCGGGTGAAGCGGTAGCGATAGGATCAAATTCAGGCAAACACAATGACATTAATTCACCTCAAACCGAGCAACATTACTTTTTGAAATCGGGGTCAAATTGACAGGCTTTCCACGCACTTCCACTTGCGTCAAATCTGCACGCCCCACAATAACTGTTAAAGGTGTTGTGCCGGAGGTGCCAGCAGATTCACCATCATTCAGTAACCTTTTAAACACTGTAGCTCCTTCTGCATTTTTGACTTCAACCCAAGTTTGCCCTGTCGCTTTAAAAGTCACAAGTTTATCGCTTGTTGATACAGTAATAGGAGCGGTTGCGGCTGCTATCGCTAGAACTTCGGTAACTGGCGATGCTGCAATTATTGTAGCATTATAGGCAGAAGATGTACCGGCTAGAGATGAGCTAGGTGTCAAATTTGGAGCAACACTACTCTCGGTAGCTGCTTGAACTTCTTTAGCTTGGCTGACACCACCTTCAGGCACAACTTTGGGAGAAATAGCAAGCTCAGGAAGCGCTATAACTGAAGCTTTTGGCCAAAAGTAAATACCTATAGCCCCTATGCAAAGAAATAAAACGCCCAACAACCAAGGAGATGTAAGTAAGGCTAATAATAAAGATTCTTTACCGCCACCAGAAACAGTTATTGGCGCGTTGATTGCTACGTCATCACGGTTTAATCGCGGTAACGCGGCTTTTGGTAATTTTTCTAAAATAGGCGCAGGATCAATTTTTAAAGCTTGGCAAATGCTTGATGCTAGAGCGCGCACGAAAACCATATCCGGCAGCTGATCCATCTGCCCATTTTCTAATGCTTCAATGCGCTTCACAGGAACACGCAATGATACCGCCAGTGCAGCAATATGCAAGCCGGCATCTAGACGTGCTTTCTTCAGCATTTGGCCTGCAGTTGCCGAGGAATTCGAACCAAATTGTTCTTGCATCGACTCCGTATCTGACATTGTTAAATTTTCATTCATCGAATGCACCTCGTTCAAACAATCCAAACTCTCTAGAGGTGGGGAACTGCTTCCTAAGTCGGTCCGACAATTGCACAACGCCTTGTTGGTTACCTAATTTTTTTTCAATTTTTGTAGCTAACCAAAGCGATTCGGCATTGACATATTCATTGTTATTGAGGCGACGAATATAAAACTGCGATCTCACTAAATCATTGCGTTTGTAAAGTAGATTCGCCAAATTGAATGTGGTAATAGGGTTACCCGCATCGATTTCAAAAGAGCGCAAGAAATTGCTCTCTGCTTGTCGCGCATCTCCCGATCGCAAAAGACAAATTCCCTTGGCCAAATAGGTTTTTGCCTGCCCAGCGTAGCTAGGGCTTAGCAATGCTTTGTCTAAATTAAGTATAGCTTCCGCAAAACGAGATTCTTGACAAGCTAACCAACCTAGATTGTGCAAAATATTACCATCTCTGGGGTTCAGCGCTATGCCACGGTTAAAACTATCTCGCGCCAAGCCAAAATCATTTAAACGCATATAAATCAAGCCGCGCAGACTATAAGCATCGGCAGAGCGTGGATCTGCCACAATCGCAAGCTTTACTTCATCTAAAGCAATACTTGGTTGACCTTGGTCTAAATAACCAACTGCAAGCTCTAACCTAATTTTGGCGCGTCTTTGACTGTCTGTTTCGTCGGAAGCCGTCACTAAATCAACACCAGCATTGGTATTTTGATTCGCACAAGCAGCAACAAAACTCATTATCAAAACGCAAGCCAAGATACGCAAACAATTAGCACCTAATTGAACTGCGTTTTTTGAGGAATTGAGTGTATTCATCACGCTGATCATAGGGCAAACGCCATCAATGTTGAACTGATGCAGGAATATCTGCAGTACTCGTTCGAATATCTTCAACAAGAGTAATTTTAATGGTGCGCTGCTTTTCAATCCTTGCGCCAACTCGAGTTCGATCCATCACCTCTCCCGCAAGTTGACCGCAAGCTGCATCAATATCGTCACCGCGGGTTTTCCGGATGGTCGTTACCAAGCCAGCATCCATCAAAACTTTTGCAAATACTGTAACTTGCGATTTAGAAGAACATAAAAGCCCAGATTCTGGAAATGGATTAAAGGGTATTAAATTAAATTTACAGTTCAAGCCTAATTTTGACTGCTGATTGATCAGTGCAACCAATTGCTTGGCATGCTCTATTTGATCATTGACGCCCTGTAGCATGCAATACTCAAAGGTAATGAAGTCACGCGGTGCAAACTCCAAGTACCTACGGCATGCACTCATCAACTCATCGATAGGATATTTTTGATTCAGTGGAACCAAATTATTACGCAACGCATCGTTAGGCGCATGTAAAGAAACGGCAAGCGCGACGGGGCAATCTGAGCCTAAGCGGTCGATCATAGGAACGACGCCAGATGTTGAAACTGTCACACGTCTTCTCGATAAGCCGTAACCATGATCATCCAGCATGGTTCTCAGTGCGGGCAATAAAGCAGAATAATTTTGAAGCGGCTCGCCCATGCCCATCATCACGACATTAGAAATGACGCGTTCTTTTGATGACAAATGCTTACGTAAAAAATGCTCGGCAAACCACAATTGCGCAATGATCTCGCCTGTTGTTAAATTACGACTGAAGCCTTGATGTCCCGTTGAGCAAAAGCGGCAGCCAACGGCACAGCCAGCTTGCGAGGAAATGCAAAGCGTGCCTCGGTTTTCTTCTGGAATAAAAACTGCCTCTACAGCATCGCCAGAGCCAACATCAAACAACCATTTGATGGTGCCATCCGTAGACTCTTGCTGACTGATAATTTTTAGGCTTTGCAAATGGGCAGTTTGCGCCAATTTTGACCGTAGCGGTTTCGCTAGATCGGTCATTTGCTCGAAGTCAGTCGCGCCTTTTTGGTGAATCCAACGAAAAAGCTGAGTGGCGCGAAAGCTTTTTTCGCCCAAGGCAGCGCAAAAAACGGTCAAGCCCTTTAGATCAAAATCAAGAAGGTTGACCGTCATACCATGACCACAGACGATAAATTAACGGCTGTAAACGTTCATGCCAGGGAAAAAGAAGCCGATTTCAACGGCAGCAGTTTCCGCAGCGTCAGAACCATGAACAGCGTTGGCATCAATGCTGTCAGCAAAATCAGCACGAATCGTGCCCGGTGCTGCTTTTTTCGGATCAGTAGCGCCCATCAAGTCACGGTTCTTCAAAATGGCGCCTTCACCTTCGAGAGCTTGGATCATCACAGGACCTGAGATCATGAAGCCGACCAAGTCTTTGAAAAAAGGGCGCTCTTTATGTACGGCGTAGAAAGCCTCTGCTTCGCCACGTGACAAATGCGCCATTCTTGCAGCGACAACTTTAAGACCAGCTGCTTCAAAACGAGCATAGATCTGGCCAATGACGTTTTTAGCAACTGCATCAGGTTTGATTATGGAGAGAGTGCGTTCGATAGACATTTCTAATATTTCCTTATTACCTTGGACTTGTGATTTCAACGAATTTTGCCAAGCTCTCTATTTTAGCCTGCTATTGTTATTTTTTTATCTTCCGCGCGATGGACGCCTAGCGCCTGATCCGCCCGACCCCGAACCAGAACTGCTGCGGCGTTGCTGCCTTTGCTGGTTCAAGCTATCAGCGCCGATGTAGCCCAAAGATGTCTTTAAAGGGTCAGGTATCGTATTATTTGGCGTATTATTTGGCCTGCTATCACCCTGAGGACGTTGTTTTTGAGCAAAATCAGGTGTTTGCCTAGGTGGAAACTTGCCGCCGGGTGTTGACGGGTTGCCTCTAGATTGCGACTGCCCACGGACACCACTGCCACGATTACCTCGATTGTTGGATCGCGGTGGTCGGTCACTACTGTTAGTATTTCCAGTACTTTCGCCAGCTTGATCGACGTTTTGTCGTTGAGATGATGATGCACTGACGGCATTCATCAATGCACGAATATCGGTTTCGCCTAACTCCATCCAAGCGCCACGTTTTAACCCGCGCGGCAACATCATGGCACCATAACGGATGCGAATTAATCGACTGACAGCATGTCCTACCGATTCAAACATACGCCTAACTTCACGATTACGGCCTTCTGAAATGGTGACGCGGTACCAGCAATTGGCACCTTCGCCGCCGCCGTCTTCAATCGAACCAAATTGCGCCAAGCCGTCGTCAAGTTGCACGCCGTCAAGTAATTTTTGCTTTTCTTCTTTGTTGAGTTTACCCAATACTCGGACTGCATATTCGCGTTCTAGTCCAAATCGCGGATGCATCAAGTTATTAGCCAAATCACCTGAACTGCTAAAAAGCAATAAACCTTCGGTATTTAAATCTAAACGGCCTACTGATTGCCATTTGCCTTGGTATAACTTGGGTAATTTTCGAAATACAGTTGGTCTATTCTGCGGATCGTCATGGGTAACGACTTCACCAGCTGGCTTGTGATACGCAATAACCCGCGTCGGGGGTGCTTCAATCCTAAATCGAATCGGTTTACCATTAACTTTGACATGGTCGCTGTATTGAATACGTTGCCCAATATGAGCAGGCTCGTTGTTGACGGAGATACGCCCTTCCATGATGAGCTGCTCCATCTCCAAGCGCGAACCCATACCGGCTTGCGCCAAAACCTTGTGCAATTTTGGCTGCTCAGGTTGCGGCTGTAGCACCCTACGTGCGGGCACGATGGATTCATCAGCGTCTTCCGCATCAAAAAGCCCTGACGTGACGTCTTCAAAATGAATAATGTCTTTCGATTTATTTACTGCGGTACGGTTTTCACCATTCTCTATAACAGCGCTAAGCGGTAGCTCGGCAGTGACAATTTCGCCAATCGCATTCGACACAAGTGGCGTGTTATTTATTTCCGGATTCATAGTAGTTCTCAAATTTTGCTTGTATAGTTTGCACCGCTTAGTTTTCAACGGCATCACTCATGGGTAACTCTGACTGTGATTCGTGCGCCGGCTTAGCGTCATCGCTACGCTCTAAATGCTCTAAATGTTCTAAAACCTGCTCTTGCAGGGGTCCTAATTCAGGCAATTGATCTAACGACTCTATACCCATATCGTCTAAAAACTGCTTGGTCGTGGCAAACAATGCCGGTCGCCCCACACTCTCACGGTGACCAATAACTTCAACCCATCCGCGATCTTCTAACTGTTTCAAAATCAAAGCATTGATGGTGACACCACGAATATCTTCCATATCTCCGCGCGTAGCTGGTTGACGATAAGCAATAATCGCCAAAGTTTCTAAAACCGCACGCGTGTATTTGGGAGGCTTCTCTGGTGCTAACCTATCCAAGTATTCACGCATTTCAGGGCGACTTTGAAAACGCCAACCGCTGGCCACATTGATCAATTCCACCCCTTTGACTGCCCAATCCTGTTGTAAGTCCAGCAGTATGGTTTTTAAAGTATCAGCGCCAATTTCTTCATCAAAAAGAACGCGCATATCACGCACCAACAAGGGCTGTTGTGCGCAGATTAGGGCAGTTTCAAGGATACGCTTAGCATCCAACGTATTCATAATATTAAGTTTTCAAGAATAAAGCTGAATCAATCTGCGACTGCAAAGCACAGAGAGCTTTGCCACATCCAAATTCAAGTAATGTAGTTCTATAAAGATCTTTAAAGATCGATAGAGCAAGAATTCAAGCGACACGACGTAGTAAACGCTTATTTTGCAGACACCCCATTGTAACTTAGCCCCCAATTCGTCAAAGCCTGCTTGAAATCTTGAGGCAATGAAGCAACAAAATGCATTGCCTGACCCGTCACGGGGTGCTCAAACGCCAGTTGTTCAGCGTGCAAGGCTTGGCGCAGCATGCCTGCGGCCTGCGCACCACCATACACACTGTCTGCCACCAAGGGGTGACCAATATGAGCCATGTGAACCCGTATTTGATGGGTTCTACCTGTATGTAGTCGGCATAATATAAGGCAACCTTGCTCACAATTTTGTAGCAATTTAAACGAGGTTTTTGCAGTTTTTCCATACTGATTATCGTGCGCAACAACAGCCATCCGCAGTCGATTCCTAGCGTCTCGACCAATCGATTCGCTCACATCGCGCTCTTTCGGTCCAGTCCAAGTGCGCAAGCCCAGCGCCAAATACAAGCGATTCACCTCTCTGGCAGCAATTTTTTGCACCAAAGCGTCCATCATCTGCCGTGTCCTTGCTACAACCATCAACCCACTGGTGTCTTTGTCAAGTCGGTGAACTATGCCGGCCCTAGGCAGCAATACGGCATTGGGGTCGCGTTCGAGCAAACCATTCAACAAGGTTCCGCTCCAATTCCCAGGGGCTGGGTGCACTACCAGCCCCACAGGTTTGTTGATAACCCAAAGGTGTTCATCTTCAAAAATAACCTCAAAAGCCACTTTTTCGGGTTTAAAAGCCTGACTTTGCGGCGTTGCTTGCAAATCAATCGACAATTGGTCGCCTGCTTTCACTTTACTGGCTGCTTTTGCAACCACTTGGCCATTCAGTCGCGCGGAGCCCTGCTCAATCAACTGTTTTAAGTAGCTTCGTGAGAATTCGCTGACCAGTTGAACCAAAGCGCTGTCCACCCTTAGCCCATGTTGAGCTTCGCCACAAACAAATTCGCGCGTCTCCTTGGTCTCTAAATCTTGCGAAAATTCCGCATCCGCTTCACTTTTCAAAAGCTCAATAGAACTTTCGGTAGATATAATAGATTTGCTAAGTTTCAAGAAGGCGGCCTCAGATGTTTTATATCAAATTATCAACTCTATTTCATGAGTTCAAAAACACGATGAAAAATCAACTACCAATTAAGGGATTGCAATCCACATTTCTTGCTGCTTTTGTCAGCCTTGGTCTTTCTGCTTGCTCTAGTATTACTGAGGATAAATCTGAAAACTGGAGTCCTAACAAGATTTATGCAGAGGCTAAATCTGAAGCCAACGATGGCGCGTATGACAAAGCTATTCCGCTTTACGAAAAACTTGAAGGCCGCGCCGCTGGCACCCCTTTAGCGCAACAGGCTCAGCTAGATAAAGCCTACGCCCAGTTCAAAAATGGTGACCAAGCGCAAGCCATTGCCACGATTGATCGATTTTTAAAACTTCACCCTGCCAGCCCTGCGCTCGACTACGCGTTGTACCTCAAAGGCACCGTCAATTTTTCTGATAATTTAGGTTTTTTTGGTTCATACACAAGACAAGATTTGTCCGAGAGAGATCAAAAAGCAGCCAAAGAGTCTTTTGAAGCCTACAAAGAACTCGCTGCGAAATTCCCAGACTCTAAATACACCTCTGACGCCAAGCAGCGCATGACTTACATTGTTAATTCACTGGCTTCATACGAAGTGCATGTGGCCAGATATTACTTTTCACGTGGCGCATATGTCGCAGCTATCAACCGCGCGCAAATCGCTATAACTGATTACCGCGATGTGCCAGCACTTGAAGAAGCAATGTATATCATTTACAAGTCCTACGAGGCCTTGGAAATTGTCCAACTTCGTGATGATGCAAAACGCATCATGGAGGCATCTTTCCCTAAAAGTGAGCTTTTATCTGGCAACAAAGCTGGCACACGAAGTTGGTGGAAATTATGGTGATAACTGTATCGATGTCTGCATCAATGCGTTTTAACTAAAACACCTAATTCTGCAAGGAAATCATCGTGCGATTGCAATTGCCGCATGGGTGGTAAAGCGGACAAGATTTTGCGGCCATAACCCATTTGGGTGAGGCGCGTATCGCAAACAACTAACATGCCTCTATCACTTTCACGCCTAATCAATCTGCCTGCACCTTGTTTTAAAGACACTGCTGCTTCAGGCACAAAATAATCGATAAACGAGTTTTTGCCATTCTGCTCTAACCGTTTAGTGCGAGCTTCTATCAATGGATCGTCGGGGGGTGGAAACGGCAGTTTATCGATCACCACAAGAGCGAGCTCGTCCCCCGGTATGTCTATCCCTTCCCAAAAAGAAGCTGAGGCCACCAAAACACAAGCGCTGCGACCCTGAGATGCCCCCTCACGAAAACGAGCTAAAAGCTCGCGTTTTGGCAGGTTTCCTTGAATCAATATTTCAATATCCAGTCTTTCGTTGAATTGCTGCTCAAGTGCTGCGCCTATGGTTCGCAATGCTCGCAGAGTCGTGGTCAACACCAAAGTTCGTCCCACTAAAACATCAATGGCTTGTCCCGCCAAACTGGCGACTTCAGCGCTGTGCCCAGGGTCACTTGGTTTAGGCAAATATTGCGGCACATAAACTGACGCTTGGTTCAAATAGTCAAACGGGCTTGATACGCGCAATACCTCCGCATCTTCAAGTCCACATGGTTCTGTAAACCATTTGAGTTGCGGCTCGTGCCCAAGAGTGGCAGAGGTAAATATCCATGATTTATGCGCCTGCGGTTCATTGGGCGCACTTAATTTCAGCATCTTATTTTTGACAGATTCAGCGATGTCTAATGGCGACTCTACCAAGCGAAGCTGCTGTCCCACTTCAACCCATCTGACCGCGTCGGCTGGGCAAGTTTGCAAAAATCGTTCAGCGCGTTGACCCAACTCTTGTGAGCGTACGCTCAATCGCTCAAAATCTGGCGCAAGATCGTTAACCATCAGTAAGGCAGCGCGCAGATGCTCACAAGCTTGGCAAACCAGATTGATCGCGGCTAACCAAGCGGATTGATCTATGCCCTCTGGCTCAAGACTTGTCCATCGCAGTTTAGCACCTTGCCATTGCTTACCCGCAGACAACCGCAGTTCTCGCGCAGCACGCTCAAGGCCAGAAGTTAAACTGCTCCAGTCCTGTAAACCTCTTGCCAGTTGCAAACCTGCTGCCAAGGTATCTCGCCCCAAATCAAGCAACTGCCCTGTCGTTAGCTGCGCACCCAAGAATTGAACGCCGGTTTCATTGAGTTGATGTGCTTCGTCGAAAATGACCACGTTAACGGTTGGCAGCAGCTCCGCCATGCCAGAATCTTTAACCGCCAAATCGGCAAAAAACAAATGGTGATTGATCACCACCACATCAGCGGCCATGGCTTCTTTTCTTGCCAAATTAACGTGACAAGGTTTGAATTTAGGACATTGCGCGCCTATGCAGTTGTCTCGCGTAGATGTGATTAACGGAATAACGGGGGACCTCTCGTCCAAACCTGCCAACTCAGCCAAATCGCCATTTCGTGTCACTTGCGACCATTTTTCGACTTTTGCTAATGTGGCGTGTGCCGCACGGTCTGACTGCTGCGTGTCATTTCGCGCCATCTCCATGCGATACAGACATAAATAGCTTGAGCGACCTTTCAGCAAGGCCATTCGTACAGGTAGATTTAATATTTTCGCAATATGAGGTAGATCACGACCAAAAAGCTGATCTTGTAATGCTTTGGTAGCAGTTGACAATACCACGCGCTCGCCACTGAGCAGTGCGGGCACCAAATACGCATAAGTCTTGCCAACCCCTGTTCCGGCCTCGACGACTAATACAGTGCCTTGTTCGATGGATCTAGCAACAGACACTGCCATCTGCGTTTGCCCAGTGCGCGGCATGAAATATGTATCACTTTGGGCTATCAATCCATGTTCAGCAAATACATCTTCAACTCGCGACTCAAAATTCATCAATTTTCTTTTTCCGTATAACTGGCTTAGTAAGGTGATTTTGTTGCTAAAAATAGTTGCAGTTAACTGCGTAAGCACAGTTGCAAGCTGGATAATATGACCAATTCAATTTTTCAACGCTGCATTTCGTTCGCCTCCTGCCCAGTATATGACCAAAGCTATCTCTTTCAGTGCATCTTCGGGCATTCACCAAGGCGACAGAGAAAGCCAACAAGATCGGGTTTGCTTGTTTCGCAACATGCGCGAGCCTAATTGCATACTTGCCATAGTAGCTGATGGCATGGGCGGTCTAACTGGAGGTCGCAAAGCTGCTGACCAAGTGATGCTGACCGCCGAGCAACTCTTTCGATCATTCAATTCAAAAACAGACAATTCGCCACATTTGCTCGAGCGGATTGCTTTAGATGCGCACATGGTGATTGGTTTGACGGCAATGGCTTCAACCGACCAACCGCACACAACCTATGCTTCATTCATCGTTACTTCTGGTGGCGCCTGCCATTGGACGCATGTGGGTGATTCTAGAATTTATCATTTCCGTCACGAGCTTCTCGTTCATCGCTCTAGCGATCATTCGTACGTTCAATCTTTGGTAGATAGCAAAGAAATCACGTCCGAACAAGCTCTAAATCATCCGCAATCCAACATTTTGACCCAATGCTTGGGTAGTAAGGTAACGCCCAAAGTGTCGCACCATAGCATTGGCAAATTACACAGCGGTGATGTGGTGATGGCGTGTAGCGACGGCGTTTGGCCTTACTTCAGTGATACAGAAATGGGCGCAATACTTGAAAATTGCAACCCTAGAGAAGCCACCGAATTGATCATCACGACGGCACGCTCTAGGAGCCGTAAACGCGGCGATAACTTGTCTATTGCCATTGTGAAATACAGCTAAAACGGAGAATCCGTAATTCTGACTTTTCCGTTATCTAGCGATCTCAGCCGCGGATGGTGTGGGTAAGGATGCAGATTTTGGCTTCGTTTTAGCAGCTTGTTTTTGCACCAATTCATTTTTATGTGCTTCGGCCTGCTGTAACTTCTTAGTGTAGCTTGCCGTTTGAGCGCTCGATTGCGATTGCTTGTTAGCCCGCAATTGCGCTTTTTTCTGATTTGCAGCCAACTTTTGATTTGCTTCTGTAACACGCTTATTCGCAGCATTGAGACGTTGTTGCTCGTCCCTTGGCATTTTCTCAATGCGAGTTTTTGGCTCTTTTGTAATTTTTGCAGTTTTAGGTTGTTTATCTAGATTTTCAGCGCTTTCTGATTTCAAGGATGCTGAAGATTCTTTAGATTTATTTGTTACATCAGACTTCTCTTTGCTGTCTTTTTTTTCTTGAAATGCTTTTTCTTTTTGCGAACGAAGCAGATTGTTTAGTTCAAGCTCTCTGCGCTTGGTATCGTTTAAGGCGGCTAACTTCTCAGTTTTGACGTCTTTGAGACAACTGCTCACAGCAAATTTTTTGTAACAAGCGCCTTCTTGTAGTTTCGATTTTGCTTCAATTGCTAATTTTTCTTGCTTAATTTTGGCTAATTCTGTTGTCACATTTGATCCAAGTGGATTGCTTGTATTTTCAGAAGTAATTTGAGCTGTGGCCGTTGCATTATATGCCTGAATAGCTATTAAAAATATAGCAATTGAAATAGTATATAAAGTTTTCAAAGTCACTAAAACGTGAAAAAAATATTTCATATCAAATTTGTATCAACCAAACGACGTTCCAAATTCAAATACTCAACCGATTGCATTTCACTGATTCTAGAAACGGTTCTAGGAAATTCATGTGCCAGCGGGCCCTCTGTGTATAACGCGTCAGGTGCAACCTCAGCTGACATGATAAGTTTAACGCGCCTGTCATACAAAACATCAATCAACCAGGTAAAGCGCCGTGCTTCACTGGATAAACGTGGCGGCATAGAAGGAACATCGCTGAGTAACACAGTGTGAAACTGTGTGGCTATTTCAAGATAGTCATTTTGCGAACGCGGACCACCGCATAGAGTTTTAAATTCAAACCAGACCACGCCGCCAGCTTTGCGTCGAGCTTGAATTTCACGAGCCTCAATATGTAACACAGGGTCTTCATCCGGTGATTCGGCTAATTTGGCAAAAGCTTCACTCATATCTGTATCCGCCTTATCACCCCAAGGCTGATGGTACATTTTGATTTGCTCAAGGGTGCGGCTTCGGTAGTCCATCCCATTGTCGACGTTCACCACCTCTAGGTTTGCATTAAGCAAATCAATCGCTGGCAAAACTCTGTCCCTGTGCATACCACCGGGGTATAAATCATCAGGTTTGAAATTAGAAGTCGTCATAAAGCCGACCCCCTGCTCAAACAATGCTGTCAAAAGACGGTGCAAAATTAGCGCATCGGTAATTTCTGAGACATGAAACTCATCAAAACAAATCAAGCGGAATCTCTTAGCCATGCGCTTGGCTAACTCGTCAAGTGGGTTCACGATGCCTTGCAAATCGCGCAACTCACGATGTACCTCACGCATGAATTCGTGGAAATGCAAACGCGTTTTTCGTCTGATGGGCACGGCGGTATAAAAACAATCCATCAAAAAGCTTTTACCCCGGCCTACCCCACCGTAGAGGTATACACCACGTGGCACAGGTGGGTGGTTTAGCAATTTTTTGATAGCGTTGGAGCGTTTCTCTTTGTACTCACTCCATTCAAGCGCACATCGCTCTAGCGCGTCGACTGCGCGAAGCTGAGCAGGATCACTTTTGTAACCCCGCGTTGCTAATTCAGCTTCATATGCCGCTCGTACTGACATTGCCTTGGCGACTTGGTGGCTTTAGAAATTCAAGGTTCGCTTGTCTACTGCCAAAGCAGCTTCTTTAGTTGCCTCGCTCAGCGATGGATGCGCATGGCAAATTCGAGCAATATCTTCAGCGCTTGCTCTGAACTCCATAGCTACAACGCACTCAGCAATCAACTCGCTCGCCATAGGGCCAACGATATGAACACCTAAAATTTCGTCAGTCTTTGCGTCTGCGAGCATCTTGACCATACCAGTGGTGTCACCCAAAGCCCGCGCACGGCCATTTGCCATGAAGGGGAAAGTGCCAGCCTTAAATGCACGACCAGCCGCTTTGAGCTGCTGCTCGGTTTGTCCAACCCAAGCAATTTCAGGGTTGGTGTAAATCACCCAAGGAATGGTGTTGAAATTTACATGTCCATGCTGGCCCGCAATGCGCTCTGCCACGGCCACACCCTCTTCTTCAGCTTTGTGCGCCAGCATAGGGCCACGAACGACGTCACCCACAGCCCACACGTTAGGCAAATTGGTTTTGCAATCACCATCAACCACGATAGCACCGCGTTCATCCAATGCCAAACCAACGGTTTCAGCACCTAAACCAATGGTGTTAGCAACACGACCAATCGAGATGATTAGCTTGTCAACATCCAAAGTTTGCGCTTCGCCTTTGGCATTGGTATAGGCAATTGAAACGGCTTTTTTACCGTTTTTGATCTCCCCGACCTTAACACCCAGCTCAATCTTCAAACCCTGCTTCACAAACGCTTTGTGAGCTTCTTTGGCGATTTGCTCATCGACAGCACCAAGGAAGATCGGCAAACCTTCCAAAATCGTCACCTCAGAGCCCAAACGACGCCACACAGAGCCCATTTCTAAGCCGATGACGCCAGAACCAATCAAGCCCAGCTTCTTCGGCACAGCGCCCATGCGCAAAGCGCCATCGTTTGACAAAATGTTTTCTTCGTCAAACGGTGTGCCCGGCAGAGCACGTGCATTCGAACCTGTTGCCACAATGATGTGTTTGCCTTGAATCAACTCTTCACCGGCTTTAATCTCGTAGCCACCGTCTTTAGCTACAACAAACGAGCCACGACCGTGGAAAAACATAACCTTGTTTTTTTTTAACAAGTACACAATGCCGTCGTTATTTTGTTTAACCACGGTGTCTTTGCGTGCCACCATTTTTGCCAAATCAAGGTTCAGCCCTTTGACCTCGATGCCATGATCCGCAAAGTGATGACTAGCATGGTCAAAATGCTCTGATGATTGCAGCAAAGCTTTAGACGGAATGCAACCCACATTGGTACAAGTACCCCCCAAAGCAGGCCCACCTTTAGCGTTTTTCCACTCGTCAATACAAGCAACGTTAAAACCCAATTGCGCCGCCCGAATAGCCGCAATATACCCACCAGGCCCACCGCCGATAACGACGATATCAAATTGTTTAGACATTTTTAATTCCTTGAAATTTAGATGTCAAACAACAAACGCGCTGGGTCTTCCATGGCATCTTTGATAGCTACCAAGCCAAGCACAGCTTCACGTCCATCAATAATGCGGTGGTCGTAGCTCATGGCGAAGTAGTTCATCGGGCGAATGACGATTTCACCGTTTTCAACCACGGCGCGGTCTTTGGTGGCGTGGATGCCTAAGATGGCGCTTTGTGGTGGATTAATGATGGGTGTCGACAGCATCGAGCCGAACGTGCCACCGTTGCTGATGGAGAACGTACCACCGGTCATGTCTTCAATGCCCAGCTTGCCGTCGCGCGCTTTGATGCCGTATTCAGCGATTTTCTTCTCGATGTCTGCAAAGCTCATCTGGTCTGCATTGCGCAAGATGGGCACAACCAAGCCACGTGGTGAGCCGACAGCAATACCGATGTCAAAGTAGCCGTGATAGACGATGTCATTACCATCAACACTGGCGTTTAACACAGGGAATTTTTTCAAAGCATGCACAGCGGCTTTGACGAAAAAGCTCATGAAGCCGATTTTGATGCCATGCTCTTTCTCAAATTTCTCTTGGAAACGCTTACGCATCTCAATCACAGGTGCCATGTTGATCTCGTTAAACGTGGTCAAAATCGCGTTCGTAGACTGTGATTGCAGCAAACGCTCAGCCACACGAGCGCGCAAACGGCTCATTGGGACGCGCTGCTCTGGGCGATCGCCTAAACTGTTTGATTTCACCTCTACTTGAGGCAATAATTTGGCTGTAGCCGGCGTATTTATTGCCTGAGCAGCTATTGAATTAATAGCATTTGATGATGCAGAACCAGATGCTGAACCTGAAGAGATAGCACCCAAAACGTCACCCTTCGTCACGCGACCATCTTTGCCAGAACCTGCGACAGAGCCGCTAGCCAACTGGTTATCTGCCATCAACTTAGCAGCAGAAGGCATGGCCACGCCAGCCATGGAGCCACCGATAGAAGCAACAGCAACGCTTGCTGCCGCAGGAGCAGCCACGGCTGCAGCCGGTGCAGAGGCCGCAGCCGGTGCGGCACCTTTGCCCTCAGTGTTGATACGTGCAATCAACTGCTCGGCAGCAACAGTTGCGCCGTCGCCTACGAGGATTTCAGCAAGTACGCCAGCGCTCGGAGCAGGTACTTCCAAAACGACTTTATCTGTTTCGATTTCGATCAAAATCTCGTCCACAGCGACCAGATCGCCCGCTTTTTTCTTCCATGTCAGCATCGTCGCTTCGGCCACGGATTCTGACAACTGAGGTACTTTTACTTCAATGATAGCCATGATATTCTTTCAATATGTCTTTGATTTATATGAGTTATTTAGTGAGAACAAAACCTTTGAGCTTGCCAAACGCTGCATCTAAGAGCGATTTCAATTGCTCTTGGTGCAAATGCGAGTAGCCCACTGCTGGCGAAGCCGATGCTGCACGACCTGCGTAGCCCAGTTTTTGACCATCCGTCATGTTTTCATGGATGTAGTGCTGCACAAAGAACCAAGCGCCTTGGTTTTGTGGCTCATCTTGGCACCACACCACTTCGCTAACATTCGAGTATTTCTTCAACTCAGTTGCAAAGGCTTTGTGCGGGAACGGGTACAACTGCTCAACGCGGATGATGGCGGTGTCGTCGCTGCCGTTTTCTTCACGGCGTTTGACCAGGTCGTAATACACCTTGCCAGAGCAAGCAATCACGCGTTTCACCTTGTCGGCCTTGATCTCTTTGTTCTCAGGAATAACCGTTTGGAAAATACCTTTGGTGAACTCTGACAATGGAGATGCAGCATCCTTAGCCCGCAAAAGCGACTTAGGCGTCATGATGATCAACGGCTTGCGCAAATTACGTACCATCTGACGGCGCAAGATGTGGAAAATCTGGCTAGCTGTCGTCGGTTGCACCACTTGCATGTTGGTGTCTGCACTCAATTGCATAAAACGCTCTAAACGTGCCGAGCTGTGCTCTGGGCCTTGACCTTCATAACCGTGCGGCAGCATCAAAGTAATGCCGTTGACACGACCCCACTTCACTTCACCACTGGCAATAAACTGGTCAATCACGACCTGTGCGCCATTGGCAAAATCACCAAACTGCGCTTCCCAAATCACGAAAGTATTAGGGTCGTTAGATGCATAGCCGTATTCAAAAGCCAACACGGCCTCTTCCGACAAAATCGAGTCAATCACCACAAACGGCGCTTGCGTTGGTGACACGTTCTGTAGTGGTGTGTATGTTCCTTCGTCAAACTTTTCACGATTTTGATCGTGAATCACAGCGTGGCGGTGCGTAAACGTACCACGGCCGCAATCTTCACCCGACAAGCGCACAGGATAGCCACTAGCCACGAGCGAGGCAAATGCCATGTGCTCACCCATGCCCCAATCGACCGGAATCTCACCGCGACCCATAGCTGCGCGGTCTGCATAGACTTTTTTCACCAGCTGGTGAGGTGCAACGCTGTCGGGAATTGTCGTGATTTTCTCAGCCAAGCGTTTCCACTCAGCCATAGGGATCGACGTGTCTCCTGCATCTGTCCACTTCTTACTCAAGTACGGCAGCCAATCGACAGCAAACTTGTTTTTGAAATTGGTAATAACGGGGTTAAAGGTGTTTTTGCCGGCATCTAAGGCGGCACGCATGGATTTCACCATGTCGTCACCCAAAGTTGCTCCCATGCCTTGCGTGGTCAACTTGTCAGCATACAGTTTGCGTGTTCCTGGGTGTGCCACAATTTTCTTGTACATCAGTGGCTGCGTCAGCGCTGGTGTATCTTGCTCGTTATGACCGAGTTTACGGAAGCAAATAATGTCAACCACCACGTCTTTTTGAAATTCCATGCGGTATTCCAATGCCCATTGCGTTGCCAAGACCACCGCTTCAGGGTCGTCGCCATTGACGTGCAACACGGGCGCTTCGATCATCTTCACCACGTCTGAACAATATAGCGTTGAGCGGCTGTCACGTGGGTCACTGGTGGTGAAACCAATTTGGTTGTTGATGACGATGTGTACCGTACCGCCGGTGAAATAACCACGCGTTTCTGCCAAAGCCAAGGTTTCCATGACTACGCCTTGTCCTGCAAAAGCGGCATCACCGTGCACCAGTACAGGCAAAACTTGCTTGCCCTGAGGATCAGCGCGTCTATCCATACGGGCACGGACTGAACCTTCAACCACTGGGTTGACGATTTCTAAGTGTGATGGGTTGAAAGCCAGCGTCAAATGCACAGGGCCACCAGGCGTCGTCACGTCAGAGCTAAAACCTTGGTGGTACTTAACGTCACCACTTGGCAAATCTTCAGGCGCTGTATGGTCAAACTCCGCAAACAAATCTGCAGGCACTTTGCCCAGTGAGTTGACCAACACATTCAAACGACCGCGATGCGCCATACCGATCACAATTTCTTGCAATCCCATAGCCCCGCCGCGCTGGATCAACTCGTCCATACTGACAATAAAGCTCTCGCCGCCTTCTAACGAAAAGCGCTTTTGGCCGACGTATTTGGTATGCAAAAAGCGCTCTAAGCCCTCGGCTGCTGTCAATCTGTCCAAAATATGGACTTTTTTCTCAGCAGTTAAATTTGGTTTGCTGCGAACGCTTTCTAGCTTCTCCTGCCACCAGCGTTTTTTCGCTTGATCAGTGATGTACATGTACTCCGCGCCAATACTGCTGCAATACGTCTCGCGCAGTGCATTCATCAACTCACGCAGGCTCATGCTGTTTTTGCCGAAGAAGGTGTTGCTGGTGTCAAACACGGTTTCTTGGTCAGCATCCGTAAACCCATAAAAGGCAGGGTCTAGCTCAGGAATTTTGTCGCGCTCGGTGCGCTTGAGGGGATCTAAATCAGCCCAGCGAGCGCCTACATTTCGGTAAGCGGCAATCAGCTGCTGCACTGAGGTGCGTTTACGCCCCATTTCAGCATCAGCACTGCCCATCAACACCTTGGTGCCGCCTTGCTTGGCGCGATCCGCAAAAGCGTTGATCACAGGCATGTGAGGCACGTCTTTGGCGTTGCTGCCGTCCACGGCGGGCACGTACTGCAAAGCGTCGAAATAATCGCGCCAGCTGTCGGGCACGCTACCAGGATTGGCTAAATAATTTTCATACATCTCTTCGACATAGGGCGCATTGCCGCCGAAAAGGAATGTGTTGCCCGAATAGGCTTGATAGACGGAGCCTGTAGGCTGCGTCGTTGGAATTTGACTCATTTTTCCGCTGACCTCCGTTTCCCTCTGGGAAACTCAAGTTAAGTTTTGAAAACCTTCCGCGACACGGCTTAACCGATTAGCGGATGCGACTGTGGCAGGAAGGGCCTAGGTAACACCCCGTATTGTGACAGTAAATGTGTGGACTGCCAAATTTATGTTACGTTCAATCTCGTCGACTGATAGATAAAGTCTATATAGCCTAGCTTTCTACTAAGCTTTTTTTGAACCGCACTCTGTAATCAGGCAAAGTAAAGGAAAACGTAGATCCTTTGCCAAGGGTACTTGATATTTGTAACTCGCCGCCATGTCTCTGCACAACATGCTTGACAATGGCCAAACCCAAACCTGTTCCGCCTGATTCACGAGAGCGACTCGCATCAACGCGATAAAACCGTTCGGTTAATCTTGGCAAATGTTCTGCAGAAATACCCGTACCAGAGTCGTTTACTGAAAAAACTGCGCCTCCTCGGTCCAAAGCCTGCAATGAAACTCGTATCCTCCCACTTTCTGGTGTATAGCGCACAGCGTTATTGACCAGGTTGCACATGGCACTTAGCAACTCCGTTTGAGATCCGGCCAATTCAATGTTTGATTGGATATCAAAAGTCATGGCTTGCTGGTCTTTAGAGTCTGCAGCACGTTCATACAGTTCTGACTGCAACGCTCTGGCTTCTTGTTCACAAACAGTCAATAATTCATCAGCATTCATCCACGAGTCAGAAACTGGCGCAGGACTTCCCTCTAGTTTAGAGAGTGTTAACAAATCGCTAACCAGCGATTGCATCCGTAGCGATTGCTGCTGCATTAAGTCTAAATATTTGACCCGGTCAGCTTGATTCAAGTCAAGTGCCTGCATCGTTTCTACAAAGCCACTCAAAACCGTCAGTGGGGTACGTATTTCATGTGACACATTTGCCACAAAGTCACGTCGCATGGATTCAGCCGCTTCAATAGCAGTAACATCGTTCGATAACAGCAGCTTTTTACCTTGCCCATAGGCATGTAGTTGCAAAGCCAACCTCGATTTACGACTATTT
>JANMTB010000036.1:0-7669 GCA_031390045.1 Polaromonas sp.
AACACCACAATTTCTTGGGCTTTGACGTCTTCAAGCGCATCGACGATAACGCGCTGGAGTTTTTGGATGTCTTTTTTAGCGGCGCTGTCAGAAGTAGTTGTGGTCATGCGAGTGTTTTAAATGTAATTAACGATAAAGGCCATGTGCCTCAATATAGGCAACGACAGCAGGAGGTAACAAATGGTTGACGGGTTTTTGGTGCAAAACCAGATCTCGAACGTCCGTAGCGCTCTCAGGCATGATGGGCAATTCGATATGAATGGCGCGGCAGTTGAGGCTGTTCAAAGTAGATATATAACTTATATTACCTGTTTTATCTGATCGTTCGGCTACACATATTATAGCCAGCTTGGCAATTTCATCAAAATGGCTCCAAGTCGGCAGTGATGCGGCTTGGTCTGCGCCCATCACCAAGTAAAGCTGCGCATCAGGATTCTCGGCTTGCAGCTCGCGCAATGTGTCCAACGAATACGTCGCCCCTGTGCGTAAAACCTCACGTTGGTCAATATAAACCTTGGGAATACCGCTAAACGCTTTTTCCGCCATTTCTAGCCTATGAAACCCAATAGTCAGCTGCTGCGCTTTGTGCCATGCGTGACCGGTAGGGATGACGTGCAAAGCATCCAAACCCAGCTGCTCAACAGCGGCCTTCGCCAATGCCACATGCGCATTGTGCGGCGGGTCAAACGCGCCACCGTACATGCCGATGCGTTTTTGGGGTGTTTTAGCGGATGAACTCAAAGCCAATCTTTTCTCGGCAAAAAGTTGGTATATAACTTGGCTTCTGCTGACCCAACCTCAATCGGCCGCTGGTACGACCAGCTTGCCAATGGCGGCATCGACATCAAAATCGACTCGGTGCGCCCGCCCGACTGCAAGCCAAAGTGCGTACCTCGATCCCACACGAGGTTGAATTCAACATAGCGACCACGGCGGTAGAGCTGAAATTCGCGCTCGCGCTCGGTGTATGGCATGTCTTTCCTACGATTGACGATGGGCAAATAGGCGTCTAACAAGGACGAGCCGACGGATTGCATCATTGCAAAACTTTGCTCAAAACTTAGCTCAGAAAAATCATCAAAAAACACGCCACCAATGCCACGCTGCTCTTGCCGGTGCTTGAGGTAAAAATACTCATCGCACCAAGTCTTGAAACGCGGAAATTTGTCGTCACCAAATGGCGCCAATGCGGTTTTGCAAGTTTGGTGAAAATGCACAGCATCTTCTTCAAAACCGTAATACGGCGTTAAATCCATACCGCCGCCGAACCAACAGACGGGGTCTTTTCCAGGGATAGTCGCAGCCAGCATACGCACATTCATGTGAACGGTCGGCACATACGGGTTACGCGGATGAAAGACGAGCGACACGCCCATAGCCTCAAACGGCGCACCGGCAAGCTCTGGTCTATGCTGCGTGGCAGACGGTGGCAGCTTCGCCCCATGCACATGCGAAAAGCCGCAACCCGCACGCTCAAACACCTCGCCGCCTTCTAAGATCTGCGTGATGCCCTCGCCTTGCAAGGGCTCATCCACTGCTTTTTTCCAGCTGTCTATGATGAAGCTCTTACCGTCAATAGCCGAGATTGCAGATGTGATACTGTTTTGCAATCCCAGCAAATAGTTTTTGACTTGTTCTGTATTGTTCACGATTTCACCACCATGTCTTGTCTTGATAAATTGGGGTCTAAGATTTGAACTGGTGATGCCAGCTCGGGGTGAAACCCTTTCACGCCGGTGTACATAGACGAAATGCGAGCCATATCTGTCTCGATATTGCCAGTGAGATTGATGAAGTCAACAATCGACACTGTTTTCGTACCGTAATCAAGTTTTACAACCAACAAAGGTACATCAGCACTAAGGGCAGTTTGATAAAAACCGCTGCGCCAACCAGGAATCAATTTACGTGTGCCTTCTGGTGCAAGGCCTAGCCAAAAATAAGTTTTAGCTGCTTTGTGTGATTCTATGAGTCGAACCGCCTCGCCCACCACGCCGCCTGCGGCCGTGCGGTTCACCGGCACACCACCAATCCAGCGTAACCAACGACCGATCAGCGGCCATTTAAAAATTTTGTCTTTGCCCCAAAAACTCACTTGAATACCCAGTGCAAATTTCACGAGGAACATCAACGGTGCATCCCAGTTGCTGGTGTGCGGATAAACAACCGCAACACCTTGCAACGCAGTCAAGCCATGGAAATATGCTTTCCAACCCAGCAACTTCAAAAGCGATTGCGCCCAAGCACTGCCTTTGAACTGCACGGGATAGGGTTTGATGAATTCGTTCAAGAAAAATTCAAGTTTTAATGGCTTTATGGCCGATATCTTTGCGGTATTGCGCACCCGCAAATTGAACGCTTTGGACGACTTCATAAGCATGAAGTTGCGCTTTCTTGACGCTCTCAGCCAGCACTGTCACGCATAAAACACGACCGCCTGAGGTAACTGTTTGGCCATCTTTTGCAGCCGTGCCTGCATGGAAAACCACGGCATCATCGCCAACGGACGAATCCTTACCCGGCAAACCAGCAATCGCATCACCTTTACGAGGCGACATCGGGTAGCCGTGCGCTGCGACGACCACGCCCAATGCGGTACGTCTATCCCACTCAAGCTCGATTTTATCCAATCTTCCATGCGTTCCCGGCTCGGTCGCCGCCCATAAAACTTCAAAAAAGTCAGATTTCAATCGCATCATGATGGGCTGCGTCTCGGGGTCGCCCATGCGGCAGTTGAACTCTAGGGTTTTGATCTGACCTTTGTTCGGGCCATCCGTTTCAATCATCAAACCTGCGTACAAAAATCCGGTGAATGGAATGCCGTCTTCTGCCATCCCTTTGATGGTTGGGAAAATCACCTCTCGCATGGCGCGGGCGTAGACGTCAGGCGTGACGATGGGCGCGGGTGAATACGCGCCCATGCCACCCGTGTTCGGGCCCACATCGCCATCCAACAAACGCTTGTGGTCTTGCGAGGTTGCCATCACGGCCACGTTTTTGCCATCGCACATGACGATGAAACTGGCCTCTTCACCGGTTAAGAATTGCTCGATGATGACGCGTGCCCCGCCTTCGTTATGAGTAACGCCAAGCGTGTTGTCAACCAACATAAAGTCAACCGCCGCATGCGCCTCGGCAATGTCCATCGCCACGACCACGCCCTTGCCGGCCGCCAAGCCATCCGCCTTGATCACAATCGGCGCACCCAACCTGTCCACAAACGCGTGCGCGGCTGCGGGGTCAGTAAAAGTGTCGTAATCCGCTGTCGGAATGCCGTGACGGCGCATGAACGCTTTTGAAAACGCTTTGGAGCTTTCTAATTGCGCGGCAGCCGCCGTGGGGCCAAAAATGCGCATGCCTTTGCTGCGGAACAAATCAACCACACCAGCCGCTAAAGGTTGCTCAGGCCCTACCAGAGTTAACGCTATATCATTTGTAGCTGCCCAGGCAAGTAATTCGCTGGGTTCTGTGATATTGATGTTCTCCATACGGCTATCCAAAGCCGTACCACCGTTGCCCGGTGCCACATACACCTTGTGCACACGGTTAGACTGCGCCAGCTTCCAAGCCAGCGCATGCTCGCGCCCGCCACCACCAATGACCAGCACATTCACCAGCGCATTTTTCTTAACTACTTGATTCATAAATACCTATTTGGACTCTTCTATTTAACTTTTAAATTCTTCTTACTCAGACAAAGCGGCGTTATGAAACACTTCTTGCGTATCGTCCAAATCTTCCAGCACATCCAGCAGCTTTTGCATTTTGGCGGCGTCTTCACCAGTCACTTCTACCGTGTTGTCCGCCCGCATGGTGATTTCGGCCACTTCGGCTTTGAAACCTGCTACTTCTAATGCATTTTTAACAGCTTCAAAGGCTGGGTAAGCGGTTAACACCTCAATCGCGCCATCGTCATCGGTGATCACATCTTCTGCGCCGGCTTCCAACGCCGCTTCCATCAGCTTGTCTTCGTCCGTACCCGGTGCAAAAATCAGCTGACCGCAGTGCTTGAACTGAAACGCCACTGCGCCCTCTGCGCCCATGGTGCCACCGTAGCGACTGAAGGCATTGCGCACAGCGGCCACGGTGCGAAAGCGGTTGTCGGTCATGCAATCGACAATGATCGCCGCGCCGCCAATGCCATAGCCTTCGTAGCGGATTTCTATGTAATTCGCGCCTTCCAGGTTGCCAGTCGCTTTATCGATACCTCGTTTGACGTTTTCAGCCGGCATATTGGCCGCTTTGGCCTTGTCAACTGCCAAGCGCAAGCGCGGATTGGCGCTCATATCGCCGCCACCCAAACGCGCTGCGACCATGATTTCGCGCATCACCCGCGTCCAGATGCGCTGACGCTTTTCGTCCTGGCGCCCCTTTCGGTGCTGAATATTTGCCCATTTACTGTGACCGGCCATGTTTTTTCTCTAATTTTTACGTTTAAGCTATGCTTTGATTGTACTTTTCAATATTGCCAATATTACTTCTCAATCTTTATAGAGGTGTTACATGTCCGAACCCATCCTAATCGCCCAAAAAACCAACGCCGATGGCAACATCCAGTGCTTTTTACGCCCAGACAAAGCCAATCGCCACGGTTTGATCACGGGAGCAACAGGTACGGGCAAAACCATCACCTTACAGACGATGGCAGAGGGCTTCTCGAAACTCGGCGTGCCGGTTTTCATGGCCGATGTGAAGGGCGATTTATCCGGCATCTCCCAAGTGGGCGGATTTGGGGAAAAGCTTGCCAAAGTCATACAAGATCGCGGCATCGCTAAGCCCGACTTCCAAGCCTTCCCCACCACGCTGTGGGATGTTTTCGGCGAATCAGGCCACCCCGTTCGCGCCACCGTCAGCGACCTGGGCCCGCTCTTGCTCAGCCGCATGCTGAATTTGAACGAAACGCAGGCTGGCGTGTTGCAACTGGTCTTCAAAATCGCGGACGACCAGGGCATGCTGCTGTTGGACATGAAAGACCTGCGCGCTATGTGCCAAGCCATTGGCGACAACGCACGCGACTACACCACTTCCTACGGCAACATCAGCCCCGCCAGCATAGGCGCGATTCAGCGCGGTTTGCTGCAAACCGAGGCGCAGGGTGGCGACAAGTTCTTTGGCGAGCCCATGCTCAATATTGCAGATTTCATGCAGACCGATGCCAGCGGCAAAGGCATCATCAACATCTTGGCGGCAGACAAACTGCTGACCTCGCCGCGCCTGTACGCCACGTTTTTGCTGTGGATGCTGAGCGAGTTGTTTGAAACCCTGCCCGAAGTGGGCGATTTGGACCAACCCAAGCTGGTGTTTTTCTTCGACGAAGCGCACTTATTGTTCACCGATGCGCCAAAAGTGCTGCTGGAACGGATTGAACTGGTGGTGCGACTGGTGCGCTCCAAAGGCGTGGGCGTCTATTTTGTGACGCAAAACCCGCTGGACATCCCCGATTCCGTGCTCGCCCAGCTCGGCAACCGCGTGCAACACGCCCTGCGCGCCTACACCCCACGCGACCAAGCCGCCGTCAAAGCAACCGCCACCACCATGCGGCAAAACCCGAAAATCGACATTGAAACCGCCATCACCGAGCTAGAAGTCGGCGAAGCCCTCGTCAGCTTTCTAGACGAAAAAGGCCGCCCCAGCGTGACCGAACGCGTCTACGTGCTACCGCCCGCCTCCAAAATCGGCCCGATCACGCCCGAGCAACGCAAGGTGTTGCAAGCAGATTCCATCGTTGCCGGCGCGTACGAGAAAACGCTAGACCGCGTATCCGCCTACGAAAAAATCAAAGGCCATGCGGCGGAACGATTAGAAGCAGGTGACGCTTCAAACAGCGCGAAAAAAGGCGCATCTACAAAAGCTGAAGATGGTGCCAACGGCGGCGGCATCATGGGCGGCATCAACGACGTCCTCTTCGGTAAAACCGGCCCACGCGGTGGCATCCACGATGGATTAGCCCAAACCATGGTCAAGTCCGCCGTGCGGACGATTGGCAGCTCAGTTGGGCGGCAAATTATTCGTGGGGTGTTGGGGGGGATTTTTGGGGGACGGCGTTGATGGTGGATTGCTTAAAGCTAAAGGCTTGCTTAAACCTCTGCGGATTGCGATGCAGTTGGGTGAAGAAGTCTTAAAAAAGACCAATTCAAGAAAATAACAGCTATGCCCGCAGCTTCTTCAGTACCTTTAGTTAGAGCTGCAGCGAAGGCCTTTCTTTGAATTGGCACCCACTTGATCTTTAGCGAGTTCAATTCTTCAATTGAGAGTTTGTGATCTTCTCGATGTGCAAAAGCGTTTCGTATGTTGTTTAGGGCCTTAGCTGCACTTACGTAAGCTGGTGGCAGCACGCCTAATGCATCTGCTAGATCAACTTTCATCTCGAAGGTCACTCGATGATTAGCAAAGAGCTTTTTTGGTTTCTCCAGTTTATTCGCAATCAACGCTTCGAGTGTTCTTTCGATCAATAGATGTCCACGAAGAATTTTAGAAAGTTCGGGTGCCTCGAAAACCAGCAATTGCATCCCATATTGATCTAGTTCCTCATGACTTGTAGTCTCAAAGTCGATGGCTCTGGGGAGATGATTGCTGGTCATAATTAGTTGATTCAAAGGATTAACGTAATGTAGACCAAAACTCGCATAACAATCTGGTTGCGACATGCTAATCTGATCGTCAAAATTTGCTAAGAATTCCTTAGTCCATACATTTCAAGCAATTACTATGGGAGTAACGCAAATATAAAAGCTAATCTATCGATACACTAATCAGTTATGACAACAATATCCTCTTCAATCAGTTTAATTGAGCATTTGCTGGCTATTCCTAAAACTCCCGTTGAGACCATGGATGAATTCGACGTTAAACGCTTGGATATTCAATTGCGCACGATAGATTTAAGTGATTCTTCTAGTCACCACTCTATCGGCGAATCAGTTTCAGAATAGTAATTTTCACTATAAATTTCATAGCACCTTAGGCAATAAATACGCCGGCTATAGCCATTTTTAACCACTTTTTTGACATTTTTTTACGATTTGCCATGCTCCGACCTCTGATTCCCGCTTTAACTGCCCTCTTCTGCCTTTTCACCTCGCTAGCCACCCAAGCCGCCCCGTTCACCCCCGCCAACGACAGCGACGTGGTTGAGCGCCTACCGCTGAGCGCCACCGACCCATCTGCGCGACGCTTGCAGTCGCTGCGCAAGCAGCTGGAGGCCAAGCCTGATGACGTGGCGCTGCGGTTGGAGATTTCACGGCGCTACTTTGACCTTTCCATGGCGCAGGGCGACCCGCGGTATGTGGGGTATGCGTCTGCAGCGCTTGCGCCTTTGGACAAGGCTGCGCCAGTTGGGAATGCGGCATTACCGGCGACATTAGCCGCGTCGTACTGGCAAATCAAAGGCATGCTGCAGCAATACAGCCACAATTTTGACGGTGCGTTGAGTAGTTTGGACAAAGCGAGCTTGGCCGACCCAAAATCGCCGGACCCGATGGCTTGGCGCTCGGCTATTCACATGGTGCAGGCGAATTACGCCAAGGCCCAGGCGGAGTGTGAAGCGCTCAAACCGCTAACGACGCCTCTGTTTGCGACTGGCTGTAGCCAATACGTGCTGGCGCATTCGGGTGGGGCGGCGGGGTTGCAAAGCGCTTTTGACACGCTGAATGCTGCTGTCAAAGCCGAA
>JANMTB010000101.1:0-19403 GCA_031390045.1 Polaromonas sp.
TAAGTTGTGTTCGCGTGCCACTTCAGCTCGCCAAGCTTTGAGCGATGCAAAGCGGCGCTCTCCTGCGGAATCAAGTGAGGTGTTTGATTTGCTGGTTGCCGCAGTTGTATTGCGTTTGGCTTTACTGCCTCTGGCGCTCGCCGTATCAGATTCACGCAGCATCACTTTGATGTTGCCCTTGAGGACTTCGCGCGAGGCGTCGTTGAGTTGCAAGGTGTTGAATGCAGCGGCGTTGATGTTCAAGGCGCCATTCGCAATCAGTTGGCGCAACACACTGCGCAGCTGTGTTTCGCTCAATGTCGCGCCTATGCCAAAGGTGCTGATGGCTTCATGGCCAAATTGCGTTACTTTTTCGGTTTTTTTACCCCGCAAAATATCCATGATGTGACCTGCACCAAAGCTGATGCCGCTGTGCTGCTGCACGCGGTAAATGGTGCTTAGCATTTTGCGGGCGGCATCCGTGCCATCCCATAAGTTAGGTGGGTTTAAGCAGTTGTCGCAATTGCCGCACAAATACCTGCCTTCTGCGTTTAACTTGAGACTTTCGCCAAAGTAAGTCAACAAGCGTCCACGTCGGCAATCGGTGTTTTCGGCTAAAGTTAACAGGGCATCCAACTTGCCGCGCATGATGGTTTTGAAGTCTTCGCCAGCTGGGCTTTCGTCAATCATGCGGCGCTGATTCACCACGTCTTGCAGACCATAGCTCATCCAGGCGTTTGCTGGTGCGCCATCGCGGCCGGCACGACCCGTTTCTTGGTAGTAGGCCTCAATATTTTTGGGCATGTCCAAGTGCGCGACAAAGCGCACATCGGGCTTGTCGATACCCATGCCAAAAGCGATGGTGGCGACCATCACCAAGCCGTCTTCACGCAAAAAGCGGTCTTGGTTGCTTTGTCGCACGCCTGCGTCTAGGCCAGCGTGGTAGGGCAGTGCCTGCACGCCCTCATCGCACAAAGTTTGCGCAATATCTTCCACTTTTTTGCGTGATTGGCAGTAGACAATGCCAGCATCGCCTTCGTGCTCGTTGCGAATAAAACGAAGTAGTTGCTGGGTCGGGTCTTTTTTCTCTACCAAGCGATAGCGAATATTGGGGCGGTCGAAGCTGCTGACGAACTTGGCGGCATCTTGTAGCTGCAAGCGCTCAATCATGTCGTCGCGCGTCAGCTCATCGGCGGTTGCGGTGAGTGCCACGCGCGGAATAGTGGCAAAGCGCTCATGCAAAACGGTCAAAGCACGGTATTCTGGCCGGAAATCATGCCCCCATTGACTCACACAATGGGCTTCGTCGATGGCAAACAAACTCAGTAGGCCGCGTTCATAGAGTGAATCGAGTTGTGCCAAAAACCGTGGATTCGTCACGCGCTCAGGGGCTGCGTAAAGCATGGTGATGCTGCCGCTGAGCAAGCGTTTCTCCAGTGCGTAACTTGCCTCGGATGTCAAACTTGAGTTTAAGTAAGCGGCATCTACACCCGCCTCCAAAAGCGCACCCACTTGGTCGTGCATGAGTGCAATCAAAGGCGAAATCACAATCGTTACGCCGTGCCCAGCTTGTTGACGTGCTAGCGCGGGAATTTGGTAGCACAACGATTTTCCTCCACCCGTCGGCATCAAGACCAGCGCATCGCCACCTGCGCTCACATGGTTAATGATGGCTTCTTGTGGGCCTCTGAATTCGGTGTAACCAAAGATATCGTGTAGCAGTTCGCGGTGCAAAATGGGCATTCAGGGCGTTGGAAGCGTAAAAAGCGAGAATTTAAGGGTGTGTAAATAAATACAGTCCTTATTGTCGCTAGTTTTTAACTTTATTTTGGCTGTTTTTAGGTATTTTGAGGATGGACTTGAAGTCTTTCTACAATGGAGGTCTATACGGACATCTTATGAAACCAATTATTTATACCCGTGGTCAGGAGTTGCCCGACATACTAGCCAAGCGCATTGCCATTTTGGATGGCGCGATGGGCACCATGATTCAGCGCTTTAAATTGAATGAACTTCAATACCGCGGTGAACGTTTTGCTGACTTTCACAAAGATGTGAAAGGCAACAACGAATTGTTATCCATCACAAGACCAGATGTAATTACTGATATTCATGAAAAATACCTAGCGGCTGGTGCTGACATCGTTGAAACCAATACTTTTGGTGCGACGACTATTGCACAAGCAGATTACGACATGGCGCATTTGGCGCGTGAAATGAACCTTGAGTCCGCAAAAATTGCACGTGCTGCTTGCGATAAGTATTCAACGGTAGATCGTCCACGTTTTGTGGCTGGGGCACTCGGCCCCACACCTAAAACGGCGAGTATCAGCCCCGATGTGAATGACCCTGGGGCGAGAAACGTTACTTTTGAAGAGCTGAGAGCAGCTTACTACGAGCAGATTGAGGCTTTGGTAGAGGGCGGCAGCGACTTATTATTGTTAGAGACCATTTTTGACACGCTCAATGCCAAAGCTGCCTTGTTTGCGATTGATGAGTATTTTGAGAATTCAGGTGAGCGTTTGCCATTAATTATTAGCGGAACGGTGACTGATGCTTCAGGTCGAATTTTGAGTGGGCAAACGGTGACGGCGTTTTGGCACAGTGTCCGACATGCGCGTCCTCTAGCAGTGGGTTTGAACTGTGCATTGGGAGCGGCTTTGATGCGACCTTATGTTCAGGAGCTACATCGCACAGCGACTGATACCTTCATCAGCTGCTACCCCAATGCAGGATTGCCAAACCCGATGAGTGAAACAGGCTTTGATGAGACGCCTGACGTTACTTCAAGATTGCTACGCGAATTTGCGCAAGAAGGCTTGGTCAATATCGTTGGCGGCTGTTGCGGGACAACGCCTGAGCACATTCATGCGATTGAGTTATCAGTGCAGAACTCGCCCATTCGGAAATTAAACAATACTTATTTTCATGCTTCAGCGTGATTAAGTATGCACAAGCTAATTCCACTATTGCAGGGTTAGAATTAGTTGCTATCAAATTTTTAAATGATCAAAAGAGATATACCGGAGACTTGAATGACAACAAATGAGACGATGAACAAAGACGAAAAGCGCATTGAGTTGCGTCGTGCTGCGCTTGACTACCATGAGTTTCCGGTACCGGGAAAAATATCAATTGCTTCCACCAAGCAAATGGTCAATCAACATGACTTGGCACTAGCTTACACACCAGGTGTCGCTTTTCCTTGTGAGGAAATCGTTAAAGATCCTAACAATGCTTTTAAATACACGGCGCGTGGTAATTTAGTCGCCGTTATTACCAACGGTACTGCGGTATTGGGTTTGGGTGATATCGGACCTTTGGCGTCGAAGCCTGTCATGGAAGGCAAGGGCGTACTGTTTAAAAAATTCGCTGGCATCGATGTATTTGACATTGAAATTGACGAAAAACACGATCTCGACAAACTGGTCGATATCATTGCCTCGCTTGAGCCTACTTTTGGCGGCATCAACTTAGAAGACATCAAAGCACCTGATTGCTTTTACGTTGAACGTAAATTACGTGAGCGAATGAAAATTCCAGTCTTTCATGATGACCAGCATGGAACGGCCATTTGCGTGGGTGCTGCCATTTTGAATGGCTTGAAAGTTGTTGGCAAAGACCCGAAAAAAGTAAAGCTAGTGACATCTGGCGCGGGTGCTGCCGCTTTGGCGTGCTTGGGCTTGCTTGTTAAACTTGGCATCCCCAAAGAGAATATTTTCGTGACCGATTTGGCCGGCGTCGTTTATGAGGGTCGTACTGAACTCATGGACGAAGACAAGATTGGCTACGCGCAAAAAACGTCGCATCGCACCCTGGCTGAAGTTATTGCTGGGGCAGACGTTTTCTTGGGTCTGTCGGCCGGTGGCGTTTTGAAGCAAGACATGGTGAAAAGCATGGCTGCAAAGCCAGTTATTTTCGCACTTGCGAATCCAAATCCTGAAATCACACCTGAAGATGTCAGAGCCGTGCGTGACGATGCCGTCATCGCGACGGGTCGCAGTGACTATCCCAACCAAGTCAACAACGTCTTGTGTTTTCCGTATATTTTCCGTGGCGCACTTGATGCAGGGGCTTCTACCATCACCGTTGAGATGGAGATCGCTGCTGTTCACGCCATTGCCGAATTGGCACAAGCTGAGCAAAGTGAAGTGGTTGCAGCCGCCTATGTGGGTGAACAATTGGCCTTTGGTCCTGAGTACTTGATTCCTAAGCCGTTCGATCCGCGCTTGATGATGAAAATTGCGCCCGCAGTTGCTCAAGCGGCGGTTGATTCTGGTGTTGCCTTGCGTCCTATCAAAGACATGGCAGCCTACATTGAAAAGCTGCAAGCCTTTGTTTATGCCTCTGGCACCACCATGAAACCGATTTTCATGGCAGCTAAAAATGCTAAGAATAAACGGGTTGCTTATGCCGAAGGTGAAGAAGAGCGCGTATTGCGTGCTTGCCAAATTGTGGTGGATGAAGGTTTGGCGCGTCCAACCCTGATTGGCCGCCCAGCCATCATCGCGCAACGCATTGAAAAATTTGGTCTTCGACTCAAAGAAGAGTTGGACTACGATGTCGTCAACGTCGAGCAAGACAGCCGGTACCGCGATTTTTGGCAAACTTACCATCGCATGGCAGAGCGTCAAGGCGTAACCGTGCAAATGGCCAAAATAGAAATGCGCCGTCGATTGACTTTGATAGGCGCAATGTTGCTGCACAAAGGCGATGTTGATGGTCTGATTTGCGGTACATGGGGTACCACAGCCATGCACTTGCAGTACATTGACCAAGTTATTGGCAAGCGTGCCGGCGGTAGCCCAAGTACGCCCCAGGATGTACAAATTTATGCATGTATGAATGGCTTGATGCTGCCAAATCGCCAGTTGTTTTTAGTCGATACACATGTCAACTATGACCCTACGGCTGAAGAATTGTGTGAAATCACGGTGATGGCGGCTGAGGAAATGATGCGATTTGGCCTAAAGCCCAACGTCGCGCTCTTGAGTCATTCTAATTTTGGCAGCAGCAATATGCCAACAGCTGTCAAAATGCGCAAAACCTTGGAACTCTTAAGAGTTCAAGCGCCGTGGCTTAAAGTTGACGGCGAAATGCATGGCGATGTGGCGCTTGACGAGAATATGCGAGCTGCAGTAATGCCAAACAGCGCATTGGTTGGAGAGGCCAATTTGCTCGTATTTCCTAACATTGACTCAGCCAATATTGCATATAACCTGCTTAAAACAGGTGCTGGCGGTAATATAGCAATTGGCCCTGTGTTGTTGGGGGCTAACAAACCCGTACATATTTTGACTGCTAGCACAACAGTGCGTCGTATCGTGAATATGACTGCGCTCACAGTGGCAGATGCGAACGCTACAAGGCCGGTTTGAGCGTGCTTCGTATTACATTACGCACAATTTACGCGACTTAATGCCCCTTTTTAGTACTTACTTGAGCAGCGTCACTTGCATTTTCAGCTGAATTCAACGACACTATCGTACTTGAAGCTTTCGGGTAAACCCGAATGAATAATGCGATAATTTTAGTAAGTCGATGTGAATAGCGGATGTAAATGATGCTGAGAATGCTGTCAAGTTGGGCGAAAAACCACATTTATGGTGCAAAAATTGGCCTCATATACATAGTAAAAGTAAGCTTTTTGCTCATCGTTACTGGTGTAACTATCGGCATGGCGCAAGCCAAAGGCTTTGCCCGAGAAGAAACGCTAGCGACGATGTCGGTATCCGAGTTGCCCGTGAAAGGTCAGCAGGTTTATGCCTTGATAGCTAGAGGCGGACCCTTTGCATATGACAAAGATGGTGTGATTTTTGGAAATCGTGAGCAACTGTTGCCAAAGCACAAGCGTGGTTATTACCGTGAATACACAGTAAAAACATCGGGTGAACGCAACCGCGGTGCCAAACGTATCGTATGTGGCGGTTTGCAAGTTCAGTCACCTGACGCTTGTTATTACACCGAAGACCATTATTCGAGTTTTCGAAAAATTGTTCGTTGAATTGTCCTTGATTGGACAGTTTGAGTAGATATGAACTGTTTCCCCAAATCGTAAGGTTTGGACTATTTTTTTGACTTTAGAAAGAGGAGCGAGGATGGATACGCCACTTCGTACCGTGAGAACCAATATAGTGCAGTCGATTCGCGCATTCAGCGTGAACGAGTTGCAATTGGCTGCACAGCAATTGAACCAGCATTTTTTGTATGCTAACTTGGCCAATGCGCAATCAAAACAAGATGTTCTTGATTTGATCGCAGGTCAATTCACATTACCATCGCATTTTGGTAAAAATTTTGATGCTCTCTACGACTGCATCACTGACCCGCTGCACAAATCTGGCCCACAGCCAGGTTTTATTGTGGTGCTTGAGCACATTCCAGCGAATCTGAAGTTTGACAAAGAAGCGCGCGAACAGTTGCTAGACATCTTCCGCGACGCTGCTGATTATTGGGGGGACCGGAAGATACCATTCCGATGCTTCTATTCTTTTCAGTAGCCCGTTCTGCACAAAATAGCCAAGCAGAGCGGGCGAATGAGGCTTTAGGATTGACATCAGAGGTCAATGTGTTGGATGAGATAGTTGAAGAAGGCGAAAAAATGCCGACCGATAAATTGGTCGACGTCTCGCCGCTGGCGTTACGCATGAGCAGCCCCTTCAATGCGGGTTACTGGTTAGCTGCTGCATAAGTTCAAAATCTTGCGTAAAACATAAAAAAGCCTGTTTTAACAGGCTTTTTTGCTTTTAGTCGGCGTATTATATGCCTTTTATGCTATTGAATATATAGCAAATATTTCAAATAACTGGTCAAAATACAACAGATTGGGCTAAATCTATGTATTCCTGCACGGGTACTTCTTGTGCTCTGCGTTTCACGTCGAAATTTCCTGAATATTTCTTTTCTTCCAGCCATTTCCCCAAAGTGTGTCGCATCAATTTGCGTCGCTGGCTAAAAGCCACTTGTACCAATTCGCTAAGATTATTCACATCTATCACTGGCGGATTTGTACGTGGCAGCATGCTCACAATTGCGCTGTCTACGCGTGGCGGTGGGTCAAACGATGTGGGTGGCACGAACAAAATGTTTGCCATGTCGTATCGCCATTGAAGCATCACACTAAGGCGGCTGTAATCGCTACTATCGGCAGGAGCGACCATACGATCAATCACTTCTTTTTGCAGCATGAAGTATTGGTCTTCAATGTGTTCAACCTGTTCTAACAGGTGAAATAAAATCGGTGTTGAAATGTTGTAAGGTAAATTTCCAACAACACGGATTTTTTGTGAAGAAATTTTACTGAAATCAACTCTGAGGACATCTGATTCAATCACTGTTAGGTGTTGATGCTGCCGCAAGCGTACCGCTAAATCTCGATCAAGCTCAATCACAGTCAAGTGCCCGAGCCGTTCAACTAGAGGCTGAGTTAAAGCCGCTAATCCAGGACCAATCTCTACCATCACCTGTCCAACTTGCGGGTTAATGGCGTCAACAATGTCGGTGATGATGGTTTTGTCAGTCAAAAAATGCTGACCGAAACGCTTTCTGGCAATGTGTTTGCTCAATGTCGCAACTTTAATGGGTTGAGTGTTATTGCAGGCATTTTTGTTTAGCGCTGAACGTCGCGGTATTCAACATAAGCATTGCCTCGTAGTTCTCGAATCCAATTGGCGTACGCGTCATCAAACTTCTTTTCACGCAACACGTTTCTTGCAACATCGCGCTGCTCCGAAACACTGAGCTGGCTTTGCCTGCGTTGTTGCACGAGCAGTAAATGCACGCCAAAGCGCGTGACTAGCGGATCAGAAATCTTGCCAATTTCTAGCTTGTCCATGACGTTTTCGAACTCGGGCACAAATTGCCCAGGATTTGCCCAACCCAAGTCGCCACCAGCAGCAGCTGAACCATCTTGAGATACTTCCTTGGCAGCAGTCTCGAAATCAGTAGCACGCGATTCAATGCGGTTTTTCAGATCTAACAATTTGGTTTTAGCGGCACTTTCCGTGAGTGCGGGTCCTGTCCGTAGCAAAATATGGCGCGGGTTTGTCTGTGTGATTGCGAAGCTATTGCTATTCGGCAATTGTTTTTCTAAGAGTTTTAAAATATGAAAACCAGCACCTGAGCGAATAGGGCCAGTGATCTCGCCTACTTTAAGGTCTTTAGCCGCATCAATAAACAACGTGGGATAACGGTCAACCGCTCGCAGTCCCATTTGGCCGCCAGATCGAGCGTCTTTTGAGTCTGAGTTTTCTTGAGCTAACTTGTAAAAATCTTCACCAGATTTGGCCCGCGCAAAGAGTCGAGTGGCGCGGTCTTGTAGGGTTTGTACCTGTACCGTAGTCGCTCCTTCGGGTATGGCAATCAAAATTTGCGCTAAATCTATCGCCAATTCGGTCGATGAATTGGTGTTCAATTGCTCTTTGATAAAAGCTTCAATTTCATTGTCTGAAATGACAATGCTGCCAGTGACCTCTTTTTCACGTAATCGCTGAATCAACAGCTGGTTTTGAATATCAGCGCGTATTTGCGTGTATCCAATACCATCTGCACTTGACCGAGTTTTGAGGGTTGCTACGCTGATATTGTTTTGAGTAGCAAATGTTTGTACGGCAGCGTCTATCGTTCTCTCATCAACGCGAATGCCTGTTTCTTTGGCGAGTTTGAGCTGCAATTTCTCTCGAATAATGTCCTCTAAAACCTCGCGCGCTAAATCAATACGGCTTGGCAAAGCAGCACCTTGCTCCGCCAATCGGCGTTCATAACGAATCAAACGGGTCTTCACCTCATTGTTGGTTATAGGTTCGGAGTTGACAATAGCGACGATAAAATCTGCTTGCACCACGACAGGAGCGCCGTCTTTTGAGCCTTCGTTGGCAGCACGAATCGACAGCGCAGGCGTTGGCGTTAAACGCATCCCTTGTGCGAACGCAGATTGCCCTGCCAATAGGCAAAGAAGACACAAGGTTAAACGAGAAGTTGTTTTCAAAATCATAAATGAGAGTACATCAAAACATAGAAAAAACTTGCGCGTGCTTAGTCGTAGCTGCTAAATCGGCTGGGTGGCGTCACTTGTTCGCGCAGGTATTGGTACCTAGGAATGTTGTTCTTCAAAGAGCTCAAAGTTCCAGAGGAGCCTAATCTTGCAAAGCCAATTAACTCAATCTGAAATAAGGCTCTTTTGCTACTGGTAGCATCACTACGCGCTAAGTTTTCTACCACAACACGTCCGAGCCAGCATCCAGCGTCGTACTCAAAACCAAAAACTGAATCAACCAATTTTTTATCTGTCACACTGTAATTCATGCGTCCCACACTGTACCAACGGCCATCACCTTGACCGCGACCCGCACCTAAATCTTGTCCCTTGTCGCCCCAAAGATCATTCAGCGGCCATTGCCAGCCCAGGTCAATTTGCTCGCTACTGCCTCTTTGTAAACGGTAGGCTAAATTGAAGACGCGGTAATTGCTAGGTGAATATCGTGTGCCGATCGTAGATCGCGCTACCTTTGCCGTGTCTGAGTTGTATTGCTGTGTCGTGTCGACAGACCAATTGGGCGACACATTAACGGTGGCACCTACCAGAATGTCGCTAAAGCGGTCCGTGGCAGGGCTGGCACCTGGCAAGGTAACCAGTTGGTCTTTGAAACGAATACGTTGTGCTATGGCCAATCTAGCGAGTTCAGCCCCATTGCTTGGATCTAGAAAACGAGAGGTTAATCCTAGGGTGAGCAAGCTGTTATCAGCAATGCGGTCGCTGCCACTGAATGGATTCTCAAGATAGGCGCTGGCAAAGCTGAAATCGTTGGCGCTGGTGTCGTACAACGGCAGTGTGCTTTGATTTCGGTACGGCGTATTCACGTAAAAGGCGCGCGGCTCAAGTGTTTGTGTCACAGCTCGACCAAACAAAGATGTGTCACGTTCAAACATCAACCCGCTGTCAGCACTAAAAGTCGGAAGAAAACGATTGGCTTCGCGTGATCCGTCTGAAATTGGAGAGTCAAACTGGTATTTGGTAGCATGTAATTGCAGTTTCGGTGTGAAGAACCAGCCCGGCGTCACCCATGGGCGGCTAATTTGCGCAACCAGCATCGCCCGACTTGCATTGGCTTGCTTGGTCAAAGATGTGTCAGAAGAAAACTTGGTGTGATCGCCTGAGATCGAGAAATCAAAACCCGATACATTGTTCTTGCCGTAGCGTGCGGTCAATTGTGGCAGCCGGTCATACGGTGGAACGATAGGTGCAGAAATATCTTGCAAAGTTTGCCATTTAGACAAACGCAGTCCAATCGAATAATCGTCTTTGTCCAGTGACAGTGCGGCGTCCGTCGCTAACAAACGCTGTGTCAGCGACGTAGTTGCCCGCGGAAAATCGCGCCAATAGTTGTCGTCACTGACGCGGTTCACATTCAAATTCAAACCAACCGAGCCAAGGCGTGTGTCATAGCGCATCAGATGTTGGCCTGCAATACCCCACCGGCTGCTGTCTCGCAGCGGGTCACTGGGCATCACATCAGCGCGAATTTGCCCGTTGTAATTGTCTTCAAGGTATCTAAATTCCCCACCTAAATTCAATCCGCGTTTGGAACTGACGGAGGGGTACAGCGTGGCGTCGCGATTTGGGGCGATATTGACGTAATACGGCGCTGAAATTTCAACGCCGTTGATGTTGTCGGTGGCGTAAGTGGGTGCTAACCAACCGGACTTACGTTTGTTGCTAAGCGGAAAGCTGATCGACGGCAAAGGTAGCGTAACGCCTTTGAACGTCAAGGTGGCATCTTGCGCTTGACCCACATCAGTTTCGGTATCGATGCTCAGGCTTGCTGCTTTGAGCATCCAATCAGGCAGCCATTCAGGCCCTGGGTAGCGCTTGCAAGTACTGTAGACAGCGTTTTTGATGATGGAGCGCTTTTCATCAATGAAGTCGATCCGCTCGCCCTCGCCTTTACCGTCGTTTTTGAGTAAGGTAAAGCGCGGCTGGGTAAAAAAACCGGAGAAAGAATCAACCTTCAAATCAAGGAGAGTACCCTCGTACACATCACCAAAACGGTTGAGTTTGACTTTGCCTTCTGCAGTTGCTTTGTCAGTCAAGCTGTTGTATTGAATCTTGTCTGCTTTGATAACTGTGCCAGCACGGCGCAGTTCTGCGTCGCCTTCAATTTTGGTGTCAATATCTGGGCGACCCGTGATACTGTTGCCAAATATAAAAGTCATCGGGTTATTGGCCACGGTAGACGGTATCGCTTCTTGCAGCGAACCGGATGATTTGAGCACTGGCATCGCCGTTTGCGCGATGCCGTAGCCACTGAAAGTCAGCGTCGTTGACAGCGCAATGAGTGAGCGAATGTGGTGCGGTGTGTGGCGCAAAATATAAAGCCAAAAGTCATGGCTGGGTTGTTTGTAGAATAGATTATCCATGAATCCAAGTAACCAACCCGAACCCGCTCTTTTGAACACCTATTCCCCCCCACTTTGGGCAGACACAGCGCGTGAAAAGAACTTTGAAGTTTGGCTAAAAAGTGTCAGTTTACAGCATCAATTAAACGCAGAAACGCTGAGATCCGCTTCGTCCGATGCCAGCTTTAGGCGCTATTTCAGGTTGGACAGTTCGACCGCCTCCTTCATCATCATGGATGCCCCACCTGCGCAGGAAAATTGCCAGCCCTTTGTTGATGTGGCCAAGCTCATGACACAAGCAGGCCTGCAAGTTCCAGCCATTCTGGCGTGGGACGCTGCACTGGGCTTCATGCTGCTCACCGATTTGGGTGCCAAAACTATGATGGAAGTCATCAACCCCCAGCTGTCTGATGAGCTGGCTGACCCTAATTTCGACCTCTACATGCAAGCCGTCGACGCCTTGATTGACTGGCAACTCGCCTCAAAACCCAATGTTTTGCCGCCGTACGACGAAGCTTTGCTGCGCCGCGAGCTGGAATTGTTCCCAGATTGGTACTTAGTCAAGCACAAAGGCGTTGATCTAGACGCGACGCAGCAAGCCACCTTGGAAAACGCTTTTTCACTGATTGTGAAGCGCAATTTAGAAGTCCCCAGCGTATACGTCCACCGTGACTTCATGCCACGAAATTTGATGGTGACCTCTCAAAACGGCAAGCAATCGTTGGGCGTTTTAGACTTCCAAGACGCGGTTTATGGCCCCATCACCTACGACATCGCCAGTTTGATGCGCGATGCGTTTTTGAGCTGGGAAGAGCCGTTCGTCCTCGATATCACCATCCGCTACTGGCAAAAAGCCGTCAAAGTCGGGCTGTTGGGTGAGAACAGCGCGACCGGCTGGGGTGCAGATTTTGGCGAGTTTTACCGCGCTGTCGAATGGCAAGCCCTGCAGCGCCACCTGAAAATCCTAGGCATCTTCGCCCGCCTGACCCTGCGCGACGGCAAACCCAAATACCTAGCGGATACGCCGCGCTTCATCAACTATGTGCGCAAAACGGCCGATCGTTACCGTGAATTGGGGCCGTTTTTGAAGCTGATCGACCAGATTGAAGGCATTGAAACGCCAATGGGCTATTCATTTGGGAAAACTTAATAAATATATCTTTTTTTGATGTAAATAATGGCTGTAGCCGGCGTATTTATTGCCAAAGCAGCTATTAAATTAATAGTAATATTCGGTTAAAACATCTATTTTGTTGCGTGCTGCGCAACAGCGTATAATCCATCCATGATTGTTTCATTTCGCCATAAAGGGCTGCAAAAGTACTTCGAAACAGGCAGTTTGGCGGGTATTCAAGCGGTACATGCAAAGCGGCTCAAGATGCAATTAGCCGCGCTCGAGACGGCGCACGTGGTTGACGATATGGACATTCCAGGCTTTCGCTTGCATCCGCTGAAGGGCGACGCCAAGGGACGCTGGTCAGTTGCCGTTAGCGGCAATTGGCGAATGACGTTTGAATTTATCGACGGCAACGCTTATGTTTTAGATTATGAGGATTATCACTAATGGCTATGTTTAACCCACCCCACCCCGGCGCGTTCATTCAAGAGGTTTATTTGGAGCCAAACGGTATAAGCGGGCGCGAACTGGCGCTCAAACTAGGCGTGGCCGCCTCCACGCTGAGCCGTGTTTTGAGCGAAGCCAGCGGTGTTAGCCCTGAAATGGCACTAAGGCTGTCTAAAGCGCTAGGTCGCTCGGCTGAAAGCTGGCTGACCATGCAGGACAATTACGACCTATGGCTAGCCAAGCAAACGATTGATTTGGCGAATGTCAGTAAAATCGAGTTTAAATACGCGTAAATCTCGATTTTTTAGGCAATAAATACGCCTTTAGCCGGCGTATTTATTGCCTAACTAGCTATTAAAAACATAGCAAAAATGAATATAACTTAAATCTAAATATGCCCCGATTCCATTGCCCCTCACAGTTGCAAACTGGCGAAGTTGTCTCTTTGCCAGCTGGTGCAGCACGCCATGTGCAGGTGCTGCGCATGCAGCCGGGCGGCGCTATCACGTTGTTCAGTGGCGAGCTAAAGCACGGAGAATTCGAAGCCACGATTGAGCACATGGGGCGCAGCGAAGTTCGTGTGTTAGTGGGCACACACTTCGCTGTTGAGCGAGAACTGACAAGACAAGTCCATCTGATTGTGGGGGTTCCTGCTAACGATCGCATGGACTGGCTGGTCGAAAAAGCCACCGAATTAGGCGTTGCCAGCATCCAGCCCGTCATGACGGAGCGCAGTGTTTTGCGGCTCAGCGGCGAGCGCGCGGACAAAAAACGTGCGCATTGGCAAGCCATTGCCGTGGCGGCTTGCGAGCAATGTGGGCGCAACCAAGTGCCCACCATTCATGCGGTGCTGACTTTGAATGCATGGTTGGCCGCTCAAACCTTGCCTGCTAACATAAATGTTAGATCTGCGCGCTATCTGTTGTCGTTGCGGTCTGGCACCCAAACTTTGGGTTCGCTCATTGGGGAAAGCACATCATTCGCGACGTTTTTATCGGGTCCTGAGGGCGGGTTGAGCTTGGCTGAAGAAGATGCGGCCGTGGTTAAAGGATTCCTGCCAGTGAGCTTAGGAAACCGCGTTTTGCGCGCTGAAACGGCGGGTTTGGCAGCGCTGGCAGCTTTGACCTTAGACTAACTCTTCCATCCGCTACGGCCCATCCAATCACGTCAGGACACCCTTGAAACGCAATCTCTGGCTACTTGCCATCGCCCAAGGGCTGTTTTTAACCAACAACGTCACCTTTATCGCTATCAACGGCCTGGTCGGTCTTAGCCTCGCGCCGCTGGGTTGGATGGCGACTTTGCCCGTCATGGGCTACGTGGTTGGCGGCGCTCTTAGTACGGGTTTAGTCGCCAAATCGCAAAGTCTGTATGGACGCAAAAAATCATTTTTACTGGGTTTGTTGGTCGGTTTGTTGTCTGCTGCTGTGTGTGCGTATGCAGCCTATAGCCGGCAGTTTTGGCTGCTGGTGGCCGCTACAGTGGTTGCGGGTTATTACAACGCCAATGCGCAGCTGTACCGTTTTGCCGCAGCAGAATTGGCGACGACAGATTTCAAAGAAAAAGCCGTATCTTTGGTGTTGGCCGGCGGGCTGATTGGGGCGGTTGCGGGGCCAAATTTAGCGTTGTGGACCAAGTCTATGTTTGCCACGCCTTTTGCAGGCGCTTATTTGACTTTGGTTTTCGTTGCTTTGTTGTCTATGTGGGTCGTCTCGTCCATCAATTTTCCAGCGCACATCGCAAAAAGCAAGGCCGAAAAGGCTAAAAATGGTGGTCGCCCTCTGTCAGAAATTATGCGTCAGCCTGTATTTATCGTCTCAACCATGGCAGCAGCGCTGTGTTACGGCGTGATGAATTTGCTCATGGCGGCCACACCCATTGCCATGCAGCAGTGCGGTTTGCCGTTTTCAGACGTGGCACTTGTGCTGGAGTGGCACGTCATCGGCATGTTTGCACCGGGGTTTTTCACGGGGCATTTGATCAAGAAATTTGGGGTGCTGCAGATCATGGGTGTGGGGGTGCTACTTAATTTGATTTGTATCTTGATTGCTTTGTCGGGGCAAGATTTGCACCAGTTTTTAATCGCCTTGTTTTTGCTGGGTTTAGGTTGGAATTTCTTATTCACGGGCAGTACAACCTTGGCACTTGACACCTACACGCCAGAAGAAAAAGACCGCGCGCAGGCAGCGATTAATTTCTTCACGTTTGTGGTTTTGGCGCTCAGTTCGTTCGCCTCAGGTGCTTTGGTAACGACAAAAGGCTGGACTTTATTAAATATTGGATCGCTTTTCCCGATATTTATCACAGGTGCAGCACTTTTGTGGCTTGCATACAAACGCAGTGCCAGTCACAATGCCGTGTCTTGACAATTATTAAGGCTAGCTAGGCGGTAGAAGCTTAGTTATTCGCGGTAACTTTTTACCTTTTGAACCTTTATAAATAAGGAAACATCATGGGCTTACTCGATTCAGTTTTAGGTGCGGTATTGGGCCGTGGTCAGCAGCAGGCTCCTGCAGCTGGTGTGGGCGGTTTGGGCAGCATCATTGGCATGATTGCCAACAATCCACAAATTTTGTCCACGATCACAGGCATGTTGAGCAACGACGGCGGCCAAGGCGGTTTGGGTGGCTTGGTGGGCAAGTTTCAGCAAGCTGGCTTGGGTGATGCCATGGGTTCTTGGATCGGCACGGGTGAAAACCAAGCGGTGACTGGTGACCAAATCGGTGGCGCCTTGGGCGGCGACGTTTTGGCTGGCTTGGCCAAGCAAATGGGCGTGAATTCAGGCGACGCAGGTGGCATCTTGGCGCAAGTTTTGCCAGAGTTAATCAATAAAATGACACCCACTGGTCAAGCTCCAGCTGGCGGTTTGGGCAATATGGGTGATTTAGCAGGTATGTTGGGTGGCTTGCTGAATAAAAAAGCCTAAGCAGCTTTTGGGAATTGTTGATCAAGCCAAGTTTTTAAAACTTCAAAAACTTGCGCTTGATCGGTTTCATTAAAAAGCTCGTGAAACATGTGTTCAAAGGCTTTTGCCTTTACGCAGCTGGGTGCGGCGGCAGCGAAAGCGCGACTTCCCGCGGGCTTCACTAATTTATCTTCACCTGCAAACATCAGCAAAGTTGGCGTTGTCCACTGAGAAGCCGCTTGAATCGTTGCAGCGCCAGAAGTCGTAATCACATGTGCCAATTTTGGCGATATGCGGTTATGCCCCAAAGGGTCAGCCACATAAGCCGCTACTGTGGCTGGATCATGGCTGATGAAGTTGGCATCTAAACCATTGCCGATGCACAAGTCAGGTGCAATTTTCGGCAAAGTTGCTAACAAAAACTTCTGGATCATATTCAATCCTGGGTCTAGCGCGGGAGAAGACATGACAAGTGCGTCTACAGAAGACTTGTTGAGGGATACATATCGCCCCACCACCCCGCCACCCATGCTGTGTCCAATCAACACCAAGGGCAGGCCAGTTGGAAAAGCTTGCCGTGTTTGAGCAATCACTTCGGCTAGGTCGTTCAGCATGCTGTTGTCTTTTGGCAGAACACCGCGTTTACCTGTCGATAAGCCATGTCCAACATGGTCATAACCGCGCACTGAAAATCCCCATCCGTTCAGATGCTGTGCGACATGTGCATAGCGCCCCATATGCTCGCCCAAACCATGTACAAGTAAGGCTGTACCTCGCGGGTTTTGCGCAGCAGGCAAAGGCCAGTCGTACACAGCAAGCGTATCGCCGTCACTAGAGCTCAGTGTCGACATGATTGGGGCTGGAAGTGGTGGCATAGCGTTGACCTTTGGAATCAATTATCAATGATTTAAGTGAAGCTGCGAAATGCTAATCCACACAGCGCAGATGTAAGCAACACAGGAATCACGCCAATTTTGAAGCGGATCAATGCAATCGCTGCGGCGACAGCGACAGCCACTGAAAAGTAATCTAATCTTCCCCAAATACTGCCAGACAAGTCAGTTTTAACAGCAATGTGCGCTATAAAAAACAAAGCAAGTGAGGCAATAACACCGACAACTGCAGCTGTAATAGCAGTTAATGGCGCGGTAAATTTGAGATTATTATGTGTCGTTTCTACCAATGGACCACCCGCAAGAATGAATAAAAATGAAGGCAAAAAGGTAAACCACGTCACCACGGTAGCTGCCAAGGCAGCGCCCAGAAACAAGCTTTCAGGTCCTAAAACTTGTTTTGCCCAACCGCCTAAAAACGCTACAAATGCCACCACCATGATGAGCGGTCCGGGCGTGGTCTCCCCCAAAGCTAAACCATCAATCATTTGTGAGGCAGTAAGCCAAGAAAACTGTTCAACAGCACCTTGGTACACATAAGGCAAAACAGCATAAGCGCCGCCAAACGTGAGCAAGGCCGCTTTGGTGAAAAACCATGCCATTTGCATTAACACGCCTTCCCAGCCTTGGTAAGCCATCAAGATAGCCATTGGGATGAGCCACAACACAGCACCGACCACGAGGACAGCAGCTAAGCGAGATTTTTTGAACACCGCATGCTCGGGCGTAGGCGTGTTATCGTCAATCACAGCAGGTTTGACTGCACTGATTGAAGAAGATTTAGAAGCATGGGCAGTTGCAGTTGAAAATTGCAGAGGCGCAAACTTTGCACCAAAAACTCCAACCAAAGCAGCACAAATCACAATCACAGGAAACGGCAAGTGCAAAAAATACAAGGCTAAAAAACTCAATACAGCTACCGACCAAAGTAAGGGAGCTGTGCTCGGTTTTTTAAGCGTTTTAGAGCCAATCCGATGCACCGCTTGCACCACAATCGCTGCTACTGCAGGTTTGATGCCGTAGAGCAAAGCCGCCACCCATGACACATTGCCATAAACAATGTAGATGTAGCTCAAACCAATTAATATGAAAAGTGAAGGCAGCACAAACAGCACGCCCGCCTCCACGCCACCCCAAGTGCGATGCAAAAGCCAGCCTATGTAGATGGCAAGTTGCTGTGCTTCAGGCCCAGGCAAAACCATGCAATAGTTCAAAGCATGTAAAAAACGGTTTTCAGAAATCCAACGCTTCTCTTCCACTAATTCTTTGTGCATTATGGCGATTTGCCCTGCAGGGCCACCAAAGCTGATGAATCCGAGCTTGAACCAAAATTTCAAAGCCTCAGAAAAAGGAATTGAAGGCTGTAATTTTGAATGCATGGCTTTTCTTATTTGTTGAAAACAAAGAAGAAATGCTTATCTAGAAAACAGGAATACTGATGTTCCTGCAAATAAATTGGGTGCAAACCGAACTATGCGACCTTCCTGCATGCCAAAGCTATCTTGCACTTTCAGCCCATTATGCAAAGCAAGTTCACGCAAGTCTGCATGCGTGCCAACGCGAATATTGGGCGTGTCGTACCATTGGTAAGGCAAGCGTCTCGTCACAGGCATGCGACCCATCAAAACACTGAGTCGATTTGGCCAATGCGCAAAATTAGGGAATGCAACAATACCTAAGCGGCCGACGCGCGCTGTTTCACGCAGCATCACTTCGGCGTTGCGCAAGTGCTGCAAGGTGTCGATTTGCAACACGACATCGAAAGAAGCATCGTCAAACAGCGCCAGTCCTTCATCCAAATTGAGTTGAACCACATTCACGCCGCGTTTGACGCAGGCTAATACATTAGCGTCGTCAATTTCAATGCCATAGCCAGTGCATTGGCGATTTGTTTGCAGGTACGCAAGCAGCTCGCCGTCGCCACAACCAAGGTCGAGTACACGTGATCCTAATGGCACCAGTTGGGCAATCGCTTGTATGGTGGCAAGATCACTCATACCGCAACTTTCCCGTTAATTTCATACTGTATGCTATTAAAATAAGAGCTAACTAAGCTTAAATAACGTGAATCATCTAGTAAAAACGCATCGTGCCCGTGTGGTGCATCGATTTCCGCATAGCTCACTTCTCGGTTGTTATCAAGCAGTGCTTTTACCAGTTCACGGCTACGCGAAGGCGAAAATCGCCAATCAGTTGTGAAGCTAACCAGTAAAAATTTCGCCTTTGCAATTGCCAATGCCTTGGTTAAATCACCACCGTATTTACGAGCAGGGTCAAAATAATCCAAGGCACGCGTGATGAGCAAATAGGTGTTGGCGTCAAAGTACTCAGCAAATTTATCACCTTGGTGACGCAAATAACTTTCGATTTGAAATTCAACATCCAGTGTCGAATAGTTATAAGCATCTGTATTACTGCTTTCTCCTGCAACAACACCAATACCAAGGGATTGCTTCAGTTGACGACCAAATTTGGCATTCATCACATCATCACTTAAATAGGTGATGTGGCCCACCATGCGCGCAATACGTAAGCCGCGCTTAGGGATTACGTCATGATCGTAGAAATGACCCTCGTGAAAATCTGGGTCAGTCACGATGGCGCGGCGAGCAACTTCATTGAACGCAATATTTTCCGCCGTTAAATTGGGCGCACTCGCAATGACCAC
>JANMTB010000111.1:0-2067 GCA_031390045.1 Polaromonas sp.
CCATGCCACGGTAGCTTTTGTAGCTGCGGCCTTGGAACAACACGATCTCGCCCGGTGCTTCTTCGGTACCTGCAAACATGCCACCCATCATGACGGTGGACGCGCCTGCTGCCAGTGCTTTGGCGATGTCGCCTGAATAACGGATACCGCCATCGCCAATCAAGGGCACGCCCGTGCCGCGCAAGGCCGTTGCAACACTGTCAATCGCCATGATTTGCGGCACACCCACGCCTGCCACGATGCGGGTGGTGCAAATGCTGCCGGGGCCAATGCCGACTTTGACGCCATCTGCGCCGGCTTCCACCAGTGCCAAAGCCGCTGCGCCCGTGGCGATGTTGCCACCTATGACGTCGATATGCGGGTAATTTTGTTTGACCCAGCGCACGCGCTCGATCACGCCATGACTGTGGCCGTGGGCGGTGTCAACCACGATGGCGTCGACGCCGGCTTTGACCAAGGCTTCAACGCGTTCTTCCGTGCCCTCGCCCACGCCAACCGCTGCGCCTACGCGCAAGCGGCCATGACTATCACGCGCGGCGTTGGGGAAGCTGGTTTGCTTGGTGATGTCTTTGACGGTGATGATGCCTTTGAGCTCAAAAGCTGGGTTGACAACCAACAAACGCTCTAGTTTAAATTTATTCAGCAATGCTTTGGCCTGCGCGGGCGTGGTGCCCTCAGATTCCTGCACGGTCACCAGCTTCTCGCGCGGTGTCATGATTTGGCTGACCGGCACGTCGTAACGGGTTTCAAAGCGCAAATCGCGGCTGGTGACGATACCGACAACTTTGCCGCCATCGCAGACCGGAAAGCCGGAAATGCCCAGCTGCTCGGACAAAGCCAGCACTTGACGCACGGTATGCGTGGGGGTGATGACGACGGGGTCGCGCAAAACGCCGGATTCATAGCGCTTGACCTTGGAAACCTGCGCAGCCTGCTCTTTGGCGGTCAAATTCTTGTGGACGATGCCGATGCCACCTTCTTGCGCGATGGCGATGGCCAAACGGGCTTCGGTGACGGTGTCCATTGCGGCAGAAACCAGCGGCAGATTGAGCCGAATATTGCGGGAGAACTGGGTAGCGAGGGTGACGTCCTTGGGCAGGACCTGAGAGTAAGCTGGTACCAACAACACATCGTCGAAGGTCAGCGCTTTGCCTAAAAGACGCATTTGGGAAGCTCCAAAGCCATGTATTGTACAAGGGTTCACCCGTACTTTTCAGGTCGTTCGTTGCTGGAAAGTATCAGCACGCGCGCGCCACTCGCAAAACCATCAGGTTCAGGCTAAACTTCAGCCTATGAAATCAACACGAACCTTTTTACCTTGCATTATTGCTAGTTTCACCGTGCTTTTTAGCGTTTCTGCCTTGGCGCAATACACGTGGCTAGACGCCTCTGGCCGCAAAGTCTTCAGCGACCAGCCACCCCCGCCAAATATTGCCCCAAAACGCATTTTGCAGCAACCCGGAAAAGCACCGGCTGCCGTGTCTGTCATAACAGCGGAAGAAGCATCGACTTCCGATGGCGAGGGCAAACCCAAAGCTGCAGAAAATACCATCAAAACTGCGCCAACACCCAAAATAGCGGGTAAAGACAAAGACTTAGAAGCTGCTAAGAAAAAAGCGGACGACGAAGCTGCTGCCAAGAAAAAAGCAGAAGATGATGTACGAAACGTCGCCAAAGCAGACAACTGTCAGCGCGCCAAACAAGCCAAAATGCAGTTTGAAACGGGACGCCCAATCAGTACCGTAAACGCCAAAGGTGAACGCATCATCATGGACGATGCGGCTCGTATGGTGGAAACCAAACGTCTTGAAGGCATTATGGGTGCAGATTGCAAATAATTGACCTATACAGAGGTATATTTGCCTCTAGCCGGCGTATTTATTGTCTCTTATGCTATTAAAATTATAGCATATTATGCTATGCAAAAGGCGGATTCAAGCACGAAGTGCAACACGGTTTAAAGACTGATGAAACACCTCGTATGGAGTTTTAAATCCTAATCTCTTACGAGGTCGATGATTCAATCGGTTTTGTATCATTGTAATTTCTTCATCGGTGACGGTGGAC
>JANMTB010000112.1:0-3700 GCA_031390045.1 Polaromonas sp.
TGTCCACCGTCACCGATGAAGAAATTACAATGATACAAAACCGATTGAATCATCGACCTCGTAAGAGATTAGGATTTAAAACTCCACACGAGGTGTTTCATCAGTCTTTAAACCGTGTTGCACTTCGTGCTTGAATCCGCCAGGTAGTTCAATGATTATCTCGTGGAACAGCAGAGCCGCGTTTACCAACGAGAAAATCTAAATCAGCACCTTCATCGGCTTGCAGCACATGGTCGATGTAGAGCTTCCAATACCCTGAATTCATTGGTGGCTTGGGAGGTGTCCACAAGTCTAAACGGCGTGCTAATTCTTCGTCACTGATGTGTAAATGCAGTTTTCGCTCAGGCACATTCAATTCAATCATGTCCCCGTTTTGCACCACGGCTAATGGCCCGCCAGCGGCGGCCTCTGGCGCTGTATGCAAAACCACTGTGCCGTAAGCCGTGCCGCTCATACGCGCGTCGCTGATGCGTACCATGTCGGTGATACCTTTGCGTAAAATTTTTGGAGGTAGCGGCATATTGCCTACCTCGGCCATGCCGGGGTAGCCTTTAGGGCCGCAGTTTTTCAGTACCATGACGCAGGTTTCGTCGATGTCCAAATCTTCATCGTCAATCCGCTTGTGGAAATCTTCAATATCTTCAAAAACCACGGCACGACCGGTGTGAACGAGTAACGATGGCGTTGCAGCGCTGGGTTTGATGACAGCGCCACGCGGTGACAAGTTGCCTTTCAAAATGGCAATACCAGCTTTTACTTTGAACGGTTTGGCAAGCGGCGTGATCACATCAGTGTTGTAATTTTCAGCACTGGCAATGTTTTGTGCCACGGTTTGCCCGCTGACAGTGATGATGTCTTGGTGCAGCAGATGCGAGATTTCTTTCATCACCGCAGGTAGGCCGCCGGCGTAGCAGAAATCTTCCATCAGGTATTTGCCTGAAGGCTGTAAATTCACCAAGCAAGACAAATCACTAGCTAGGCGGTCAAAATCTTCAATTGCCAGCTCTACGCCAATGCGCCTTGCCATAGCCACCAGATGAATAACCGCGTTGGTCGATCCACCGATAGCAGCCAGCGTGACGATGGCGTTTTCAAAGGCTTTGCGGGTCATCACCTTAGACAACTTCATGTCTTCGTGCACCATGTCAACAGCGCGTCGTCCCGCCATCCGAGCTAGCACATTGCGACGTCCGTCCACCGCAGGGTAGGCGGCGTTCCCGGGTAAGCCAATTCCCAGTGCTTCGACCATGCTTGCCATGGTTGACGCTGTTCCCATGGTCATGCAAGAGCCGTGGCTGCGATGCATGCAGCTTTCAGCCTCAAAAAAGTCTTGCAGTTTCAATGTGCCTGCACGCACTTGCTCGCTCATACTCCACACGCCCGTGCCTGAGCCTAATTCTTGACCTCGCCATTTGCCGCTGAGCATTGGGCCACCGCTTACGCCAATAGTTGGCAAGTCGACACTGGCCGCACCCATGACGAGCGAGGGTGTGGTTTTGTCGCATCCCATGAGTAGTACCACACCATCAATTGGGTTACCGCGAATGCTTTCTTCCACATCCATACTTGCCAAATTACGGTACAACATCGCGGTTGGGCGCAGCAGTGTCTCGCCCAACGACATGACTGGGAATTCGAGTGGAAATCCACCCGCTTCATACACGCCAATTTTGACTTGCTCAGCTAAAGTTCTGAAATGTGAGTTACACGGTGTGAGTTCACTAAATGTGTTGCAAATGCCAATAACAGGGCGTCCGTCAAACTGGTCATGCGGTACACCTTTGCCTTTGACCCAGCTGCGGTAGGCAAAGCCATCACGGTCTTGTCGTCCAAACCACTGTTGGCTACGGAGTTCATGGGCTGGTTTTTTTGGTTTTTGACTCATATGGGATAAAAATTTTGAGTTAATGCTAGAAAAATTCGGGTATTCCCCAATCCTTTAAACATCTTATGGTAATACGATAGCATATCAAAAGCAAACTAAATCTTAAACTAAAAATTAAACCGAAAAGTCGGAAAAAATCACTCATGCAAGCAGCTAAGCCAGAAATACTAACAGTCGCCAAATTGTGGCCGCCTTATATGCAGGAATTGCAGGAAACATATGTTGTCCACGACAGAACCTACGAAACTGATCCTGCAAAGTTTGCTGAAATCGCACCTCGTATCCGCGCTATCGCAGGTGGGGGAGAGTCGCAAGTGACGCGTGCTTTGATGTCGCAGTTGCCTGCGCTAGAGATGATTTCCGTTTTTGGTGTTGGCTATGATCGTTACGATGTGGCTGCTGCGCGTGAACGCAATATTCCCGTCACAAACACGCCAGATGTTTTGACTGAGGATGTGGCTGATATGGGCATTGCGTTGATGTTAGCGTTGTCACGCAGCGTTCCGCAAGCGGACAAGTATGTCCGTGAAGGCAAGTGGACGAGCGGCCCCATGCCACTAGCGCGCAAAGTGAGCGGGGCACGATTGGGGATAGTGGGGTTGGGAAGAATCGGTAGTGCCATAGCTCGCCGTGCGGTTGGTTTTGACATGAGCATTGCTTACACCTCAAGAAACAAAGTTGCTGACAGTCCATATACTTATTACCCAACGCCAACTGCATTAGCGGCAAACGTTGATTTTTTGATGGTTATCACGCCTGGTGGTGCTGGTACCAAAGGTTTGATCAATGCTGAGGTGTTTTCTGCGTTAGGTAAAACAGGTTACGTGATCAATGTGGCGCGCGGTTCGGTGATTGATGAATCGGCGCTGATTGTTGCACTTCAAAATGGCGTGATTGCGGGCGCTGGCTTGGACGTGTTTGAAGATGAACCCAATGTGCCTGAAGCCTTACGTGCTATGAATAATGTCGTGTTAACGCCTCATGTTGCGAGTGCTACTTGGCAAACGCGTAGGGCCATGGCAGATTTGGCTTTTGGAAATTTGCAAGCGCATTTTGCGGGTAAACCATTGCTCACACCTGTACCTTAAACTGATCATCACATGATTAAAAACGTGCACGGCAATACCGTTGACTTCTTGGGTGAAGCCATCGTTTCTGGGCGTTATCCAGTGGGTGGCTCGATTCCACCTGAGCCCGTTTTGTGTGAAGAGTTAGGCGTTAGTCGCACCGTGGTGCGTGAATCCATCAAGTCTTTAGTCGCCAAAGGACTTATTCATACGGGTCCTAAAGTGGGCACGCATGTGCTTTCCGCCGATAAATGGAATTGGTTTGATGCAGATGTAATTGCTTGGCAATCGAAAGCGGGTTTGACGCCAGAATTTATTCGCGACTTACAAGATTTGCGCCGTGTTGTAGAGCCTGCGGCGGTTCGGTTTGCTGCCATGCGCGCTACGCCAGAAGATATTGCACGCATAGAAGCTGCATATGCTGGTATGAAACAAGCCGTCTATGAAGGTGGCGATTACATTACGTTCGATTTGCGGTTTCATCAGGGTTTACTCGCTGCATCACACAACCGTATGCTGGTACAAATGAGTAAGGCGCTGAGCGCGCTGTTGCGTACGAGTTTTGAATTGTCTACAGCCAAAGAAAATGGAACAAAACATTCTCTACCCATGCACCGCGCTGTGCTTGATGCGGTCATTGCGCATAACCCAGTACAAGCTGAGCGCGCAATAATAGTGTTAATAGAAAGTGCTCACAACGATATTGAAGAAATATTGACGTCGCGTAGACGTTTACCTCGTGTGAATA
>JANMTB010000123.1:0-5192 GCA_031390045.1 Polaromonas sp.
GTTGCCGCTAGACAAGCGGGCAGCGATGCGCAGACCAAAGCGGTCTTGCGACAACTGTGCGTTATCTTGTCGGAGGTGGTTGGATGGGGTGGTCATAGTGTTATTCCTCGAGCTTTTAATGCTTTGGCTAGAGCGGCCACGGCTCTGGAGCAATGCGTTTTCACGCTTCCCTCTGAACATCCCATGGCAGCAGCAGTCTCGGCTACATCAAGCTCTTCCCAGTAACGCATGAGGAAGGCTTCTCGTTGACGCGTTGGCAATTCTTGTATTTCGGCCTCGATTTCTCGGAAAGTTTGAGCCCGACTTGTCACAGACTCAGCACTTTCCGTGCCATCTGAGTCGTTTTTCAGCTCTAAAGTTTCCAAAATATTGAAATCACCATCATCTCCGGCAGATTCAAAGTCGCTAAAGTTGGAGAAAACCGCTCTTTGGGTTTTTTGGCGCCGAAACCAGTCTAGGGTGCAGTTAGACAAAATGCGCTGAAAAAGCATGGGCAACTCGTTCGGCGGTTTGTCGCCATAGTGCTCCGCTAGTTTCATCATGCTGTCTTGCACGATATCGAGCGCAGATTCTTCATTGCGAACGTGGTAAATCGAGCGTTTGAAGGCTCGTTTTTCGACGCTTTTCAGAAAATCAGAGAGTTCTTGTTCAGTTGCCAAGGGTTTTGATGCCAGTCTGGGGCTTTATAGGTATAACAAACGCGTCGCAATTATGGCACTGCAAATCCATAAAAATCGGCCTAAGTCACATTTTTGCATTTTGTAGTGCGATAATACGCCCTGCAAGTCAAACAGCAAACGGGTCACAACAGAGTGCTACATAAGTGCGTTTATGGTTGCCGGCCTCAAGTCCCGACGCGGCTCCACAAGAGCTCAGTGAAGGGGCACCCAAGGTATTTCGTTAGAGAAATTCGCAAAGGTTAACGTAAAGGATCCATCATGGAAATCAACAAAGCTGAGTTATCAGCAGCTACAGCTGCCTCCGCAGCAAACGCAACATTACATCAATCAACTGTGCCCGAACTTCGCGGCGCTGAAATATTGGTCAAATCTCTTCAAGCAGAAAACGTCAAATTCATCTGGGGCTACCCCGGCGGTGCAGTGTTGCACATTTATGATGCGCTCTACAAACAAGACACCATGCAGCACGTGCTGGTGCGACACGAACAAGCCGCCGTGCACGCGGCAGACGGCTATGCCCGCGCTACGGGTGATGTGGGCGTGGCTCTTGTTACCTCTGGCCCTGGCGCTACGAATGCCGTCACCGGCATCGCGACAGCGTACATGGACAGCATTCCGATGGTCATCATCACTGGTCAAGTGCCTACGCATGCGATTGGTTTAGACGCTTTTCAAGAATGCGACACCATCGGCATCACCCGTCCTATCGTTAAGCACAACTTTTTAATCAAAGACGCGCGCGATTTGGCGGAGACGATGAAAAAAGCTTTCCACATTGCGCGCAGCGGCCGACCCGGCCCAGTGGTGGTGGATATTCCTAAAGACGTGTCTTTCAACAAGGTTCCATACCACGGTTACCCAGAAACCATTGAAATGCGCGCTTACAACCCTGTGCGCAAAGGCCACAGCGGACAAATTCGCAAAGCTTTGATGCTGTTGTTGAAGGCGAAACGACCTTACATCTATACCGGCGGTGGTGTGTTGTTGAGTAACGCCACTGCAGAACTGCGCATCTTGGCAGATATGCTGGGCTTTCCATGTACCAATACACTGATGGGTTTGGGTGCGATTGCAGCTAGTGACCCTAAATTTTTGGGCATGCTGGGCATGCACGGCACGTATGAAGCCAACAACGCGATGCAAAATGCAGACGTGGTGTTAGCAGTCGGCGCACGTTTTGACGACCGTGTGATTGGTAACCCCAAGCACTTCGCGCAAGTGGAACGCAAGATCATCCATATTGACATTGACCCTTCCAGCATTTCTAAACGAGTCAAAGTTGATATCCCTATCGTTGGCGACGTCAAAGAAGTTTTGCTTGAAATGATAGCCATGATCAAAGAAGGCTCTCTGAAGCCCGATACCAGCGCCTTGGGCGAATGGTGGAACACGATTGAAGCTTGGCGTAAACGTGATTGCCTGAAGTACGACCACGGCAAAGGCGATGTGATCAAGCCGCAGTATGTGGTGGAAACTCTGTGCAACATGACCAAGGGTGAAGAGACCTACATCACCTCAGACGTCGGTCAGCACCAAATGTGGGCAGCACAATACTACAAGTTTGAAGAGCCACGCCGTTGGATCAACTCTGGCGGCTTGGGAACCATGGGCGTCGGCATCCCATACGCTATGGGCATTAAATTGGCAAAGCCAGACCAAGACGTGTATTGCGTGACAGGCGAAGGCTCGGTGCAAATGTGTATTCAAGAGCTGTCAACCTGTTTGCAGTACAACACACCCATCAAAATTGTGTCGCTGAACAACCGCTACCTCGGCATGGTGCGCCAGTGGCAGCAATTCGACTACGAAGGCCGCTACAGCCACAGCTATATGGATGCATTGCCCAACTTCGTGAAGTTGGCCGAAGCTTATGGACACGTCGGTATGTTGATTGAGTCTCCGAAAGACGTTGAACCTGCTTTGCGTGAAGCCAAGAAGCTAAAAGATCGAACAGTCTTTATGGATTTCCGTACCGACCCCACCGAGAACGTGTTCCCGATGGTGCAAGCTGGTAAGGGCATCAACGAGATGCTTTTGGGTTCTGAAGATTTGTAATTTTTACAAAAGCACTTCACAACATTTTTTTGAATCTATTGTCCGCCAAGCCTGCACATTACCGTGCGCGGGGGAGGGCGGCGAAAAGAGGAAATTATTCACATGAAACACATCATTGCAGTATTACTTGAGAACGAACCCGGCGCTTTGTCACGCGTGGTAGGCCTGTTCTCAGCCCGTGGTTACAACATCGAGTCACTCACTGTTGCACCGACAGAAGACCCTACGTTGTCACGCATGACAATTCAAACATCAGGTTCCGATGACGTGATTGAGCAAATCACCAAGCATTTGAACCGACTGATTGAAGTTGTCAAAGTCGTCGATTTAACCGAAGGCGCTTACACCGAGCGCGAGTTGATGATGGTCAAACTGCGCGCCGTTGGCAAAGAGCGCGAAGAAGTCAAGCGCATGGCGGATATCTTCCGTGGTCGCATCATTGACGTGACCGACAAGAGCTACACCATTGAGTTGACCGGTGACCACGCTAAAAACGATGCTTTCTTGGAAGCCATCGACAAATCAGCCATTCTGGAAACCGTACGAACCGGCCCTAGTGGGATTGGTCGTGGCGAGCGAATTCTAAGAGTCTAACTTCGCGTTTAAAATACAAAGTTACCTATTTTTTATAACAAAGACCCCCTTTTTTTTAACGGAGATTGAGATGAAAGTTTATTACGACAAAGACTGCGACATGAGCCTGTTCAAAGGTAAAACTGTTGCGATTATAGGCTACGGTAGCCAAGGCCACGCACACGCGCAAAATTTGAATGACAGCGGCGTTAAAGTTGTGGTCGGTTTGCGCAAAGGTGGCGCTTCATGGCCTAAAGTCGCTAAAGCTGGCTTGCAAGTCGCTGAAGTGGCTGATGCGGTCAAAGCGGCTGACGTCGTCATGATTTTGCTCCCTGACGAGCAAATCGGCTCGGTTTACACCAACGATATCGAACCCAACATTAAGCAAGGCGCTTCATTGGTGTTTGCTCATGGTTTCAACGTGCATTACGGCTTGGTTAGCCCACGCGCTGACTTGGACGTTTGGATGGTCGCTCCTAAAGCTCCAGGCCACACGGTACGCGGTACTTACGCCCAAGGCGGCGGCGTTCCTCACCTGATTGCCATCCACAAAGACAATTCTGGCAAGACCAAAGACTTGGCGATGAGCTACGCGATGGCCAACGGCGGCGGCAAAGCTGGCATCATTGAAACCAACTTCCGTGAAGAAACTGAAACCGACTTGTTCGGCGAACAAGCTGTGTTGTGCGGCGGTACGGTGGAACTCATCAAAGCTGGTTTTGAGACCTTGGTCGAAGCCGGCTACGCGCCTGAAATGGCCTACTTTGAGTGCTTGCACGAGCTGAAATTGATTGTGGACATGATCTATGAAGGCGGCATTGCCAACATGAACTACTCCATCTCCAACAACGCAGAGTACGGCGAGTACGTGACCGGTCCAAACATCGTGACCGCCGCGACCAAAGAAGCCATGCGCAAGTGTTTGAAAGACATCCAAACAGGTGAATACGCCAAGAGCTTTATCTTGGAAAACAAAGCCGGTGCGCCAACGCTTATCAGCCGCCGTCGTTTGACAGCAGAGCACCAAATCGAGCAAGTGGGTGACAAGCTGCGCGCCATGATGCCTTGGATTGCTAAAAACAAGCTGGTTGATCAAACTCGTAACTAAGTTGAATAAATCAGTTCAGATGGTTTGAACCAACATAAAAAGGTCACTTCGGTGACCTTTTTAATTTGCTATTTATTTAATAGCTATATAAGTAATAAATACGCCGGATACAGCCATATTAGGCATGTATTTTGGCTAGATATAGGTTAATTTAGTATGCATGATGGAATTGACGCAGTAAAAGAGACTGCTGATGAATTACACGTTAAAAAGCGTCGCAAAGGCATTTATATTTTGCCGAATTTGTTCACGCTAGCGGCCTTGTTCGGCGGGTTTTATTCGATCGTTATGGCTATCAATGGGCAGTTTGATTTGGCTGCCATTGGTATCTTTTGCGCCTTAGTTTTGGATAGCTTGGATGGCCGCGTCGCCCGCATGACGAACACCCAAAGCGCTTTTGGCGAGCAAATGGATTCGCTTTCAGACATGGTGTCCTTCGGCGCAGCACCAGCGCTGATTACTTACGTTTGGGCGCTGAACGGTTTAGGTCGCTGGGGCTGGTTTGCATCTTTTGTCTACTGCGCCTGTGCGGCGCTACGTTTGGCGCGTTTCAACGTAAATACAGCTGTAGTTGACAAGCGTTACTTTCAAGGCCTGCCTTCGCCTGCTGCTGCTGCATTGGTTGGGGGCTTTTTATGGGTCGCAACTGAGTTAAATATCAAGGGTGCTGATGTAGCTTGGTACATGTTTGGTTTGGTGCTCTTTTCAGGGCTAACCATGGTTACCAACGTGCCGTTTTACAGCTTCAAAGATGTGCAAATGAAGAAAAGCGTGCC
>JANMTB010000167.1:0-7161 GCA_031390045.1 Polaromonas sp.
CAAAAGCGGGATGAATCGGGGGTTAGCACCTCGTCCATCAGGGTGAGCGTGCCATCGGCGTCCAAACCAAACTCAAACTTGGTATCGGCAATGATGATGCCTTTGGTCAAGGCGAATTCGTAGGCGGTTTTGTAGATGGCGATGCTGAGGGTTTTGATTTTCTCGGCCAAATCGACACCAATTTTGTCGCACATCTGCTCGAAAGTGATGTTTTCGTCATGCTCGCCCACAATCGCTTTGGCGGCGGGGGTGAAGATGGGTTCGGGGAGTTTGGAGGCGTTTTTCAAGCCAGCGGGCAGCTTGACACCGCAAACCGATTGCGACACTTGGTATTCCGCCCAGCCACTGCCCGCCAAATAGCCGCGCACCACGGCTTCCACAGGGATGGGTTTGAGACGTTTCACCAGCATGGAACGACCGGTGACGTAAGGGACTTCGCTAGGTAAAACGGCGCTTTCGGGTGACTCGCCCGTTAAGTGGTTAGGACACAGATTCGCGCCATTTTTACCCAATTTTTCAAACCAAAACAGCGCCATTTGCGTCAACAACGCGCCTTTACCCGGAATCGGCTCACCCATGATGACGTCGAACGCGCTCAACCTGTCGCTGGCGACCATCAAAATGCGGTCGTTGCCGACGGCGTAGTTGTCGCGGACTTTGCCTCGAGCCAGAAGGGTCAGAGAAGTCAGATTAGAAGTGTGAACCGAAGTAGGCTGCGCTGAAGTCATGGTTTGGCACTGGGTAGTAATTCAAGTACCTGATTATCGTCTTCTGGCGAGCTCTGTGATGCTCAGACGTGTCAAATTAAGCATTGCACCAAACCATACGGGCTATTTGCAGCCTCTACTGTTGCAGTTATAGGTGCTCTCCTACAGACAGGCAGCATTTGGAAGTCCAAGATGAAACGGATAGCAACGCTATTCCTACTTAAGGCAACACAACACATACGGAGGCAGAGATGCAACAATCAACTCAATCAACCGCCCTAGTTTCACTCGCAGCACTTTGCATGCTGGTAGCCTTTAGCACCGTTGCTGTCGCGCAACCAATCGAACCGAAAATCAAGCTGCTTACGACAGCGGCCGACCCTTTGAAAGACGCCGTACTCATAGGCCGCGTTATGACCGGAAACATGATTTTTCAATTGGAAATTGAAGGGTCAGAGCCGATGTGGATGCAAATGGGCAATCCACCGACTTGGGGCGAGCATAAACCGGCGGCAGACGAACGCTTTCATGTTGAGTTGAAACTGACAGATCCAAAGTCCAAAACGCGTATTCCTTACGCAGGCGCCGCTTTCATGGCGACCAACCAAGATACCGGCAAAAGCATGACCTTGCCTTTGCCGCCCATGTGGGGCAGCAGTGGCCTGCACTACTCGGCGAACAGCGCACTATTGGGTGACGGCGCTTATGCCGCGACGGTAACGATTGCTGTACCGACGTTTGAGCGTGAATTGAAAGACAAGGATCTGTGGGCCAAGCCTGTGAGCGCCAAGTTCCATTTCAAACTTAAAAACGGCAAACTGACCGAAGTGTCCCAGGCGAGCCGTTAAGCAGCGGTCTTTGTCAAAAACAACGCACATATCAACTATTTTTTTAGGAGAAAACCATGAAGACTTTGTTTGTTGTAGCCCTAATTGCAGCATCTGTATTGAACAGCGGCGCCGCTTTAGCACAGAGCGGAAACATGATGAATGGCGGCATGTGGGGGGGAGGCGGCATGTGGAGCGGTGGCTGGATGGGGGGTGGCTATTGGCCACTGATTTTGCTCTGCATTGCCGTTATAGGCTTAGTCGTATGGATCATCACCAAAAAGGGCAAGTGATTTTGAAACCGAATGCATTGGTGCATTGCATGGCCTGAAGCAGGGCTGACTAATTTTAAAAATAACAAGGAGACCCTATGTTGAGCAGAAGGCAGATGTTTCAGTTGGCTGGCGTTGCGGCTGTAGGCGGTGCTGGGGGAGCGGCTTGGATGTATTTTGGAGCGCCTCGGTCTAATGCACTGGCTGGTGGGGCGTTTCGACATTACCCGTTTGACCCAGTGGCCGCTGAGAATTTTCAGCAAAAACTGTTCATCCCAGTGGACAGCGGGCCGTTCGGGGTGCTGGATGTGACCGGGCCGCTGAAAATTCGCGCTACGGCTGCAAGTTTCCCGCTACTGCCTGGCCGCGAATCGCCTTTCTTGCTGTACCAGACCGAACTGGCGGGCAAGACTTACCAAAACCCTATTCTGCGAATAGAGAGTGGCGCGCGCTTGACGGTCAGCCTAGACAACGCATTGGCCGAGCCGACCATCATCCACTGGCACGGGCTGCATGCGCCTGCGGCCATGGACGGGCATCCATCGACCGCCATCGCCAAGGGCGGCCGTTTCGACTATGACTTCACGGTGCGCGACCGCGGCGGCACGTACTGGTACCACACCCACGCGCACGAGTTGACTGCCAAGCAGGCCTACAGCGGTCTGGCCAGCTTCTTTTTGGTGGACGACAACGACCAGCGCAACTTGGCCAAAGCGCTCGATCTGCAGCTGGGCGTGACCGATCTGCCCCTTGTCATCCAAGACAAGCAGTTCGATACACAAGGCAAGCTGCTTTACAAACCTAGCATGCATGACGCCATGATGGGCTGGCTGGGCGACATCGTCCTAACCAATCTAACGCCCAATGCCGTGCACACCGTCACACCGCGCAACTACCGACTGCGGCTGCTGAATGGCTCGAACGCCCGTATTTACCGGCTCGCCTTTGTCACCGGCAACACACCGCTGGGTTTCACCGTCATCGGCACAGATGGCGGTTTGCTGGAACGGCCTGAAGCGGTGACCGAGGCCTTTTTATCACCGGGTGAGCGCTTGGACATCATGTTTGACGCGGGACAGGCGCAGCCCGGCACTGACATTTTTCTGAAAAGCTTGGCCTTCGATCCTATGGAGAACGAAGACGGTATGGGAGGGATGGGAGGCATGGGTCAGATGATGGGCAATATGGGCTCATCTAGGTTGGCACTAGGCGAAGCTTTCAGCATCTTGAAGTTGTCTGTGGTGGCGGGGGAGCGCGTTGTTGCCAAACTACCGACGATATTGTCAACGATCAAACCCATCGCCACCGCCAGCGCAGCGCAGCGCAAGATCGAACTGTCCATGCAGCAAATGCGCTTTCTGATCAACGGGCGCACCTTCGTCATGGACGAGATTGCGTTCAACGTAAAGCGCAATACGGTAGAAATCTGGAGCATCAGCAACCCAACGCTGGGCATGCCGCACCCGATACACCTTCACGGCTTTTCGTTTCAAGTGCTGGAGCGGCTGAACAACCCGCCACCGCTGTCGGCGCTGGCTCGTTTTGGCAAGGGGCGCACCGTCAGCGACTTGGGGTGGAAAGACACCGTGCTGGTATGGCCCGGCGAAACAGTGCGCATCGCGATCGACTTCACCCACGACTTCCCCGGCGACCAGACCTATGTCTTCCATTGCCACAACCTCGAACATGCCGACGCCGGCATGATGATCAACTATCGGGTGCAAGCATAAAGCTAGCTCGATAGCCTCAGTAAACTCAACCCACGCGACAAATCTTCAACATATTCGTACCGCCAGGCGTGCCCATAGGCTCGCCGCAGGTAATTGCGTAAACGTCGCCTTTTTGCACGATGCCACGGGCTTTGAGGTGATTTTCGGCTTGCGCCAAAGCGGTGTCGCGATCGCTTTCGGCGTCCATCAACAAGGGCTGTACGTTGCGGTAGAGCGTCATTTTGCGTTGGGTGGCGATTTGTGCTGTCAACGCATAGATAGGAATATGGATGCGGTGGCGGCTCATCCACAGGGCGGCGCTGCCGCTTTCTGTCATGGCGACGATGGCTTTTGCGCCTAAGTGATGTGCGGTAAACAAGGCGCCCATGGCGATGGATTGGTCGATGCGGTCTAGCTGCATATCGGCAAAATCGGCATCTAATTTCGAGTCTTCGGCTTCTTCGGCAGCAGCGCAAATATTGGCCATTTCGATGACGGTTTCGACGGGGTATTTGCCGGCTGCAGTTTCGGCTGAGAGCATCACGGCGTCGGTGCCGTCCAGCACTGCATTGGCAACATCGCTAACTTCAGCCCGGGTGGGTACTGCGTTGGTGATCATACTTTCCATCATTTGGGTCGCGGTGATGGTGGTTTTATCATGCTTCAAGGCCAGCTTGATCATGCGCTTTTGCAGGGCAGGCACGGCGGCGTTACCGACTTCAACCGCCAAATCGCCACGGGCGACCATGATGCTGTCGCTGGCGATGATGATTTCTTCGAGTTTTGGAATCGCCTCAGCACGCTCGATTTTGGCGATCAAATGCGGCTTGTGGTTGAACTCTGCGCCGGCGACGTTGGCCAGCTGTCGCGCTAATTCCATGTCAGAACCATTTTTAGGGAAGCTGACGGCCAAATAATCGGCTTGAAAGCTCATGGCGGTTTTGATGTCGTCCATGTCTTTGGCGGTCAACGCGGGGGCGGTCAAACCGCCGCCTTGTTTGTTGATGCCTTTGTTGTTAGACAAATCGCCACCCATTTTGACGGTGGTATGAACGGCTTTGCCAACGACTTTGTCGACTGTGAGCACGATCAGGCCGTCGTTCAACAGCAGCACATCACCCGCTTTGACTTCGTGCGGCAAGTTTTTGTAATCCAAGCCGACGGCGTTTTGGTCGCCCAGCTCGGTGCGGGCTGCGTCTAGGATGAATTTAGCGCCGACTTCAAGCACGATTTTGTTGTTCACAAAGCGGCTGATACGGATTTTGGGTCCTTGCAAGTCAGCCATGATGCCAACGACAGTGCCAGCGCGTGCGGCTGCTTCGCGGACCATTTTTGCGCGATCGCAATGGTCTTGCGCCGAGCCGTGGCTGAAATTAAGCCGCATGACGTTGACGCCAGCGCGGATCATTTGCTCTAAAATGGCGGGGTCACTGGATGCTGGGCCTAGGGTGGCGACGATTTTGGTGGCTCTGCGTGTCATTCTCTATCTCCGTTGTAATTTAGTAACTTAATTTCTATGTATTTTGGCAGAGTTTGGTTACTAAAAGAGCATTTGTAAGTTACCAAACGGTTACCAACCCAGCCCCAAGTGCAGCGGCAAATACACCAGCATACCCAAACTCATGGTCAGCAGCACGCTTCTGCGCCAAAAATAGACGCCAGCTGCAACCAGCGCCGCCCACAATTTGGCGTCTTGCCATGAAGTTAACAATTGTCCATTGGTAATCAAGATTTCAGGCAATATCACCGCGGACAGGGCGGCAATGGGCGCGTAAAGCAAACCACGATTGACCCAATTGGGCAACTGCCAAGACTTGCTGGAGAACAAGAAAAAGCAGCGCGTGATGATAGTGACAACCGTCAAACCTGCGATGGTGATCAGCGTCCAAGCGTCGGTGATATTAGCTGGCATAGGCTTTAAGAACCTTCGCTTTTTGATTGCTGCAGTGCATGCGTTTGCTGCGTTTTTTCTAGCAACAAACACATTGCCACGGCTGCTGTTATGGCGATAACAATGTTCATTTTCAGAGGTAAGGCGTAGACCGCAACTGCGACGATACTGGCAACACCGGCTGAGACAACGCGTAATTTTGACGTCACCAAAGAACACAAAATACCCAGCAGTGACAACATGCCCGCGAAACCTAAACCCCAGTTCGCCGGGATTTGATGCGCCAGTGCGATGCCAATCAAGCTAGCACCTATCCAGCCTATCCACGTTAGCCCGTAGTTGCCGACCAAATAAGCGTGTTGCGTCTGCTGCTGTGCGGGGTCTGAACTAGGTTTTGGGAACCTCGAGACAAATTGCACGTAGCTTAAATCGGCTGTCAAATATCCGCTGACCAAGCGTTTCCACCGTGGCAAATGCATCAAATAGGGCCGCAAATGGGCGCTGAAGACGACAAATCGCAAATTGACGCATAAACCGGTCAGCAAAATCACCCACATGGGCGCACCAGCGGCAATCAGCGGAATGGCAGCGAGTTGCGAACTGCCTGCAAACACAAACAGCGTCATCGCTACCGATTCGGTGACGCTCATACCCGTATTGACCATGGAGACCCCCATCGTCAGCCCCCACGCGACCATGCCTGGAAGCATGGGAATGCAGTCTTTCGCGCCTTGCCAGTATTCGGGGTGGGTGAAGTTGCTGCGGCTTAAAAACATGGTTTGACGTTGACTGAGTAGAACTGAGTAGCTTAGACGGGTTCGCCAAAACACATGCCTACTTGTACGTCAAAACCGCGCACAAAGTCTGCCACCTTGAGGCGTTTGCCGCCTGGGCGTTGTAGTTCCGTTAAATTTACAACGCTATATTTTGTTGCTTCGGCTTCATTATTTGCTACACTATTTATAGCTATAGAAGTAATAAATGCGCTGGCTATAGCTATTATTTGTCCTTTTTTATAGGTTTTATCAACTTCAATGAGGTTTTGATCACCTATTTCGGCTCCCCACACCTTGATCTGCTCGCCATTGAGCGTCGTTACCGCGCCCGGGAAGGGGTTGAAGGCTCGTATACGGCGGGTAATCGTTTCTGCAGACTGCGACCAATCGATCAACGCTTCAGCTTTTTCGATCTTGTTGGCGTAATTCACGCCGTCTTCAGGCTGTTTCACCGGGTTCAAAGCTGGTAAGTTAGCAAGTGCTTGAACGATCAACTTGCCCCCTACATCGGCCAATTTATCGTGCAAAGAACCCGTCGTATCAGCGTCCAAAATGGGCAATTCGTCGCGCAGCAACATGTCCCCAGTGTCTAAACCCACGTCCATTTGCATGATGGTAACGCCAGTAGTCGCATCACCCGCTTCAATCGAACGGTGGATAGGCGCTGCACCGCGCCATCTTGGCAGAAGCGAGGCATGGATATTCAAACAACCCAATTTTGGAGAAGTGAGCGCCCACTCAGGCAGAATTAACCCATAGGCTGCGACGACCATCGCCGCAGCGCCATCTGCAATCGCTTTGTCAATGGCAGCTTTGCCTAATGCGGCCTCTTCGGGGAACTTGCCATCCAAGCGCAAGCTGCGGGGTTGCGCGACGGGGATATTGTGATCTAGGGCGAATTGTTTGACGGCAGAGGCTTGCAGCTTCATGCCACGCCCTGCGGGGCGGTCGGGCTGGGTCAAAACCAAGACTATCTGGT
>JANMTB010000194.1:0-2208 GCA_031390045.1 Polaromonas sp.
CATATTCGAGGGTAAAAATGCGATATTATCTATACCGACAGCGATAAACTTGTTGCACCCAGCTTTGAGCGAGCCGCGCCTGATTTCAAGCCGGATTGGAATTTGGATTTTTTTCTTAGTAGCGGTTCGGCCCACAACTACACGCAGGATTTGTGCTTTTTCAAAGCAGATTTAGTTCGAGAATTGGGCGGATTTGATAATAACTTTGACCTAACTTTGCGTGCTTTAGAGCATATTGAACCCACGCAAATCCACCATATTCCACAAGTTTTGGTGCATGTTCGTGAAGGCGCAAATGTAGAAGTTGGTACTGAAAAGGTAAAAACCCAGCATATCCAAGTTGCTTTGCCTGCAACGCCTCCCTTGGTGAGCTTGATTATTCCGACCAAAAACAATCTCAAACTGCTGCGTCAATGTATAGACAGCATCTTGAGTAAAACAAGTTATACGAACTTTGAGATCTTGGTAGTCGATAACGGTTCTGATCAGCCAGACACTTTGGATTACTTGAAGACGCTTAGATCGAATTCAAAAATTCGTGTGATTCGAGACAACTACGCTTTCAATTTCTCTGCCCAAAACAACTACGCCGTCACCTTCGCAAAGGGCGAGGTTATTGGGTTGATTAACGATGACATCGAGGTGGCATCAGCCGATTGGCTCACTGAAATGGTCAGCCATGCACTGCGCCCGGGCGTTGGTGCGGTCGGCGCGCGGCTGTGGTATCCCAACCATACTTTGCAGCACGCGGGCATGGTGTTGGTGGGTGGCGTGGCTAGGCACGTGCATAAGCATTTGCCTAAAGGTGAGCTTGGTTTCAATGGCAGAGCTGTGTCGGTGCAAAACTTTACAGCCGTGACGGGTGCTTGCTTGGTGGTCAAAAAAGCCTTGTTTGAGCAAGTGGGCGGCCTCAACGACCAAGAATTAGCCGTGGGTTTCAACGATGTTGACTTTTGCCTCAAGCTGGTAGAAGCCGGCTACCGCAATGTGTGGACACCGAATGCCGAGTTGATTCACCATGAATCAGCAACGCGCGGACAAGATAATTCGCCAGCTAAGCAACGTCGCGCTGAAAAAGAGCTGCGCTACATGCGCAAACGCTGGGGTGACAAGCTGCATATCGACCCCGCTTACAGCCCGAATTTAAGTGATGGACATGACGATATGAGTCTGGCTTGGCCGCCGAGAAATCGCTAAATACCTAGGGCTATGCGATCAAGCTAAAGCCGCTTTGATGTCTTTTTCCAAGCTGGCTGGCGTGTCTTGCGGGCCAAAGCGTTTGATTACTTGCCCATTTGTACCCACCAAAAACTTGGTGAAATTCCATTTGATGGCTTTGCTGCCGAGTAAGCCGGGTGCTTCTGCGCAAAGCCAGTTAAAAAGCGGTGTGGCGTTAGCACCATTCACATCAATTTTGGCCATCATCGGAAAACTAACGCCAAAGTTGAGCTGACAAAAACTAGCGATTTCGTCGTTGCTGCCCGCATCCTGTGCGCCAAACTGGTTACAAGGAAAACCTAGCACGACCAAGCCTTGCTTGTCATACTGTTTGTGCAGTTCTTCCAAGCCCCCAAACTGTGGGGTGAAGCCGCAAGCGCTGGCCGTGTTGACGATGAGCAACGCTTTGCCTTTGTACTGACTAAGCTTGACGGACTTTCCATTCATACCAAGCGCTTCAAAGTCGTAAATCGTTTGTGTCATGGGGATTTCTGCAGATTTAAATAGCCTATTAGAAAGCTGAGAGTGTCAGTTGTCAAATGCGGCCAAAGTGGCCGCCAAAATGATCAAACCGCCACCAATGAGTGTGCGCGTATCCAACACCGCAGCACCCAATGCCACAGCGCTGAGGCTGCCAAAAACGATCTCGGTCAACATCACCACCGATGTGGTGCTAGACCGCAGGCGCGCTGCGCCATACTGCAAAGCAACATTGCTGCATAAAAACGCCAGCGACAAACCAGCTGCCAACCAAGCCCAGCTGCTCGATACAGCAGGCATGGCATTCACCCACCCTTGGGTCATGCCAGCCAAGCCAGCAACGAGTGCCAGTAACGCACCGCCACTGAACATGGCAAACATGCGTGCTTCGCTGGGCGTGTTTCCCAGCCGTTTGAGTAACACATTGGTTAAGGCAAAACTAAAGCCACCGCCTAAAGACAAAGCATCCGCAAAGCTAAATGACAGTGAGTTGGTTTGCAAATCTGAGGG
>JANMTB010000205.1:0-19041 GCA_031390045.1 Polaromonas sp.
AAACAACTATATCAACCCTCCTCGCCCTGCGCGAGATCTACGCGCCCGTCAACCCGCGATCGACACTCAAAGAGTTGCCGCTGCTGGACGTTCATGCCAAACGGCTCATCAGTTTGTCGCCATTTGTGGTGATTGCAAGTTACGGCGCAGACGGTCGGGCTGACACCTCGCCGCGTGGGGGCGATGCTGGCTTTGTCAAAATTGTGGATGCCTATACCCTGCTGATTGCAGATTCGCCGGGTAACAACCGCTTGGATAGCCTAGAAAACATCATCGCCACAGGGCAAGTCGGGCTGCTGTTTATGGTTCCAGGCATGGACGAAACCTTGCGCGTCAATGGCACTGCGGTGCTTTCAACCATTGAGGCTGAGCGAAAACTCTGTGAAGATAGCCGCCGTGTACCCCCATTGGTGATTCGCGTTACCGTGCAGGCCTGCTACTTGCACTGCGCCAAAGCGCTGATGCGCTCAGACCTATGGAACGCGAGCAAACACATTGACCGCAGCCAACTGCCCAGCATAGGCGAAATGATGCATGACCAGGTAGGTAGCAAAATGGGTGGCGGCAAAGTAGTAGAAACACAGGAGCAGATGTTGAAAAGGTATCAGGAAACGCTGTAAAACACGCTCATCACGATTTTTAGTGACTAAATTGGCACCTAGACGGCGTATTTATTGCCTAAATAGCTATACTATTTATAGCAAATAAAGCCTTTTTGGATGATCTGCATCAGTATGCTGTCGCACAGACAGGCCTACTATCATGGACATACCATTCCTGAACAGTTTAAGAACTGAGCCTATTGCTCGTTCCATCTTCAACTGCAATAGGAGAAGCATATGAACCCATTGACGCCCCCGATTTCAAACACCCCGCCTCTTGATGAGGATCTTGCCGAGCAGGCCAAACCGGGCCACGGGATTCCATCACAAGACCCAGATGCGGCGGCTCAGACTCAGCTGAAACCCCATGAAGCCGAGCGCGAAGCCAACTCAGTGCTGATAGGTGGTGGCGTGATGGCAGGCGTGGCCACGGGGGCAGCCATCGGCGTAGCAGTGGCCGGCCCAGTAGGGGTTTTGGTCGGAGCCACGGTCGGTGCCGTCGCTGGCGCACTGGGCGGAGTCGCCGCTGGAAGCACGGCAAGAACTGATAATTTAAACAGTGCCAACTCATCGCCCTTAGTCACAACTACCGCAGCCTCCGTAAGCCTACACATCGACGACAGCAGTGGTAGCGGCCGACCTGTGGTGCTCATCCATGGCTGGCCGCTGTCAGCACAGGCTTGGGAGCCGCAGGTGGCTGTGCTGCAAGCTGCTGGCTACCGCGTGGTGGCGTACGACCGACGGGGCTTCGGGCGCTCCGACAAGCCGGAATCAAGTTACAGCTACGACGTGCTGGCCGACGACCTGGAACGCGTGATGGACCAATGCGAACTGCAGGACGTGACGCTGGTGGGTTTCTCGATGGGCGGGGGCGAAGTGGCGCGCTATATCACACGGCACGGCGAATCGCGCCTGCGCAGCGTGGTGTTTGCCGCCGCCGTGCCGCCGTACTTGATGAAGACAGCCGACAACCCCGACGGGCCGCTCATACCTGAAAAGGCAAAAGAGATGAGGCACGCACTTGAGCAAGACAGGGGAGGGTTTTTCGACGGGTTCACCAAGAATTTCTTCTCGGCCAACGGTGTGCTGCAGGTCACTGAGGCGCAGCGCAGCGCGGCAATCGCTGTGTGCCAGCAGTCGGCACAGCATGCTGCACTGGCGTGCATGGACGCGTTTGGCACGACAGACTTCCGCAAAGACCTGAAAAAAGTGACTGTACCTACGCTGGTGATTCATGGCGACGCAGACCTTATCGTGCCTCTAGCAGGCTCAGGCCAGCGCACCCATCGCGCCGTGCCGCACAGCCAACTGGTGATCGTGCCCGGTGCGCCGCACGGCTTTAACTTGTCGCATGCGCAGGCATTCAACGATGCGCTGCTGTCCTTCCTGCGGACTTGACATGGATTAACCTACTCAATTTCAATAACCAAGGATTCGTTGTGCCACAAAAAGCCTGGAGCGCCAAACGCGAACGTCAGTACGCCCATATCAAGGACAGCCTGCTGGAAGGCGGCAAGTCTGAGTCTCTGGCTCAAGAGATCGCAGCGCGTGTTGTCAACAAGGAGCGCGCACAGCACGGCGAATCGGTGACCAGCAGTGCCTCTTCGATCAACGACATGTCTGCAGGTAGACGTGGTGGATTGCGCTCCCACCAAGGCGCTGGGGGTCGAACCGTGGCGCAACTGCGCAATGAGGCTAGGCAACGTGGTCTAAAGGGACGTTCTGCGATGAACAAAGCGCAGCTTGAAGCTGCGCTTAAGTGATGACTCAGATGAAACAGTCCCTCTAATCACGATTCTGTCTTGCTTGCATACTGCTTCGACAGCGCCACAGCAGGTTAACCGATCAGCTCATAGGGAATAGGTTGATCAAGCGGGAAAGCCAAATTGCCTTTTTCATTGCGATAACGAGCTGTCGCCTCTATCACAGACTTATCTCCCGTCACTGGCGGACAGATACCGATATGTTTCTAGAACGCCGCAAAATAGATGAACGTACGACTGAGCTTGAAGGCGGGCATTTGGTAGCTGATGGTTTCCTGTGCATCGGGCACTTTGAGGCGAACGAGCTTACGAATTTTTTCCATAATCTGTTTCACCTCGGGCGAGACTTTTGCGAGGTAGTCATCAATGCTGGTGCATTTAGGTTTTTCAGCCACGACGCGCAGCCTCGATGGCGGCAATATCGATTTTCCCCATCTGCATCATGGCTTCGAATGCGCGCTTGGCAACAGCAGGATCTGGGTCTGTGATGGCTTGCATCAAGGCTATCGGCGTGATCTGCCACGACAGCCCCCATTTGTCTTTGCACCAACCGCAAGCGCTCGCTTGTCCGCCATTGTTGATGATGGCGTTCCAGTAGCGGTCTGTCTCGGCTTGATCGACAGTAGAGACCTGGAAAGAAAACGCATCACTGTGTTGGCAGCCCGGCCCGCCATTCAATCCCAAGCACGGGATGCCCAGCACGGTGAATTCAACCGTCAAGACTTCGCCTTGCTTGCCAGCGGGATAGTCGCTAGGCGCGCGATGCACAGCGCTGACCTTTGAATCAGGAAAGACCGAAGCATAAAACCGTGCAGCCTTTTCAGCATCGCGGTCGAACCAGAGGCAGATCGTGTTTTTGACGGGAGTTGTAGTCGGGGCGGTCATGTTATTTCTTCATGATGCTAAAGTTTGATTTTACTTAAAAAGTCAAATCTGCAAGCCTTTCTGCCCTACCGCACCTACCGCACCGACCATCCAGTTAAGAAGGTTTTGAAATTTCCGTCAACGCTTTGGCTGTTGGCCGCATTTCGCTGCTGTCAACGGCAAAATCGCCAAGCGCTACTATTCCCACGAGGCGTTTGTCACGATTGACGACTGGTAGCCGTCGCACTTGGTACTCGCTCATGATGCTGGCGGCCCTTTCCACTGTGTCATCTTCATACGCCCAGGCAACACCTTCTGACATCACGTCTCGGACTTTGGCGTTGGCCCCCAAGCCCTCACCAATGCCACGTATCGCTATATCGCGGTCTGAGATTGTCCCAATCATGCGGTCATTTTCGGCGACCGGCATCATGCCGAAATCACCTTCTGCCATCTGTTTCGCGGCATCGCCGATGCTCATGTCTGGACTGATGACTTTTACATCTGAGCTCATCAGGTCTTTAAGCTGTTGCATAGTCACTTCTTTTACGCTGTTGGGGTAGTCACGCCATCGCGGCTAGGATCATCTGGCAGCAGGTCGGGAGTTGGACCTTTGTCAGGATCCACAGGCAGCATGTCAGGCTCGCCATCTGGATCGGGTTGTGTAGGATTTTTGGGCAGAATAATATTGGTCATGGTAGATCTCCTAAAGTTAAGGAATACCATCATCCCCAAAAAGCACGGCATACACGGTCAGACTTCATGCTGAAGCGTTGTCAGATAGCGCCGACTTGTGTTTTCTACAGCAGCGTGAAAAATCAATCCTCTTCTCTTTTTTGGTGTATTTTTGCAATTAGCCGTCGTATTTATTACCTAAGTAGCTATCTAATTTATAGCAAATAACACTTACATCGTTGCCAAATACGCTTCCAGCTTCGCCAGGTGCTGTTTACCGCCCTCAATAGCGCCAGATTTTTTGACCACCTCGTCGCGGAAGGCTTTGTTGGGAAAGAGATTGCGCAGGGTGATGAGCGTGCCAATGCCTCTTTCGCTCTTTGTTTCTTGGAGGTTAAAGCTCTGCACAAACCAGACGCTTTTGCCGTCGCCGTGGTCAAACACCAATCTGGACGGGGGCGTGATTTCTGTGAATACGCAGTGGTTGGGGTAGAGGGTGCCGTCTGGGCCAATCATGTCGAAGGTCCAAGCGCCGCCGACTCTGAAGTCCATGACGACGTCCACGTTTTTAAAGCCGTCCGGCCCCCACCAGCGGTTTTGATGCTCGGGGACGGTCATCGCTTTCCAGACCAGTTCGCGGGGATAGGGCACTTCGCACTGCAGGACGACTTCGCGTTCGGTCTCGGGTTCGGCTTCTGGTGTTATTTCAGCTTTTGCCATGGCAAAACTCCTTTGTTAAATCCCCTTTTTCACCATCGCAACCAGCTGATCCAACGCCGTGCCCCAGCCGCCTTCAAAGCCCATCGCAGCGTGTTTTTGGCAACCCGCTTCGTCGGCATGGATAACCGTCGCTCGGTAGCGGGTGCCGTTCTCGCCATGTGGCGCCATTTCCACCTTGGCCGTGAACATGAATTCGGTGTCATCGCCACAGGGCGCGTTCACAGGTGCTGGGCGGAAACCGGGCAGCATGGCGTTGGTCCAGACGATGCGTTCGTTTTTGACGGTTTCTAGGTAGCAGCCGGTATTTGGGTACTCTTTGCCTTCGGGCGACTGCATGGTGGTGCGGAAAATGCCGCCTGGGCGCACGTCAACTTCGGCGTCAATCGTTTTCCAAGGCAGTGGGCAAAACCACTGTTTCAGCAGCGCTGGCTCGGTCCAAGCGCGCCAAACGAGGTGAGGTGGTACGTCGACGATACGTTCAAAAGTCAAATCCAATTTGTTGTTGAAGGTCGTTGTCATCGTTTTTCTCCTGTGTTTTGACGGGTTTTGGGGATAATTTGAGGTTTTTGACTGATTTAGGCGTTTTTACTGGTTTGATCTTCTTTTTAAGGCTATTTCTGGCTGTAGCCGTTGTATTTATTTCCTCAATAGCTATGATATTTGTAGCGTTTTCACTATCCTGTAGCTTTACCAAATAAGCATCCAAGCGGTCTAAGCGCCCTTCCCACAGCCTTTTGTACTGATCTATCCAATCGACGGCTTGCTTGAGCTGATCACCGTCTATCTTGCAGGGGCGCAGCTGGGCGTTGCGGGTTTTGGTGAGCAAGCCGGCTTTTTCTAGGACTTTGATGTGCTTGGAAACCGCCGGTAAGCTCATTTTGAAAGGCGCAGCCAACTCGTTGACAGAAGCTTCTCCTAGAGACAACCGCGTTAACATCGCTCGTCGCGTCGGGTCAGACAAGGCTGCAAAGGTAGCACTTAAAGCATCGATTTCGGAGGTGGAGATGGCTGACATTTGTATTTACTAAATGAGTTAATTAACAATAAAGTTAAATATAAATCAAAGAAAAATAACTGTCAACAGCACAACACCGTTCGCATTGAGCTTGTCGAAATGCTTTAAAGATTCGAAAGGCTCAGTCCGAACAGAGGTGAACTGGTTTAAAAACCGTCAAAAACGCGTAAAAAACTAGCAAAACGCGGCTTGCCAGAGGGCGTTAGATCGCGGTAATTGTAGGTGATGGTGCTGCCAATCGCGGGCGGGCGTTTGCGCTGTGCATCACTCAAGCCGGTGCCAAGCTTGAACCGTTGACCGTGAGCGGTTTTGACGTCCAAAGCGCCAGTAACGCCAGCATATTTGCCCTTGCCAGCGATATGACCGACGACGACAGCTTCTGCGTCTTGAACAGGTTTGAGTTTGAGCAGCACATCACTGCGACCAGTTGTAACCAAACTACTTGCCAAATGTAGCATCAGCCCTTCCCCACCGCTTTGCACCACGTCGTCCAGCTTGGCTTGCAGCGTAGCGCGGTTGGCCATGTTGAATTGCTCTACGACTTGCAGTTGCGGGAACGCCGCTTCTTGCACAATGGCTTTTAAGGTCACTACGCGCTCGGCAAACTTGGCTTTGTCTTGCGGCAACTCAAACACCATGTATTTGACCTGCTGCCACTCAGCATCGACAGGTTTGGCTTTGCGAACCATGCCAGACAGCGTATCAAACTGTCCGCGGCCCAACCAGAGCTCGCCATCAAGCGCCTGCATAGGTAATTTAGCGATAAACCAAGCTGGTGCCGCAATGGGTCGGCCGCTTCTGAAACGCAACACGTTGCCATCCCACACCGCGCGAACGCCATCCAGCTTTTCACTGATCAAATAGCCTTCAGGGTCGATACCTGCAGGCGCATTTTTCGCCAACAAAATAGTGTCGTTGGTAGGTGCATCTGCTGTAAGAGATGTTTTTGCCGAGGTTTTTGTAGAAGTTTTCGCTGAAGTAATTGAAATCTGCGATAAACCAGCCAGACCCGTGAGAGCAGTCAGCAAGCGTAGGTTAAAAAAGCGTCGGTTAAATGAGTGACTGTTTAGCGTCGAATTCGTTGTCATGTTCCAATGATAAGTGCTATAAATGACTGGCGATTAAGCGATTCACAATTAAGGCGCGACTATGCCAACTAATTCACCCCTTTTTCCACCTATTACATCTGCTTTCAATGCTCGTAGCACGCCGCTTGAGGTTGTTAAAGGCATCTCCCTAGATGGCAAAAACGCCGTCGTGACCGGTGGTGCCTCAGGTTTGGGCTTAGAAACCTCGCGCGCGCTCGTGTCTGCAGGGGCGAATGTAACTTTAGCGGTACGCAATCTATACCAAGGCAAGACGGCAGTTTCTGAATTGCAAAGCACTTACCCAAACGCCAGTGTTCAAGTCATGCATTTAGATTTAGCGGATCTGGCTACAGTATCAAAATTTGCTGCTGACTGGAACGGCACGGGTGCGCAGCTAGACATCTTCAAAACCCCACCCCAAGGCGCGTCCACCAGTACCTGGGCAGCCACAGCACCGCAACTCAAAGGTCGCGGAGGCATGTACCTAGAAGACTGTAACCAAGGGCTACCCGCCGACCCCGCGAACCGCGCATCAGGCTACTCCCGCCACATCGCTAATCCTGAATTAGCACTTAAATTGTGGGACGTATCGGAAAAGTTGATTGAAACGCATTAAATTTATATAAATATCTCTCTAGCCGGCGTATTTATTTATTTTAATGCTATTAAAAATATAGTAATTGGTATGTCGTTACTGATTGAAATCAACTCCAAATCACAGACCGCATTGAGATAGAACCCAGCGTCAAGTTATCGTTGAATGTGCTGATGTCATCTTTGGCATCCACAGCGCCAGCCGTGTACAACAGCGGCAAATAGTGTTCATAAGTCGGGTGCGCGATCTCGGTTAGTTTGCCGAGTTTTTGAAAATTAGCCAATTCGTCATAGTTGCGGTCGGTGATCAAACCAGCGGTGATAGCGTCAAATTCGACGTTCCAATCGTAAGGTTTGACATTGCCCATCATGCGCAGGTTGTGCACGATGTTGCCGCTGCCCACGATGAGCACGCCTTGGTGCCTCAAATCGCGCAGTTGTTGTCCCAATAAAAGATGTTCTACAGGGGCACGGCTGTAGTCCATGCTGAGTTGCATGACGGGAATATTGGCCGCAGGAAACATGGGTTTCAGCACCGACCAAGTGCCATGGTCTAATCCCCATTTGTCCATATCCACACCGACAAAGCCTTTGGGAATGGGCGACACCAGCTGTTTGCTCAGCTCTTCAGCCACGGCTGGCGCACCGGGCGCGGGGTATTGCTGCGCGAAAAGCACTTGCGGGAAGCCGCCAAAATCGTGAATCGTTTTGGGGTTTTGCATACCTGTTAACCACCATCCGTGGGTGAGCCAATGCGCAGAGATGCACAAAATCAAGCTGGGTGTGGGGTATTTTTTGCCGTCACCAAACTCTAAACCCAGCGCTTGCCAGCTGCGACGGTAGGCATTGTCTTCAATTGCGTTCATCGGACTGCCATGACCGACAAACATCACAGGCATTTTGGGGGAATTGTTGAGGTTTTTGATCATATAACGCAGTATTGGGGGATATCCCCTTCTTTTCAAGTGAATTATCAGTTATATTGCACTGCAACATATTAGGAAGTACGCTTACCATGCTATATCAAATCTACGAAACCCAACGCGCCTTGATGGAGCCGTTTGTTGACTTTGCGAAAGCGACTTCAAAAGTTCTGGGCAACCCCAAATCGCCCTTCGCCCAAAACCCGCTGATGCAGCGCGTCTCTGCTGGCTACGACTTGATGTACCGCTTGGGCAAAGACTATGTGAAGCCCGAGTTTGGCATCCAAACCGTCAAAGTGAGCAACGTTGAAGTCAGCATCAACGAACGCACTGAAATCAACAAGCCGTTTTGCGATTTGATTCGCTTCAAACGCTTCACTGACGATGTGGAAACGCTCACGCACCTCAAAGGCCAGCCTGCGGTGTTGATCGTAGCGCCCCTGTCTGGCCACTACTCAACGCTGCTGCGTGACACCGTCAAAACCATGTTGCAAGACCACAAGGTCTACATCACCGATTGGAAGAACGTACGCACCATTCCATTGTCGGAAGGTGAGTTTCACCTAGACGACTACGTTAACTACGTGCAAGAATTCATCCGCCATGTGCAAGCCAAATACGGCAATTGCCATGTGATGAGCGTCTGCCAACCCACTGTGCCGGTTCTCGCAGCCGTGTCACTGATGGCGTCTCGTGGTGAGACAACACCCTTGTCGTTGACCATGATGGGTGGCCCGATTGATGCGCGTTTGTCTCCGACAGCCGTCAACAACTTGGCGATGAACAAGCCATTTAGCTGGTTTGAAAATAACGTGATTTACAAAGTACCCGCCAACTTCCCTGGCGCAGGACGTCGCGTGTACCCTGGCTTTTTGCAGCACAGCGGCTTTGTCGCGATGAACCCGCAAAACCACCGCAACAGCCATTTTGACTATTTCAATGACTTGATCAAGGGTGATGATTCCAGCGTGGAGTCACACCGTAAGTTTTACGACGAGTACAACGCTGTGCTCGACATGGATGCCGATTACTACTTAGAAACCATCGCCACCGTGTTTCAAGACTTCAAATTGGTCAATGGCACGTGGGATGTGAAAAACGTAGCCGGCAAGCCAGAACGCGTCAAGCCAGCTGACATCAAAACATCAGCTTTGTTAACCGTTGAAGGCGAGTTGGACGATATTTCAGGCTCTGGCCAAACTAAGGCAGCGCATGATTTGTGCAGCGGTATTGCCAAAGCTTCACGTCAACATTTCGAAGCCAAAGGCGCAGGTCACTACGGTATTTTCAGCGGCCGCCGCTGGCGCGATCAGGTGTACCCAGAGGTCAAAGCGTTTATTTTAGCGCACCATGTTGCACCAAAGGCTATTGCTAAAGCAAAAGCGATTGCTAAACCGGCTGCTAAACCGGCTGCCAAACCGGCTGCCAAATCTGCTGTTAAATCTGCTGTTAAATCTGCTGTTAAATCTGCTGTTAAATCTGCTGTTAAATCTGCAGCTAAGCCAAAAGCAAATGCAAAGGCTAAACTCAAGGCATGAGCCTAGCTGAGAAGATATTCGCTGCCCTGCCCCAAACCCAATGCACCCGCTGCAGGTATCCAGACTGCCAAGCCTACGCCGACGCCATTGTTAGCGATGGTGCGGCTATCAACCAATGCTCTCCCGGCGGTGCAGAGGGCATTGTTCGCTTAAGCAAAATCACTGGACAAGCAGTTCAACCGCTGAACCCCGACAACGGCATTGAAGGCCCACGCAGTGTCGCGTTTATTGACGAAAACTGGTGCATCGGCTGCACCCTCTGCATAGATGTTTGCCCCACAGACGCCATCCTAGGAAGCAACAAACTGATGCACACCGTCATCGAGCCGCATTGCACTGGTTGTGAGCTATGTTTGCCGGTTTGCCCGGTGGATTGCATTGAGCTAGAAACGGTAACGGGTGATCTCACAGGCTGGGCAGCATGGTCGCAAGCAGAGGCAGATCATGCTTTAAAACGCTATATTATTCATAGCAATAGAGGTAATAAAAACGCCGGCTCATCGCCAATTTTACCTATAGATTTAACTCCGGCATCTAAAAAATCAGTGATTGAAGCTGCTTTGGCAAAAGCAAGAGCTAAACGAAATTAAAAAACCGTTTTTGAAACTAATGTGCGCAATCGCACAGAGAGATATCTGAAATATACAGATTATCTAGAGATGCCTCAGTCTCAAGATAATCAGCCTGCCATAACTCCCAGCCCAAACAACCAGTTAATACCAGCCGTAAAGAGCAAGAAAGAGACCGGTCAGAACAGCGCAGATAAAAAAACAATATCACCACGCACTTGGCTCAAGATCGGCGTGGCGGCGCTACTAGTGACCTTGCTAGCAATGTATTTGTTACGCAATGTGTTGCTCGGCACACCGACCAAGGTCTACGCCGCCACCAGTGGCGAACTGGTACAAAGCGTGGTGGCCAGTGGTCGCGTGATTTCCCCGCAGCGGGTGACGGTTGCTCTGCAGGGCTCAGGACGGGTACTGCGTGTTGCCGTCGCTGAGGGCCAAGCGGTCGAACTCGGACAGCTGCTGATTGAGTTGGATAACAGCGACAGCCGTGCCAGTCTGGCGCAGGCCAGTGCAGCTGTGGCTCAAGCGCAGGCAAAGTTGCGACAACTTGGAGAACTCAGCCAACCACTGGCCATGCAAACGCTGGCTCAAGCACAGGCTGGTGTAGTACAAGCACGAAAAACACTTAGTCGTAATCGTGATTTGGTTGCCCAAGGCTTTATTAGCCAAGCCGCAGTAGACGACGCGCAACGCGCTTTGGATGTGGCTGCCAGCCAAGTGGCAAGTGCTCAAGTACAGGTGAAAACCAATGCCGCTGGTGGCAGCGATGTATTGCTAGCCGAAGCCGCGTTACGACAAGCGCAGGCGGGGCAACAATTGGCGCGCGTAAAGCTGGATCAAGGTCAGGTGCTTGCGCCTAGCAGTGGCGTTCTGATTTCACGAAGCGTAGAAGTCGGGGATATAGTGCAGCTAGGAAAAGCGTTAATGGTATTGGCCGCAAGCGGTCAAACGCAAATTCTTATTCAGATTGATGAAAAAAATCTATCGAAAATAGCGCTTGATCAAAAAGCCTATGTATCAGCCGATGCGTTTGCTAGCCAGCGATTTGAAGCGCTGGTTACATACATCAACCCCGGCGTGGATGCAACACGCGGATCAGTGGAGGTCAAACTCAATATCCCCAATCCACCCGCTTACCTGCGCCAAGACATGACCGTTTCAGTTGATATTGAAACGGCACGACGTACGGGAGCTGTGGTGATTCCCACGAACACAGTTGAAGACGTGGCGACTGACAAGCCTTGGGTGCTGGTGGTACGCGGCAAACATGCCGTCAAGCAATTTGTCAAACTTGGTTTGCGCGGTGATACACGGGTGGAAGTACTCGCCGGTGTCACGGCGGGTGAAGGCGTAGTGCCGGTGTCCAAAACCGGCGTGAAAGCGGGCCAGCGTGTTCGCGCTACTGTGACGGCCGAGCCGCCGATAAAGGTACAGACCACAGCCACTGCTGGTCCGCCGCTGCGTTGAAATCATGAATCCGCTATTACCATTTGAATGGGTTCTGGCCACGCGGTTTTTGCGTGAAGGATTGCTGCAAACTCTTTTCATTATCGCGGGCGTGGCGCTAGGTGTGTCGGTGATTGTGTTTATGTCGGCTTTGCTCACTGGCTTGCAAGCTAGTATTTTCAACACCCTGCTGGACTACCAAGCTCAAATTGTCATTTCACCGCCGGATGAAGGGCCACGCAGCTTGCGGCAGGAACCGGGCACTGAATTTGCCGTGATTGTGCAACCACGCGCCCAGCGCGAAAGATCATTAGACCAATGGCAAAAGGTGCGCGACACAACGCTGTCTTCGCCTGGAGTGTTGGTGGTGACACCCGTGATCGAAGGGGCTGCATTTATCGTCCGCGGCGACGCCAATATCGGCGTGGGCGTGCGCGGCATCGAACCCGAAAGCTATTTGCGTCTGATCGCACTCAAAGAAAAAATCATTACTGGCACTGCTGATCTAAGCAGCACGGAGGTTGTCATTGGCAGTGACCTTGCCAAAGATTTGGGCCTCTCAATCGGCGACAAGCTGACCTTGAAAGCAGCCGCGGGCACATCTAGCGTCTTATTTGTATCGGGTATTTTTGACTTTGGTAACCGAGGTCAAAACTCCAGCGCCGTCTATGTTTCACTGCGCACCGCACAAAGCCTTCTTGGCATACCTGGCGGTGTCACCCGATTGTGGGTTAAGGTAGCAGAACCATTTGAGGCTGAAATAACTGCACAGCAGATTGCAGCTCAACCAGGGATAAAAGTTGAAAGCTGGATTGAAACCAATGCCGAATTCTTTAAAGCGCTGTCAGGTCAAACCATGTCTTTCTTTGTGATTCGTTTGTTTGTAGGCTTGACGGCTGCTCTAGGCATTGCCAGCGTACTGGTGGTCTCGGTTGTGCAAAAGTCTAAAGAAATTGGAATTTTGCGAGCCACAGGTACCACGCGTGGGCAGATATTGGGGGTGTTTTTACTGCAAGGCGCGATTCTGGGCTTGTTAGGCTCACTGTTTGGCTCGGTGATGGGATGGCTTTTTTTAATTGCTTGGCGCGGCTTTGCCGTCAACGATGAGGGTGTCCCGTTCTTCGTGCTGGAAGCTGGGCCTAGCCTCTACATATATGTGGCTGCAGGCGCAACACTGGTCGGGACACTGTCAGCTCTGTTCCCAGCCCAGCGAGCCGCACGGCTAGACCCAGCGGTGGCTATTCGTGGATAAATTACAAGATGGGGTTCAAGCCCAGCCCGATGGCACTCCTACATTGCGACTTGAGGGTATTCGTAAGTCGTACGGAGAAGGGACCGCACATGTTACCGAAGTACTGCACGGAATTGATCTGACCTTGGCACGCAGTGAGTTCGCTGCACTGATCGGACCTTCCGGTTCGGGCAAAAGCACCCTACTCAACATCATTGGCTTACTTGACAAACCGAGTTCAGGCAAGTTGTTTTTGACTGGGCAAGAAGCTGAAAACCTACCCGACAAAGCACTCACCCGGCTGCGTGGCGATGCGATTGGTTTTGTATTTCAGTTCCACAACTTGCTGCCAGCATTTACGGCTGTCGAAAATGTCATGCTTCCGCTGCTTGCCATGCGCGGTAAGCCAGACTTAGAGATGCGCAAACGTGCGGAAGACTTGATTGACAAGGTAGGTTTAAAACCGTGGGGACATCACCTTGCCAATGATTTATCAGGCGGCCAGCAGCAGCGTGTGGCGATAGCACGGGCGCTGATCATGCAGCCGGCGCTGGTGCTGGCCGATGAGCCCACAGGCAATCTGGACACTGTGTCTGCAGACACGATTTTTGATTTGATGCGAAACGTGAGCCAAACCAGTGGCACTACATTTTTAATTGTCACCCATGACCCGCGTCTTGCTAAACGCTGTGACAGGATTATTGAACTGGTAGATGGTAAGATTAAATCAGACAAACTCAATGAAGCCACGCACAATGGCAAAAACTGAGCTGCACAGTAATTGCGTGCGCTAACGCACAGACTATTACGAAAGCCTTCATCAGTATGTGTGACTTAGAAGATATATATATTTGTGTTTTGAAAGGGAATCGTTATGGCTTCAAAAATGCAAGCTGCCGTAGTCGAGACTTTCGGCAAACCCCTTTTACTTCGGGAGTGGGATATACCATCGCCTGCTCCTGGCCAGATTCTCGTGAAAACAGAAGCATGTGGCGTCTGTCACACCGATCTGCATGCCGCGCGAGGCGACTGGCCGGTCAAACCTACGCCACCCTTCATTCCAGGCCATGAAGGCATTGGCAGAGTGGCGGCAGTCGGTTTTGGTGTGAAATCGGTCAAGGAAGGTGACCGAGTCGGCGTACCATGGCTCTATTCCGCCTGCGGTCATTGCGAGTATTGCCTGTCGGCATGGGAAACTGTTTGCGGCAGTGCACAGTTTGGCGGTTACACCGTCAATGGCGGATTTGCTGAGTATATTTTAGCCAACCCCGACTATGTCGCGCGCATTCCCGATGGGCTTGCTGCGGTTGATGCAGCCCCGATCATTTGTGCTGGAGTCACCACTTACAAAGGAATAAAAGAGTGTAATACCAAGCCCGGCGACTGGATGGTGGTCTCAGGTGCAGGAGGTTTGGGCCATTTGGCTATTCAATACGCTAAAGCGATGGGTCTGCATGTCTGCGCGGTAGACATCGACGATGGCAAGTTGAAGCATGCGAAGTTAGTGGGTGCCGATGCAGTTGTCAATGCTAAATCTGACGATCCAGTTGATGCCGTCAAAAAGGCGACAGGAGGAGGTGCTCACGGGGTACTTATCACAGCGCCGTCACTAGCCGCGTTCAAACAAGGCGTCGCCATGACCCGAAAGCGCGGTACGTGCGTTTTGACTGGCCTGCCACCTGGTGAGTTTCCGTTCCCCCTGTTTGATGTGGTGCTCAACTGCATCACCGTGCGCGGGTCACTGGTAGGCACACGACAAGACATGGCCGAAGCGCTGGCGTTCGCGGCTGAGGGTAAGGTCAAGGCTGACATAGAGTTGCAACCGCTGTCTGCAATTAATGATGTGCTGGATCGACTAGAGCGTGGTGACGTAGCAGCGCGTGTGGTGCTGGAGTTTCCCGACAAATGATTCCAATTTTTAATCACTCAAACTACCAAAGGTGTTCGCATCACGACTTGATTGAATTGGTCTGTCGGTGCGGTCGCCCTACTTTTGGCCGTTGTGATACGTGCTGTGAACGACAGTTCGTCATAAAGGAAGCATGGCATAACTGCCAGTTTGAGTTTGCGAACCCGCGTTAAGAGATGGCCACCTCCAGCACTCGCGATTCTGCTAGCAGCAAAGGACCCGCTGACATAGCAAAGGCTTTGGGGGCGGACCTTGAGAAAGGGCTATCAGCCCAAGAAGCTGCGGAGCGCCTCGCCAAGAACGGGCCTAATGAGCTTCAGTCGGCACCGCCCACGCCAGCCTGGCGGCGCGTGCTGGCGCAGTTTCAAGACCCGCTTATTTACCTGCTGTTGGCGGCGATTGCTGTGGCGCTGGTCGCATGGGGCGTGGAAGGGTGGGAAGGCTGGCCAGTTGATGCGATTGTGATTGCCATCGTCGTCATTCTGAACGGCGCTTTGGGTTACCTGGAAGAGGCCAAGGCGAGAGATGCCGTGGCGGCGTTGGCGCGGATGACAGAAGCCACCTCGGGTGTGATGCGTGACGGGCATCTGATGCGGGTACCCAGCGCACAACTCGTAACGGGCGACCTGCTGATGCTGACCGAGGGCGACAATGTGGGCGCGGACGCGCGTCTTATTCAGGTTGCCTCGCTTCGCGTTCAGGAAGCGTCGCTGACTGGCGAAAGCGAAGCGGTGCTCAAAGATATAGCTGCACTGCCAAGCGCAGCAGCGCTGGGTGACCAGTTGAATATGGTTTTCAAGGGCACTGCAGTTGTACAAGGAACTGGCCGCGCGGTGGTTATCGCCACCGGTATGGCTACTGAAATAGGCGCTATTGCCAGCCTGTTGACAGCAACCGCCGAGGAACCCACACCACTCGAGAAAGAAATCAGACGAATTGGGCGTTTTTTGGGTATCGCGGTGGTCATCATTTCCGTGCTCGTGGTGGGCACGATTCTGCTGATATCAGACATTAAAAGTACAGGTGATGTCGTGACGGTACTTCTGTTTGGCGTGGCGCTGGCCGTTGCGGCGGTGCCCGAAGGGCTGCCTGCCATTTTGTCCGTGGTGTTGGCGCTGGGCGTGCGGCGCATGGCAAAGCGAAAAGCGATTGTCAAGAAGCTGTCGTCGGTAGAGGCGCTGGGCGCCACCACGGTGATCGCCACCGACAAGACTGGCACGCTGACAAGAGCCGAAATGACGATTGAGCAGATCGTCACCGCATCGGGCAGCACTCGCGTTACCGGTGTTGGTTATGCACCCGACGGTCAGGTCGAAGTAGACGGGGCCAAGATGACAGAAGGTGCGTTGCTGGCCGAGCAGACTGCGCTGCTGATGTACGGCAGCCTGGCGGGCAACGCCACGTTGCGCCAAGTCAAGGCTGCCGCGCCAAACGACCCAAGCAACGGTGAGTGGCAAATTCAGGGTGACCCGACGGAGGCGGCTTTTCTGGTGGCCGAGCGCAAGTTGGGCGTGACGGAACTGCGCGTCAAACGGTATGCCCGCATCGGTGAGATCGCATTCACCTCGGTACGCAAGATGATGTCCACCTTGCAGGCCGATCATGACCAAGGCGACGCGGCAATCCTGATCACCAAGGGCGCGCCCGATGTGCTGCTGCAGCGGTGTAGCCATATTCAAGTGGGCACACAGACGGTTGCACTGGATGACGTACGCCGAAGCCAGATACTCGCCCAAGTGGATGAGCTGTCTGATGCGGCACTGCGCACGCTGGCTGTCGCGTTTCGCCCATTAGCGCAAGGTGAAGCCCCCAAGGTTGGCGTGGCGTCGGCAGGTGATGTGGAGCCTGACTTAGAGCACGACCTGATTTGGGTTGGCACCGTCGGCATGATGGACCCGCCCCGCGAAGAGGCCGCCGTTGCCATCCTCGAAGCGCGCCGTGCCGGCATTCGCATCATCATGATCACCGGCGACCACCCGCGCACAGCGGCTCGCATCGCGCTAGATTTGGGCATCAGCGAAGCCAGTCAAACGGTATTGAGTGGGTTGGAGCTGGACGCCTTGGACGACGCTGCGTTCGCCGAGACCGTGAAAAAAACTTCGGTCTATGCACGCGTGTCACCCGCGCACAAACTGCGCATCGTTGCGGCACTTCAAGCGGACGGGCAAGTCGTGGCCATGACAGGCGACGGTGTCAACGATGCGCCCGCGTTGAAGGCCGCGAACATTGGTGTTGCGATGGGAATCACCGGCACTGAGGTTACCAAGGAAGCAGCCAAAATGATTCTGGCGGATGACAACTTTGCCACCATCGTCGATGCCGTGCGCGAGGGGCGCAGCCTGTTTGACAACATCCGCAAGTTTCTGCGCTACCTGCTGTCCTCCAACATGGGCGAGGTGTTGACCGTCTTTTTGGGCGTTGTCGGCGCGGGGTTGATCGGCCTCAACAGTCCAACAGCCGGGGTGACCACTGCCTTGGTGCTGCCGCTGCTGGCCACACAGATCCTGTGGCTCAACCTGATCACTGATTCGTGGCCCGCATTGGCGATGGGCATGGATCCACCGACTGACGACGTGATGGCACGCAAGCCGCGCCACTTGAACGATCGCGTGATTGGCCTGCACATGTGGGCGGGCGTATTTGAGATTGGATTGGTGATCGCCATCGTGGCGCTGCTGACGATGGACATGTACCTGCCTGGTGGGTTGATCGCGCAGCTGGGTGGAACCGGCGACGTTGCCAACGCCCGCACTGCCGGCTTCACTGTGCTCGTGATGGCTCACTTATTTCAATGTTTCAATGCCCGCTCAGAAACCGCCAGCGCCTTCAAAAATCTATTCGTCAACCCGTGGCTGTGGGGCGCGGTGGCACTTTCTGCAATGCTTCAAGTAGCTGTCATCAACGTACCGTTTCTCAATCTCGCGTTTGGCACTGTACCGCTCACGCTTGATCAATGGTTGACTTGTCTAGGCATGGCCAGCTTGGTGCTGGCGTATAGCGAACTGCGTAAGCTGGTGGTTAATATGTTTGTGGGTTCGGTAGCCCACAAACGCAATACAAAGGTAAATGATGTCTAAAAGAATCCTCTTGATCCAGGGTCGCCCCGATGCGAGCGAGCCCTACTTGTGTCACGCACTAGCTTCCAACTACATCACTGGTGCTGAAAGCACAGGTCACACAGTGCGGCACTACAATGTTGCAAAACTCGATTTCGCTTTGCTCAAAGCTTTCTTGGAGCAAATTTACCGTCCGAGCTTTACTGGTGCGAGCGATACACGCTTTGCCGAAAAGCGCCTGAAGGGGCGCTCTTCCCCCATTGTTGTCACCATGGGTATGCCAGCACTTTTACGTACTCATTAAAACGACAGTTGACTTTCTTAGCACTGTCGTTTGCCTGGTCATGGACATGCTTGCTGCTTCGCCGTAACCGTAATCGACCAAACAAAGGCTTGGCATGATGAAGCAATTTATTTTACCGATGCAAGCGCCTGCCGCTCCAAAGGTATCCGAATGAACACGACGTCCATTCCATTCTGGTCGATGAGCTGGCACAATCGGCTCCTTAGGCTGGGTCTCATCTTAGCGGTCAGCTTGGGCGGACTGACGCTGGCGATCTTCGTCGCGCTGCCAATTATGCTGCCGGTGTTTCACTTTCCAAGTCCTGATGGACCTTACGCGATAGGCACATTGACCTATCATTGGGCCGATACCGACCGAACAGATATCTTCAGCACGGATGCGAGTGCCCGGCGCGAGCTGATGGTGCAAATCTGGTATCCTGCCATGGCAGCCGAGCCACTGCCATCTGCGTCACCCTCGCCTCGTGCACCTTACGTGCAAAACGCCAGCGCACTTGCAAAAGCTCTCTCTCGCCTGAAAAATTTGCCGACAGCCGTATTCAGGCAGTTCAAATATGTCACCACCCGCGCCGTGCCTGGCGCACCTGTGGCCGATGAAAAGCCCAACTACCCGGTGCTCATTTTTTTGGAGGGCGCTATCGGCTTTCGCCAGATGAACACATTCCAGGTGTAGGCGTTGGTCTCGCAGGGCTACATCGTTGCGGCGATCGATCAACCACATACTGCGGCAGTGGTCGTTTTCCCG
>JANMTB010000063.1:0-5893 GCA_031390045.1 Polaromonas sp.
CGTCAGCGTTGAAATCGATGTCTTCATTGCGCGCTGACAGCTTGGCGGCCAAGTAATAGCGTAGCCACTCAGGATTCATCCCCAAACTCAAGTATTTGAGTGGGTCCAGCCCCGTCCCACGGCTTTTGCTCATTTTTTCACCATTGTTGACGGTCAAAAAGCCGTGGACGAACACATTGGTCGGCGCTTTGCGGCCGCTAAAGTGCAGCATGGCGGGCCAGAACAGGGTGTGGAAGGTGACGATGTCTTTGCCGATGAAGTGGTATTGCTCTAAGGCGGGGTTGGCCATGTAATCGTCGTAACTCTGGCCGCGCTTGTCCAACAGGTTCTTCAAGGACGCCAAGTACCCAACTGGCGCGTCAAGCCAGACGTAGAAATATTTGCCCGGTGCATCGGGGATTTCGATGCCAAAGTAGGGTGCGTCGCGGGAAATGTCCCAATCGCCCAAACCCTCAGACGTGCTGCCATCGGGGTTGGTACGAACGGAAAACCATTCTTTGACCTTATTGGCGACTTCGGGCTGAAGTTTGCCATCCTGCGTCCATTGTTCCAAAAACGCCACACAGCGAGGGTCTGAGAGTTTGAAGAAAAAGTGTTCGGAGTTTTTGAGTTCTGGTTTTGCACCTGACAAGGTCGAAAACGGATTGATCAAATCCGTGGGAGCATACACGGCGCCGCAATTTTCGCAGTTGTCGCCATATTGGTCTTTGGTGTGGCACTTCGGGCACTCACCTTTGATGTAGCGGTCGGGCAGGAACATATTTTTCTCAGGGTCGAAAAACTGTTCGATGGTCTTGGTTTCTATCAGTGAGCCATCCACGCGGTCACGTAAATCGCGGTAGATTTGGCGAGCCAGTTCGTGGTTTTCAGGCGCATCGGTGCTGTGCCAGTTGTCAAAACTGATGTAAAAGCCGTCTAAATACTGTTTTCGACCCGCAGCAATATCTGCCACAAACTCCTGCGGCGTTTTGCCTGCTTTTTCAGCGGCAATCATGATAGGTGCGCCGTGGGTGTCGTCTGCACCGACAAAATTGACCGCATTGCCCTGCATCCTTTGATACCGCACCCAAATATCAGCCTGAATGTACTCCATGATGTGACCAATGTGGAAATTGCCATTGGCGTACGGTAGCGCGGTGGTGACGAAAAGTTGGCGTTGGGCGGTCATGGAATAAAAAGGATTCTTTTATGGGGTAAAAGGCTATTTTATGAGTTGTCGTTACACTTCTAACCTGTTTTTCTCATTTGCTGCAATTTTTGCATCAATAATCCAACTCTAGTCCACTTCTATTTTTAACTGAATTTTCTATGGCCACCCAAGAACAAGTCCTGCAAGCCCTGCAAACTGTGATCGACCCAAATACTGGGCGCGACTTTGTTACCAGCAAAGCGCTCAAAAACCTGACCGTAACAGACGGTGATGTCGCTTTTGACGTGGAGCTGGGCTACCCTGCCAAAAGCCAAATTGCGGGTTTCCGCAAGGCGCTGATCGCAGTTGCCAAAAGCGTGGCTGGCGTGCAAAACGTGTCAGTCAACATTACCAGCAAAATCACGGCGCATGCAGTGCAGCGTGGTGTGGCGTTGCTGCCGAACGTCAAAAACATCGTCGCCGTGGCTTCTGGCAAGGGCGGCGTGGGCAAAAGTACAACCGCTGTGAATTTGGCTTTGGCATTGGCAGCTGAAGGTGCATCGGTTGGTTTGCTGGATGCCGACATTTACGGCCCCAGCTTGCCAATGATGATGGGTATTACTGGTAAGCCTGAGAGCTTGGACGGCACGAACATGGAGCCGATGGATAACTATGGTGTGCAGGTCATGTCGATCGGCTTCTTAGTCGCGCAAGACGAAGCCATGATTTGGCGCGGCCCGATGGCGACGCAGGCGCTGGAACAGCTGCTGCGCCAAACCAACTGGAAAGATTTGGATTATTTGATTGTGGACATGCCGCCTGGTACGGGAGATATTCAACTCACCCTGTCACAGCGCGTCCCGATGACGGGCGCGGTGGTGGTGACGACGCCGCAGGACATTGCACTTCTGGATGCCAAAAAAGGCATCAAAATGTTTGAGAAAGTCGGCGTGCCTATTTTGGGCATTGTGGAGAACATGGCGGTGCACGTGTGTACGAATTGTGGCCACGTTGAGCATATTTTTGGCGCTGACGGTGGCAAAAAGATGGCGGCAGACTACAAGATGGCTTACCTAGGCGCTCTGCCGCTGAACATGCAAATTCGCCTGCAAGCCGACAATGGCAAACCAACGGTTGTGAGCGACCCCGATGGCGAGATTGCTGGCATCTACAAAGCGGTAGCGCGCCAAGTGGCGGTGTCGATTGCTGCGAAGAACAAAGACTTCAGCAGCAAGTTTCCAAGCATCAAAATCTCTAAAGATACATAATCAAAATACGGCCGTTTAACACCTGCAAAGTTCATCATGCGCCCTGCTCTAGATGTTTCCGTCATCATGCGCCGCGAGCCTATCGTCGGTGCGATGAGCCGTTGGCAGTCGCACCGCTGGGTGTTGGAAAATGTGGTTCTGACTGGCGAAGCTTCTAGCACTTTGGTTGAAAAAACTGCATCTAAACTCACCAATACAGATAAAAATAATAGCACTGAACGCTGGATGCACACCGGCTACAGAGTGGAATTATTTACTGACGACGCAGAAGGTTACTATTTAAATGTAACAACTGATGCGCCTTGCTGGTTTGTGCTGTGGCGCATGGAAGAGCAAGCAGGCATTACTGACGAACCAATTGCCAAGCCCGAAATGGTAAGCCTGAGCTACCACGATGCTGGGCGCTGGCTAGATGCGCAAGAAACTGTGGAACAAGTGCCACTGCCACCTGAAGTTGTCACGTGGTTGAAAGCGTTTGTAGATGAACACCACGTGAGTGACCTCAAAAAGCGTAAACGACCTGAGAGCTTCAAACGTTTAGAGGACAGATTTGGCAATCCTGTCTCAATCTCAACGGAAAAGAATTTGGGTGGCGGTTTCAACCGAGGTAACAATCATGGCTGATAGTAAAAATGAGGGCTCAAAAGAGGGATTTTTGGGCCGTTGGTCGCAGCGTAAGCAAGATATTCGCGCTGGTAAGCCATTGGCTGAGCCTGAAATTGCTAGTAAACCTGTTGTTTTATCAAACGATGCTGAGAAAGCTCATATAGCTAATAAAGCTTCTGAGATTGCAACGGATGAAGAAAAGCCTGAAATCCCGTTACCGACGATGGCTGATGTACATGAATTGACGGCAGAATCCGATTTTTCTCCCTTTGTCGCCAAAAATGTATCGCCTGAAGTCCGTAATTCAGCTATGAAAAAGCTGTTTACCGACCCGCATTACAACGTTATGGACAGGTTAGACATCTACATCGATGATTATTCCAAGCCAGACCCTATTCCTGAATCTATGCTGAGGCAAATGGTTAGCGCTAAGTTTTTGAATTTATTCAAAGAGGAAGAGGAAGCAGAAGCAGAAGCCAAGGCTGAAGCTGAAAAAGCTGCTTTAGAAGAAAATAAGCTTAAAAATAGCTCTCTCATAGGGGATGATGCCAATACCGTAAGCATGCAATCTGTGGCACAGTCGACTACAGAAAATTTACCCACGCACACCGCATCTGACTCGACACATATTTCCGGACCTAACGATGACCACTCTGATTTGCGATTGCAGCAAAACCATGCCGCTGGACCCCACAAGCTTGGGCGCGGCGCTGAATGAAAATTTAACCCTTCACACCACCCTCTGCCGCCGCGAGGCAGGCAGCTTCCAGCAAGCGATTCAATCTGGTGAGGACGTTGTCGTCGCCTGCACCCAAGAAAAGCGCTTATTCACTGAGCTAGCAGAGCAAACGGTGGGTGCAAGCTCACCCATCCGCTTCGTTAATATTCGCGAGATGGGCGGCTGGAGCAAAGATGCAAAACTCGCAAGTCCGAAAATTGCCGCCTTGTTAGCTGTAGCGCATTTGGCTGAGCCTGAGCCAGTTTCAACCGTGACTTACAAAAGCGCTGGTCGGGTGCTGATCATTGGCGAGCTGGCGGCAGCTGAGCGTGCAGCTGGCTTGCTGGGCGATGAGCTGGATATCAGCATTTTCACCCAAGGATCAAAAACCGCGAGCAACTTGCTGGCTATGAATCTGGTGCCGATGCAGGAGCGTCAATACCCCGTTTTAGGCGGGAAAATTGAATCGCTCAACGGCTGGCTGGGTGCATTTGAGCTCAAGTGGTTGCGAAACAACCCCATCGACTTAGACGTTTGCACCCGCTGCAACGCCTGCGTCACCGCCTGCCCTGAAGACGCGATTGGCTTGGATTATCAAGTCGATATGTTTCTGTGTAAATCACACCGTAGCTGCGTCAAAGCATGCCAAGTGGCGGGGGCAATTGATTTCAACCGTGAAGCGGAAAGTTCATCTGACAAATTTGATTTGGTTTTGGACTTGCGCGCAGTCACCGCGATGACTGCAGAGACTGGTTTCACCCAACATGCACTGCCGCAAGGCTATTTCCGTTGGGATGGTGTCGATCCGGCGACTTTACTGGCTTTGCGCGGCTTGGTGGGTGAGTTCGATAAACCCAAGTTTTTCAACTACAAACAAAAACTCTGCGCCCACAGCCGCAATGAAAAAACAGGTTGCACCGCGTGCATCGACGTGTGCTCAGCCAAAGCCATCAGCAGCGAAAAAGACCGCCAGCAAATCAAAGTCAACCCGAATTTGTGCGTGGGCTGCGGCTCTTGCACCACGGTTTGCCCGAGTGGTGCGTTGACATTTGCCTATCCTCGTGCGAGTGAGCAAGGTGTGAAGCTCAAAACCATGCTGAGCACTTATGCGCGCAGCGGGGGTAAAAATGCAGCTGTTTTGCTACACAGCCAAGAAGCGGGTTCAAAACTGCTGAATGCTTTAGGCCGCTCAGCACAAATCAACAAAGCGACGCAGGGCGTGCCTGCGCGTGTTTTGCCTGTAAGTTTGTGGCACACATCGTCCGTCGGTTTGGATGTGTGGTTGACAGCGATTGCTTACGGGGCATCGCAAGTGTGGGTGCTTTTGACTGACGAGGAAGCGCCGCAATATCGCGTAGCTTTAACCGAGCAAATGGCTGTAGCGCAGTCGATTTTGACGGGATTGGGATACGCCGGAGAGCATTTCAAACTCATTGAAGCCAAGGATGCACGCGATCTTGCAACTGTTGACAAAGCCTTGCAAGCGCCAGCCGCCCAAGTGGTGAGCCGCAATGCGGGTTTTGCAATCCAAGCGGACAAACGCGCGACTTTGGAATTGGCGCTGGATCATGTGGTTGAATTTGCACCTGCCGCGTTCACCAAGCCGGCGGTGATTGCTTTGGCTGCAAAAGGCTCGCCTCTCGGCGCTATCACCATCAACAAAGATGCCTGCACTATGTGCTTAAGCTGCGTCAACGCCTGCCCAGCCAGCGCCTTACAAGACAATGTGGAAACACCGCAGCTTAAATTTATTGAAAAGAATTGCGTGCAATGCGGCCTGTGTGCCAAAACCTGCCCAGAAAACGCCATCTCCCTGATTCCGCAGCTGAATTTAGCGCCTACTCGCAAAGAGCCTGTGGTGATCAACGAAATGAAGCCTTACTCTTGCATTCGCTGCAGCAAACCATTTGGCACACTCAAAGCGATTGAAGCGATGGTTGGCAAGTTATCAGGACACAGCATGTTTCAAGGCGCGGCGGCTGAACGTCTCAAAATGTGCAGCGATTGTCGGGTGATCGACATGTATTCGACCACCAATGAATCAAAAATCACGGACATCTGAGCATGACTACAACGAACAATCAGATCGCATTTCAAGCATCCGGTGGGCTTGACGAAGAAACCGCCAGATCAGAGCTTTATGGGCTTCTAGCCGGCGTATTTTATACCTCT
>JANMTB010000096.1:0-3555 GCA_031390045.1 Polaromonas sp.
GCCACTCGCAGTGGCTGCTGGGCAAGTCATTCGACACCTTCTGCCCCATGGGCCCGTGGTTGGTCAGCGCTGACGAAATGGACGGCACGAACACCAACGTCCGCTGCTTTGTGAATAACGAAATTCGCCAAAACGCGAATACCACCGATTTGATTTTCGACATCCCAACATTAATCGAAACACTGTCCGCAGGTATTACTTTGTACCCCGGCGACATCATTGCCACCGGAACGCCAGTCGGTGTAGGCATTGGTTTCAAACCGCCGAAGTACTTGGTCGCTGGCGATGTGGTGCGGGTGGAGATTGACGGGATTGGAGCGATTAGCAATCCAGTTCGGTAATCTGCTAGCATTTTCTAAAACGCTCAGTACATTACCTCAACACTAAAACTGGGACATGTGAATGCGTCAGCACATCAAGCGTTTCGCTGCCTAGCAAAATGCGCCTAACACCTTTGCGTCCATGCGAAGCCATCACAATCAGGCCACATTTGTATTTTTTTGCCGCGCTGATGATGCTTTCTGACGGTTCCCCGCGGCCCACCACAGCAGTGGCTTTGACATCGCGTTCATGCGCATCTTGCTGAACTGCGTCAACCACTGCTTGACCCAGCTGAGTCCATTCTTTTTCTATGCGTGCTATTTCGGCAGGCGCCAAAACAACAGCACCTTCAAAATATAAATGCGGATAGCGTGGAACAGCCGTAAATGCAACAACTTCTGCATCCAAACTACGCGCCAAGGCGATACCTTCTTTTACGGCTTTTTTTGACAAGGCGTGACCGTCTGTAGCAATCAAAATACGTTCATACATGATAAGTCTCCTTGGGTAGGAGACTCCAGCATAGGTGAGCTAAAAATTAAAGTTTTGATCTAAATCAAACAAATTACAAGTAAAGATGCTTCTGCCAAAACGAACCTACTTAACAAACATGTGCTTTTAGTAAAGCTTGCCGGCAGTTTGGCTGTTCTTGGTGTTCAGCGATGTTGTGAAGCAAGCGTGGCTGTAAAATTTTAATACTGCGATGGTCCACAGAGATGATGCCTTTTTTTGCCAACGCTGAGAAGGTGCGACTGACTGTTTCCAGTGTTAGCCCCAAATAGCTACCAATTTCCTCACGCGTCATTCGCAATATCAATTCGTCACTCGCCTGTCCACGGGTAGTCATTCGGCTCAGTGAATTAATCAAAAAAGTGGCGACCCTCGCATCTGACTTCATGCTGCCAAGTAAAAGAAGATGCTCTTTGTCGTTCACGATTTCGTGACTCATGATGCGCTGGATGTGCTGCTGAAAAATATGCACGTCTATGGCTAAATCATTAAATTGCTGGACATGCAGCACGCAAACTTCAGAATCCTCTAAGGCGTAGGCATTGCATGTGTACTGGTTTGTAGCGATACCATCTAGCCCCAAAAGTTCGCCAGAAACATAAAAATTTGATACTTGCTCAACGCCATCAGATCGACTCAAAGTGGTTTTAAAGAACCCAGTTCTTATGGCATAGAGTGACTTAAATTTTTGCCATGATTGGTACAGCAATTCACCGCGCTGGATTTTCAGTCGTGTACTGACCATCTGATCTACCAGCTTCATTTGCTCTGAAGACAAACCTATCGGCATGCATAAATCACGCATTCGACAAGCAGAACATGTCGTTTCAGATCGTTTGACTTCTATCATATTGTTCACCGCCTTGTGATATCAGTCTAAGCCAATCTCTCCAATTTCACAAGTTATTCGCTGATTAGATTTTTGTTCCCATTGCGGTATTCACGCCACCAACGGCTCTTCCTGCATCGCCTCAATCTGCTCTTCCAGTGTGTGGATTTGCGATTTCCAGTAGTCGCTCGTACCAAACCACGGGAAGTTGATGGGGAAGGTGGGGTCTTGCCAGCGACGGGCGAGCCAGGCGCTGTAGTGGATGAGGCGCAGGGTGCGCAGCGGCTCGATAAGCGCGAGTTCGCGGCGGTCGAAGGGGCGGAATTGTTCGTAGCCGTCGATTAACGCGCTTAATTGGGTGGTGCGCTGGCGGCGGTCGCCGCTCAAGAGCATCCACAAATCTTGCACGGCGGGGCCGCTGCGGGCGTCGTCTAGATCGACAAAATGCGGGCCGCCATGGGTGGCGTCGGTCGGCGTCCACAAGATGTTGCCGGGGTGGCAGTCGCCGTGCAGGCGGATGATGGCTATGTTTGAGGTATTTTGACCGTTGCTATCATTTTTAGCGCCATTTTTAGACATATTTTCGCCAATAGCCGGCGTATTTATTGCCTGAGTAGCTATTAAATCAATAGCGTTTTTACAGGTTTTTTGCCATGCTGCATGCACATCCAAAGGCACCATATCGTGGCTGAGCAGCCAGTCCATGGATTCATACCCAAAGCTTTGCACGTTCAAAGCGGGTCTATACACAAAGGGCTTGGCAGCGCCCACCGTATGGATGCGGGCTAAAAAGCGACCCACCCATTCCAGCACCTCAAAATCGTCCAACTCAGGGTGTCTGCCGCCGCGCTGGGGGCTCACGCTGAAAGCAAAACCAGCGTAATGGTGCAGGTTCTTTCCATTTAACACCAAGGGGCCGACCACGGGGATTTCCGACCGCATCAGCTCGAAACTGAAATCGTGCTCTTCTTGGATTTGCGCGTCTGTCCAGCGCTCCGGCCGGTAGAACTTGACGACGACTGAGCTGGGGGCTGCCGCATCGCGTGCCAAGCCATGCTCTAAATGCACTTGGTAGACGCGGTTTTCGTAGGAGCTGAGCGCGGTCAAGCGGCCGTCGCCGTACAAACCCACGCTGGCGAGGGCGTCTAGCACCACATCTGGCGTGAGGGATTCAAAGGCGTGACGTGGGCTAGGGTTCATGGAAGGATTGTCATTGAATTGACACAAAATTGCAGCATTATTCTGGTTTTTAACCCTCTTGAAAAAGCCAACTTCATGAACAAAGCCATTATGCGCCCTTCCGATATATTCAACAACGAAGACTCCAATACATCTGCCAATGCAGACTTTGAATCTTTCTTGAACCTGCGCTTGAGCCGTCGCAATATGCTGCGTGGTGGCGTGGGCGCTGCTGGTTCTGTGTTGCTGGGTAGTGCGGCATTGACGGGCTGTGCATCAACAGGCCCAACATCCATGGCAGCTGGCAAGCCATTCAGCACGCTTGGTTTTACGCCTGTGGCCAAGAGCATGGCAGACATGGTCAGCGTGCCAGCGGGTTACAAAGCGGAGGTGTTTTACGCGCTGGGTGACCCTATTTTGGCGGGTGCAGCGGCGTTTAAAAACGACGGTACGGACACCGATTTTGACAAGCGTGCGGGTGACCACCACGATGGCATGGAGTGGTTTAGCTTGGATGCGAATGGCAAGCCGTCTAACACGTACAGCGCGCGCGGTCTGATTGCCATGAACCACGAAGCGACAACCGATGAAAAACTATCGTCATTCTTCATCCATGCCGATGGCGGCACGTCTACCTTGCCACGCAAAGCGTCTGAGGTTGACAAAGAGCTGATGATTCATGGCCTCTCTGTCATCGAAGTGGCAGCAGAAGGTGG
>JANMTB010000138.1:0-22404 GCA_031390045.1 Polaromonas sp.
AGGTGCTTACCCTAATCAGCGATTGGTGTTAGCGTTTCAACCGCATCGTTACAGCAGAACACGTGATTGTTTCGAAGACTTTATTAAGGTCATGGCTTCTGTCGATGTCATTTTATTGTCTGAAGTTTATGCAGCCGGAGAAGCCAAAATAGTGGGTGCTGATACCCGCGCGCTTTGCAGAGCGATCAGACTGAATTGCAAGATTGAGCCAATTTTTGTAGAAGAAATTCAAAACATGGCTCTAGCAATACTAGATATTGCCAAAGATGGTGATGTGGTTTTATGCATGGGTGCAGGCTCAATTAGTGGCATACCTAAAAATATTGTCAATTTAGTAAAAAAATAGACCTTTTAAAAACTCGTAGACCGTAAAAAAATGAGTGAACAATTAAACATATCCAAACAGTTCGGAAAAGTCGCCGTATTGATGGGTGGACGTTCAGCAGAGAGGGAAATATCACTGATGTCGGGCAATGCGGTGTTGAGAGCATTGCTTGCTCAAGGCGTAGATGCACATGCGTTTGACCCCGCTGACAAAGAGCTGTTATTGTTGAAGACTGAAAAATTTGTTCGTTGTTTTATCGCTCTTCACGGCAGATACGGAGAGGATGGAACCATTCAAGGCACGTTGGAGATTCTGGGTATACCTTACACAGGTTCAGGTGTTATGGCATCCAGCATTGCCATGAATAAAATCATGACAAAAAACATCTGGCAAGCCAAAGGATTGCCAACACCACTTTGGATTGAGGTGTCTAGTGAGGCAGATACAAAAACTGCTTTCTGTGAGCTCAATGCACCGATGATTGTCAAGCCTGCGCTTGAGGGCTCGTCAATTGGCATCACAAAAGTCAACAGTCTTGAGCAATGTGCGGCAGCTTATAAAGTAGCAGCGATGCAAGATTCAAAAATTATCTGTGAACAATTTATCAGTGGTGATGAAGTTACTTGCACCGTGTTAGATACGGCGACAAAAATAGAACTTAAAGACAACGCAAGGTCACTTACTGCCTTGCCGATCATAAAAATAGTAGCACCTAGTGGCAAATACGACTACCAGAATAAGTATTTTACAAACGACACGAAATATCACATCCCATGTGAATTGCCTTGCGGTGAGGAATTAGCTATTCAAGCCTTAGCAGTCTTGGCTTTTAATGCGTTGGGTTGCAGAGGTTGGGCGCGATTAGACGTCATGATTGATAGTGCAACACGCAAACCTTATTTTTTAGAAATTAATACTGCGCCTGGAATGACGAGCCATTCCTTGTCTCCGATGTCGGCTAAACAGTATGGGTTGAGTTTTGAAATGTTGTGTATGCAAATCTTGGCTACAGCAGCTTTGGATTATCAAAAAACATACAACACAGCAATATCACAGTAAATAACTATGACAAAAATGATCAATGCTCTTGAGATACCCGTTGATATTAAGTATATCAACAGTTTTTCGAATGCATTATATTGTTTATTTGCATTAATACTGTTAGGTTGCGTAGTTCAATATCTTGTTAAAAATAAGATCAATAACCTTAGTGGCATTGTTATTAAAGGTAATCTGGCGCACAACGATATCTCGTCTATACGTAATCAAATAAGTTCAAATATATATGGAAATTATTATAATATTGATTTGCTTAAAACGAAGCATTCATTTGAATCAATTACTTGGATCAATCAAGCAGTAGTTAAGCGTGTATATCCAAATCAAATTGAAGTGAAATTATCAGAATTTAAACCTAGAGCCATTTGGGGAAACCGTGAAGATTCAAAGCTAGTAGATGATATTGGTCTTGTGTTTGAGGCTAATGCAGATAAGGAAGAATATGATTTAATGCCACAATTTATAGGCTTAGATGGTCAAAGTAAAATTATATTGGATATGTATAAGGAACTATCAATTGCATTTGAGCCATTACAAAATAAAGTAAAAATATTAGAATTAAATGCACGTGGAAGTTGGATAGCAACCATATATGGAGGCGCTCATATAGAGCTAGGTCGGGGCAATGTTGCTGATATTATTGAGCGAGCCGTAAAATTTGCAAATGGTGCCGAGAAAATAGTGAAAAATTTAAATAAAAATCTACTGGATATTCAATATATAGATTTAAGACATTCAGAAGGTTATGCAATACGTATACAAGGCATGAGTACATTAGATTTGAGCGCAACAAATCTAACAACAAAGAAGTAAAAATTATGGCAAAAGAATATAAAGATTTGGTTGTAGGACTTGACATTGGGACGTCAAAAATCATGGTCGTTGTAGCTGAAGTGCTACCCGGAGGTCTCCTGAAAATAGCTGGATTTGGCGTCTCAGCAAGCAACGGCTTGAAGCGCGGTATTGTTGTCAATATTGATGCAACCGTTCAAAGTATTCAACAAGCGCTGCGTGAAGCGGAATTGATGGCAGACTGCAAAATTGGTCGCGTTTATACAGGTATCACAGGAAACCATATTCGAGGAATTAATTCTAGTGGCATGGTTGCTATTAAAGACAAAGAAGTAAGTCGATCTGATGTAAAGCGTGTTCTTGATACTGCAACTGCCATTAATATTTCGAACGACCAACGTTTATTGCTTGTAGAGTCGCAAGAGTTTGTGATTGATGGCCAAGATGTGAAAGATCCTATTGGTATGAGTGGCATTCGGCTAGAGGCTAAAGTACATATTGTGACGGGGGCTCAAAGTGCAGCTGAAAATATTATTAAATGTATACACCGCTGTGGCTTAGAAGTGGAGCACTTGATGCTGAATCCTATGGCATCAAATTTGGCTATATTGACCAACGATGAGCGTGAACTAGGTGTTGTGCTGGTAGATATTGGTGCAGGTACGACTGATGTTGCCGTGTTTACTGGTGGAGCAATTCGACATACTGCAGTTATTCCTATTGCAGGTGATTTGATTACTAGCGATATTGCCATGGCATTGCGTACGCCAACCAAAGATGCTGAGGAAATTAAACTTGAGAGCGGTTTCGCCAAACAACTACTAGCTGATCCTGAATCTCAGGTAGAAGTCCCAGGTTTGGGCGATCGTGGTCCACGTTTATTAAGTAAACAAGCACTGGCTGGTGTTATTGAGCCTCGTATTGAAGAGATATTTACTTTGGTTCAACAAGCTATTCGTGAGACGGGTTATGAAGAGGTTTTATCTTCAGGCATCGTTTTAACGGGTGGTGCTTCAGTTATGCCCGGCATGATTGAATTAGGCGAAGATATATTTTTAAAACCTGTACGACGTGGTATTCCAAGATATTCAGGAAATTTGTCCGATATGGTTGCGCAGGCAAGAGCTGCTACCGTCATGGGTTTATTAGAAGAAGCAAGTTTAGCGCGGCAAAGAGGCTTAAAAGTTGGTCATAATAATGGGTCTATTAAAAATACTCTCAGTCGTGCCAAAGACTGGTTGATTGGAAATTTTTAATATGATTAAGAAAATATGGCTAGCTCGTGGAAGTCCACATCTACGATGGCGGAGATGATGGACAAATAAAAGATTAAAAACACATATTTTTTTTTGGCAACTGCGAATGATAAAGGAGTAACAAAATGGCTATCGAAATGATTGAAATTGAAGAATTCAATATGGGTACGAAAATCAAGGTGATCGGTGTGGGAGGCGGCGGGGGTAACGCTGTCGAGCACATGATTTCACGCAATGTGCAAGGTGTGGAGTTCATCAGCGCCAACACGGATGCACAAGCACTCAGTACCAGTGCCGCTCCCAAGACTATCCAACTGGGTACGACTGGCTTAGGTGCTGGTAGCAAACCAGAAAAAGGACGTGAGGCGGCAGAAATGGCAGAAGAAGACATTCGTGCATCCATTGAAGGTGCGCACATGCTCTTCATCACAGCAGGTATGGGTGGCGGCACGGGTACAGGCGCAGCACCAGTGATTGCAAGGATCGCCAAAGAAATGGGTATTCTGACAGTAGGTGTTGTCACCAAACCCTTCGATTGGGAAGGCGGTAAACGTATGAGTAATGCCGACACTGGTTTGGCCGAACTTGAAGCAAATGTTGACTCACTCATCGTGGTTTTGAATGAGAAACTGATTGACGTTCTTGGCGAAGATGTGACGCAAGAGGAGGCTTTTGCCTACGCCAACGACGTGTTGAAAAACGCCGTTGGTGGTATTGCCGAAATCATCAATGTGCGAGGTCATGTGAACCCTGACTTTGAAGATGTGCGCACTGTGATGGCTGAAAACGGCAAAGCGATGATGGGTTCTGCTCTGGCTAGCGGGCCTGACCGCGCACGCATTGCTGCCGAGCAAGCTGTGGCTTGCCCGCTGCTTGAAGGTATCGACCTATCGGGTGCCAAAGGCGTTTTGGTATTAATCACGGCTGCGAAAAGCTCGTTAAAATTGAGCGAATCTAAGTTGGCGATGAACACCATTCGCGCCTATGCCTCGCAAGATGCTCATGTGATTTACGGTACTGCTTATGATGAAGACTTGGGCGATGAAATTCGCGTGACTGTAGTTGCAACGGGTTTGAGCAAAGCCAAAGCACAACGTGTAGCTCCGCCTTTGCAAGTGCTGCGCAACGGCACAGACAACATGGCATACGCACCTATTTTGGATAATGAGGTTACTAACCAGAATATGTCAGGTACATTGACGGGTGCTACAAATTATGAAACACCAGCTTACCTGCGTAACTTAGGCCGTCACCCAGACCGCACCAGCGCTTCTGCCAAAGTTGATGCACTGTCCTCTGGTGGTATGGGCGATATCGACATCCCTGCTTTTTTGAGAAAACAGGCAGATTGATATTATTAAAGATAGAAGTTAAGGAAATCGCTTGTCATCCGCAAGGGTGACAAGCGATCAAACTGTTGCGATGCTAGTACAACAAACGATTAAATCCGTGATCCATGCTGTAGGTGTGGGTCTGCACAGCGGTCAGCGCGTTGAGTTGACATTGCGGCCAGCTAAACCTGATACAGGTATCGTTTTCAGGCGCATTGACTTGCTGGAACCAATCAGTATCCAAACATCGGCGCTTGCGGTTACGGATACGCGATTGGCTTCAACTATTTCTGAGTTGGGCGTAAAAGTTCAAACGGTAGAGCATTTGATGTCTGCCTGCGCTGGTTTAGGAATTGATAACTTGCTCATTGACATCAATGGCGAAGAAGTGCCAATTTTGGATGGCTCATCCAGTTCATTTGTTTTTTTGATTCAAAGCGCAGGTATTGAAAAACAAAAGCCACTTAAAAAGTTTATACGTATATTGCAAACTGTCGTCATCAGTGAAGGCGATGGCGAGTCAATCAAATGGGCAAAATTAGAGCCCTACAACGGCTATAAATTGAGTTTTCAAATAGATTTTGCACATGTGGCGGTAAATGCAACTGGACAAGAGTATGAATTCGATTTCAGTCGCAATTCTTATGCGAGAGATATAGCCAGAGCACGTACTTTTTGTTTCACAAAAGATGTGGAAATGATGCGTGCCAATGGCTTGGCGTTAGGTGGCGGCTTAGACAACGCTATCGTGATTGACGATTACAAAGTGCTCAATGCGGATGGACTGCGCTATGGCGACGAGTTCGTCAAACACAAAATTTTAGATGCTATGGGTGACTTGAATTTGATTGGTCACCCATTGCTTGCCTCTTACAAGGCTTTTCGTTCTGGGCATGCGTTGAACAACAAATTGCTTAGAAAGTTATTGTCTCAAGATGGCGCATACGAAATGGTGTCATTTTCAGAAGCAGCACTTGCGCCTGTGGGTTATGCTGAAAATGCGGAAATATGGTGATTGAAGAAGGACGCATATGTATTTGTTTCGTTGGATCATACTTCTCTCACTTTTAATTTGTGCAGGTCTGTTTTTTGCTTTTGCTATGACTGGACAAGACAAGTTCAAGAAGTTGGGAATGACTGCTTTAAAAGCAACATTGGCTGTAGCCTTTTTGTTTTTCGCCGTATTGATATTTGAGCGCTTATAAATTGATCAATAAGTTCTGCCAGCTTTGAACATGGCTGATGTTTTTCTTGGGGACTGATCAGCAGTTGCCAAGCTGCTTAAAAGATGGCTTGAATTTGCATGAGAAATAGCCAGTCCAAGTGCATCGGCTGCATCTTTACCTGGCAACGTAGGTAAGTTTAAAAGACGTTTAACCATCTCTTGGACTTGTTCCTTTTGCGCTTTGCCGTAGCCTACGACAGCTTGTTTCATTTGCAGGGCTGTGTATTCAAAAACGGGTAAATCCAATGTGACCAGAGCCGTAATACATGCACCACGCGCTTGACCCAGTAACAGTGTAGCTTGCGGGTTGACGTTAACGAAAACGATCTCTACAGACGTCTCATCAGGCTTATATTTTTGTACAATTTCATGTATCCCATCGAAAATTACTTTCAACCTTGCAGGTAAATTGCCGGTATCAAGATGCATTGTCGAAATAGTGCCACTTGCAACATATGAGAGTTGAGCGCCGTTTTTGTCAACAATGCCAAAGCCAGTTGTACGTAAACCAGGGTCAATTCCGAGTATGCGCATGTTGTATGACAACTTCAGGGTACTTCAGCGTCTGGCATGCGCGCGACGATGGACGATGCTCTGTTGGACAAATAGGATGAGCCTGACAGGTTTTCAAAATACTTCGGCCTTGGCAGCATCACTGCTAAACGTGCTGACTCATAACTAGCCAATTGCTTGGCTGGTTTACGAAAGTAATGTTGCGCTGCCGCTTCTATGCCAAAAACGCCTTCGCCCCATTCCACGTTGTTGAGGTAAATCTCTAAGATTTGCCGCTTGCTTAGCGTGTACTCTAAAAATTGAGTGATAACAAACTCCTGTCCTTTGCGAACGAAATCTCTTTCACCCGACAAAAAAAGATTTTTAGCAAGCTGCTGACTGATGGTCGAACCACCAATGATTTTCACAGGCTTAACAACTTTGGTGGCATTTGGGCGCGAGTTTTGTATTTTTTTATTGCGAAGCTCTGCACGCTCTTGTCGCTCTAGGGCTTTCGAATTTTTGGTCCAAGCTGATTCAATGGCATCCCACTCGACGCCCTCATGGTTAATGAAGTCGCCATCCTCTGAGGCTATCACCGCTTGCTTGATACTCGCTGACATATCATCGTATTTGACCCATGATTGACGCCACGGTAGATCGCCCCGTTTAATCATAATGCGCCAAGCTTCTGAGCGCTGAAAACTGGTGGATTGCGGGGAGATGACTAGCATCAACGCAATTTTTATTAAAAAGAAAAGTTGCAATGCTACAAACGACAATGTGACCAAAGCAACTAGCCGTAAAAGCGTTTTGAATACTGTACTGTTCATCGTGTTTACTAACGATTCGTCAGCTTGGTTTCTAATACTTCATCACGGGTAAATTTGAAGCGTGACACCAGCACGATTTGGTCAGCTTTTTTACGCATGGCAAGGCTGAAAGCACCAAAAGGTCCTGCATTGTTGGCAATCGCCTGTGCGCGTCGGTCTAAAGTCAAGCTACCTGAACCTTGAATCACTTCGGTTGCAAGGATGTTGCCATCATGGTTGACAGTCAAAATCATGGTGAGCGAGCCGTAGAGCTTTTTACCCGCAGCTTCTGGGAAATTGACCGTACCTTTGGCTTCAATTTTTTGCCTGAGTTGGTCATAGTAAATGGCATAGACTTCTTCGCGTGTTGAAGGGCTGATATAACGCTTTTTCGGACGCTCATTTTCCTGAGTTATGCGCCGTTCAATCTCCCCTAAAAGCTTGCTTAGTTGCCGTCTTTTCTCCTCTTGTGCTTTGGCTTCCGGACTGCTTGGTGCGTTGTTCGGATCAGGAACTGGCATTAATGCTAATTGCTTTTTGAGTTGCAGTAATATTTGTGTTTGCTCTGCCTGAAGGTTTTCTAATTTTTGACGCGTGTCTGCATCTGCTTCACCGATAGAGGTTAGTTCCGAAGCGGGTAAAAACGTTGTCGCTCTACCACTTTCTGCTTCCCCGCCACCAGCCATTGATTTTTGCGCAATAGCTTGCGCTTTTTCAGGCTTTTCGTTGGTTGTTGCATTGACCAAAATGACTTCTAAGGGGGTGTCCTTGAAGACGCGGTTAAAACTCTCAGGGTCAACAAATCGAAAAGACAAAAGTAGCACATGCAGCAAAATAGAAAACGCAAGCGCAATTTGCAGTGTGCTGAGCCTTTGTACCCATGATTGAAAAGAGGACTTTATGGCCATGTCGCTTATTCTGCAGTAGCTTCCGTCGCGATTTCAACGGCTGCTTCCGTATCCGCCATATCGACAGCAATATTCAAGACACCAGCTTCTTCATTTTCATCATCGGCCACCTCATTCATGTCCATATCGCCAGTTTGCGCCGCAACACGGATATCAATAATAGTTCCAGATATATCCAGAGTTATTAAATTAATATCACCCAATTTGACGGTTACTTTCGTGCCACGCTCTAAATTATTCCCACCCATCACGGGAAATACAAGAGGTAATTCATCAGCGCGAACCATATTTTCTTTGAATAAAGTTGCGCTAAGTTCTGTAATATTATTTTGTTGTAAATATTTCAATGTCCAATACCGTTCCATGCCGTTTTGGTATTGGTTATAAGCACTATAAGTATTATCAAAATTAGAAATAATAGAAAACAAATCAGCGTCTTTGGGCTTGAACGGCGCAACTAGTGGTGCAGTTTTGCCATGCTTGATACAACTAATAATCTGCCACTGGTTTACCATGTCGGTATAACGACGCAACGGTGAAGTACTCCAAGCATAACTTGGCACACCAATGCCCGCGTGCGGAAGTGCTTTGGTACCCATCCGCACTTTAACACCTGGCGCCAAGCTGGCTTGGCTGCGGTAAATGCCAGGCACGCCATGCTCAGCTAGTAACTGCCCCCAAGTACTATTTGCTAATATCATCGCTTCAGCAACAATTAGATCAAGTGGTGACCCACGTCTTCTCGTGGCTATTTGAACTTGCTCATCGCCACTGATTTTTTTATTATCTAAAATCGGATTTTCTTCTAGCAGTTTGAAGCTGTAATCAGGACGATTAAACGTCTCAGGTTTGCCTCGCACTATTTCTCGTTTCAGCTTCAAATTATTAGCTAATTTATATAAAAATGATAGCGATTCAGGTAATAAATACGACGGCTGCAACTGATTTATACTCCTAAATTCAGTGCTGTTTAACCATTCATCAGTAATGGTGTTCTCTAAGGTGTCGTGCCGCAAATTAGCAACAATGGATACTAGTTCAATTTTTGATTCAGTCGAAATAATATCTAATGTTGATTCATTAAAAGTAACATACAAAGATACTGCGGGGCAGTTATTACCTTCGGCTAAAGTGTAGTTTTTAACCACTGCATCCGGTAGCATGGTTATTTTATTGCCGGGCATATACACGGTAGATAAGCGTGCTCTCGCAACTTTATCAATATCACTGTTAGGCGCTGCTGCCAATGCTGGTGCTGCAATATGAATACCGACTGTAACTTTGCCAGTTCCTAAACCCTGTACGGATAATGCATCGTCAATTTCTGTTGTCGCTGAATCGTCGATAGAAAATGCAGAAACCGTGGCAAGTGGTAAAGATTCAGTGATACTCGGTGTAGATAATGCAGGAAAACCGATACCTTTCGGGAAATTGTCAAATAAAAACCGTTGCCAATGAAATTGATAGGGTGATGAGATCGCACCAGCTTGCTGCAGCAGTTCTAGTGGAGGTAATTTTGTTGTGCGAGCAGCTTCAACTACAGCTTTGTATTCTGACGTATTTTTATCAGGTTTAAATAATATTTTGTATAACTGTTCACGTATGGGTTCTGGGCAATTGCCATTACCTAAAGATACTGCCCATTCATTTATTTGCAGTAATTGCTGTTTCTTTTTTTCAATTGCAATCAATGCAAGCTGCACGATCTCGGTGGGTGCTTTTTTAAATCGACCTTTTCCAGCGCGTCGGAAATAATGCGGGGTTTCAAACAAGCAAAACAAGGCTGCCACTTGTTGCTCTACGGTGGCTTTGTCGTTGAAATAATCACGCGCTAGGTCTGAAAAGCCAAATTCTTCTTCAGGTGCAAACTCCCAAGCTAAGGCGGGTTCTATCGTCGCTTGCAACTTCCTCGCTGCAGTAATGAGCTCTGCAGGAGCGGGTTTCTCGAATTCAACCATCACGTATGCGGCTTTCACCTTCACGCGCTTGCCACTGTCGAGCTCGATTTGGGCTGATGCGTCGGTTTGCGACATGATGCGGCCAGCTAAAAATTTCCCTGATTCTTCAAATAATGCATACATAAACACCATTGTCCCATGCAAAAAGGGGTTGATAATTAGCAGATGGCAACTGGTTTAAATAAATTCTCGCTTTGGCAACAAATATCGCCTATTTTCAAGGGATTTGATGGGCTTTTGGCGTTGGCTGTAGGACTATTGGCCTGCGCGGGATTGATTGCGATGTATTCGTCCGGCTATGACCACGGCTCGCGCTTCGTCGATCATGCGCGCAATATGCTGATTGCGGCAACCGTGATGTTTGTCGTTGCACAAATTCCACCGCAGCGGTTGATGGAGCTGGCTGTGCCGCTTTACCTCTTCGGGGTTGCTTTGTTGATCGCAGTTGCCATCTTTGGATTGACCAAAAAAGGCGCGAGGCGATGGCTGAACATTGGCATTGTCATTCAGCCCAGTGAAATTCTAAAAATCGCCATGCCACTGATGCTGGCTTGGTGGTTTCAAAAACGGGAAGGGCAGCTGCGACCACTTGATTTTTTAGTGGCTGGTGTGTTGCTCGCTGTGCCGATTGGACTCATTATCAAGCAGCCAGACTTAGGCACGGCATTGCTTGTGATGTCTGCAGGTTTGTCAGTGATTTTTTTCGCAGGCTTAAGCTGGAAATTGATAGCACCTCCGGTAGTGATTGCTATGGTTGGGGTGGCTTTGCTGGTTGCATTTGAAGGGCCACTGTGTGCTGATGGCGTGAATTGGCGCGTGTTGCATGAGTACCAGCGACAGCGCGTTTGTACTTTGTTAGACCCCACCTTAGACCCGCTCGGTAAAGGCTTTCACATCATCCAAGGCATGATTGCGATTGGGTCTGGAGGCTTGTTTGGCAAAGGCTTTATGCAGGGTACACAAACGCATTTGGAGTTTATTCCCGAGCGCACCACAGACTTTATTTTTGCCGCTTTTTCAGAAGAGTTTGGTTTATTTGGCAACTTGCTGCTCATTGCTGGATTTTTGTTTTTAATCATTCGCGGTTTGATGATTGCACTGGAAGCACCCTCCTTGTTCACGCGTTTGCTGGCCGGTAGCGTGACCATGATTTTCTTTACCTACGCATTTGTCAATATGGGCATGGTCAGTGGTATTTTGCCAGTGGTTGGTGTGCCATTGCCATTTATCAGCTATGGCGGCACCGCGATGGTGACGTTGGGCATGGGTATTGGCATCTTGATGTCTGTGAGCAAATCTAAACGATTGGTGCAATCGTGACGCTTGGGTTAACCTACCCTGTTGGCATCATCGGCGTGGGCAATATGGGCGGCGCTATGGCCGTCAATTTGTTGTCGCATGGTTGGCCAGTGAATGTTTGCGATGTAGATGCAGGTAAAACTGACGCACTAGCGGTTTTGGGTGCAAAAGTTAATGACGACGCTTCGCAAACGGCGCAACATTCAGAGTTGATCATTGTTTGCGTGGTGGATGCATCGCAAACAAATGATGTTCTCTTTGGTCTTGCCGGTGCCGTAAATCATATGCAAAGCGGTCAATGCGTCATGCTTTGCCCTACGATTGCACCAGAAGATACTGAGGCTATCGCCCAGCGATTAGCAGTGTTAGGCATTCACACAATTGATGCCCCCATGTCAGGTGGACCAATCAGGGCTCGTAATGGCAGCATGAGCTTGATGATCGCTTGTGAGGATGCAGTGTTTGAGACTTACAAAGCGTTGATCAATACACTGTCAAACCAAGTATTTCGCATCAGTGACAAACCTGGTGATGGCGCGCGAACCAAGTTGGTCAACAATTTACTGGCAGGTATTAATTTAGCGGGTGCCGCTGAAGTGTTGGCATTAAGCGAACGAATGGGTTTGAATTTAACGACCACTTTGGATGTGATCGAGCAATCTAGTGGCCAAAGCTGGATAGGCGGTGACCGCTTGCGCCGCGCGATTGCCGATGATTTTGAGCCACGCGCTCACACGACTTTGCTGGCTAAGGATACCAAACTGGCCGTCGCAGCTGCAAGTATGTTGGGTTTTAAGACACCAATCGGGCAGTTGACAACGGACACCTTTGCACGCGCTTTAGCGCAAGGTTTTGCAGAGCAAGACGATGCTAGCCTTTTTAAACTCGCGCGCCATGACAACGGATAACTTAGTCTCCCTACCCAATGCTAAATTCATGTGGTCACATCCCGCGAGAATATTGGCGCTCGGATTTGGTGCGGGTTTGAGCCGTTTTGCGCCTGGCACAGTCGGCACAGCTTGGGCTTGGTTGACCTTTTTGCTATTACAAGACTCTATGACGGATGGTTTGTGGGCGCTGCTGATAGCGACTTCGCTCCTGCTCGGCTGGTGGGCATCTACCTTGACGGCCAAACATATGGATATTGCTGACCCAGGCAGCATCGTCTGGGACGAAGTGGTCGCTTTCTGGTTGGTGCTTTGGTTGATCTCTCCCACTGGTTTTTGGGGGCAGTTGGTGGCATTTGCACTGTTTCGCTATTTTGATGTAGCAAAACCTGGGCCTGTTGCCTGGGCCGATAAAAACTTCAAAGGCTTAGGTGCCCGCGGTGGTTTTGGCATCATGTTTGATGATTTAGTCGCAGCTTTTTGCACTGTCCTGGTCATCGCAGCATGGCGGTTTATCTAAAACTATCTCATGCAAGCGTATGATAAATTCTGAAAATTTGCTATCAAATTTAGAGCAATTTAGGCAATCATTATGCCGGCTATTGGCTGACTATTTGCTCAAAAAGAAGCTGTACCTCACTACAGCTGAAAGTTGCACCGGTGGATTAATCGCGGGCGCCTGCACGGATTTGAGTGGGTCTAGCCAATGGTTTGAGCGTGGATTCGTGACCTACTCCAATGCGGCAAAAACGGACATGTTGGGTGTAGATGCCGCATTGATTACGCAGTTTGGTGCTGTGAGCGAGCAAGTCGCTGCCGCTATGGCACTAGGTGCAGTTAAAAACTCGAAAGCGCAAGTCTCGGTGGCAGTGACCGGTGTTGCTGGCCCAACCGGTGGAAGTCCAGAAAAGCCGGTTGGAACGGTTTGGATTAGTTGGTGTGTGAGCGGTCAAACAAGCACTGAGCTACACCACTTTGATGGAGACAGGGCTATGGTTCGGGCTTTAACCGTTCAAAGAGCCTTACAAGGACTCATTCAACGATTGGAAAAAATTTAAACCACGGCATCAGCCGATTGGTTTTGCAACATCGCCAGCACATTGGCAATCGTTTTGCGCAGTTCCCGGCGGTCAGAAATAAAATCAACCGCACCTTTTTGTAGTAAAAATTCGGTGCGCTGGAAGCCTTCCGGCAAGGTGACGCGCACGGTGGATTCAATAACGCGGGGTCCTGCAAAACCAATCAGAGCTTTGGGCTCTGCAATCACCACATCGCCCATGAAGGCAAAACCAGCGCTGACGCCGCCCATCGTCGGGTCGGTCAAAACGCTGATGAAGGGCAAACCTTTTTTGGCTAATTTTGTGAGCGATGCATTGGTTTTAGCCATTTGCATCAAGCTGAGCAAGCCTTCTTGCATTCGCGCACCGCCCGTTGCGGTAAAGCAGATGAAGGGTACTTTTTGTTCAATAGCTGTGTGTACGCCACGCACAAAGCGTTCACCCACCACGCTGCCCATGCTGCCGCCCATGAAGTCGAACTCGAAGCAGGCGACAACCACATTTATGCTGTGTACCGAACCACCAATGACGACCAAAGCATCGGTTTCTCCCGTGTTTTCGAGCGCCTCTTTCAAGCGTTCTGGGTATTTACGACTGTCTTTGAATTTGAGTGCATCCACGGGCAGCACTTCTTGCCCGATTTCGTAACGACCTTCTGCATCTAAAAAGCTGTTGAGCCGCGCCCGTGCACCTATCCGTAGATGGTGGCTGCAACTGGGGCAGACGTTTTGGCTTTGCTCTAAATCGGCTTTGTACAAGACAGTTTCGCAGCTGGGGCATTTGATCCACAAACCTTCTGGGACGCTGCGCCTGTCTGCAGGGTCAGATTTGAGAATTTTCGGAGGGAGTAATTTTTCTAGCCAACTCATGTGCGTATATCCTTCAAACTTTTGATACTGAACTATCGTCCAGATACGTTATTTTGCAGCCAAAGCAGCGCGAACGCCACTTAAAAATTCGCTGGCTACGCTGACCACTTTGTCTCGGGGCTGATTGTCTATCAATTGGATGATTTTGCTACCAATAACCACAGCATCGGCCATTTTGCCAATGGTTTGCGCGGTGGCCGCATCGCGAATGCCAAAACCCACACCGACCGGAATATCGGTCACATGTTTACGAATCTTTGGTAGCATGGTCGCAACGGCGTCGGTATCTAGCGTGCCCGCACCCGTTACGCCTTTGAGCGAGACGTAGTACACGTAACCGCTGGCAATGCGAGCGACCTGTGCCATGCGGCTGTCTGTACTGGTGGGTGCAAGCAAGAAGATCAAATCCATGCCGTTTGCTCTGAGATCGGCAGCAAATGCCTCACATTCTTCAGGTGGGTAGTCCACCACCAGCATGCCGTCTACACCTGCAGCTGCAGCATCATGAATGAAGGCGCTATTTCCGTTGGACAGAGGCTTGCGTTGATCGTATCGTTCAATCGGGTTCGCATAGCCCATCAACACGAGGGGTGTTTTTTGATCGGTTTTGCGAAAAATACGCACCATCTCTAGTACTTGCGGCAAACCGATACCAAATGCCAGGGCTTTATCGCCTGCTTTTTGAATGACGGGGCCGTCAGCGGAAGGGTCGCTGAATGGCACACCCAGCTCAATCACATCCGCACCCGCAGCCACCATACCGTGCATCAGCTCGGGTGTGACGTCTGCAAACGGGAAGCCGGCAGTGACGTAAGGAATCAATGCGGCGCGGTTTTGTGTCTTCAACGCGGCAAATGTGGATTTGATGCGGTGCAAATGCTTGTTAGTCATGGCATTCATCGGATCACCTTCACAATCTGCTCACTGCCTTTAACAGACTGACCTTCGCAGCTCGGACGGCAAAAGAAATCGGCATTGCTCAAATCAGCCACGGTGCCAATGTCTTTGTCACCTCGGCCAGATAAATTGACCAAAATGGATTGATCGGTTCGCATTGTTTTGGCTAATTTCATAGCGTAAGCGACAGCATGGCTAGACTCCAGCGCTGGGATGATGCCTTCGGTGCGGCACAGGTAATGAAATGCAGACAAAGCTTCGTCGTCGGTTATACCCACGTATTCAGCGCGACCAATGTCCTTCAAAAACGCATGCTCTGGGCCCACGCCTGGGTAGTCCAAGCCGGCGCTGATGCTGTGGGTTTCGGTGATCTGCCCGTTGTCATCTTGCAAAATATACGTGCGGTTGCCGTGTAGCACACCGGCACTGCCACGTTGCAAAGACGCCGAATGCTTACCACTTTCTAAACCCTCGCCAGCCGCTTCAATACCGATCAAACGGGTAGCTTCGTGCTTGATGTAAGGGTGGAAAATACCCATCGCATTGCTGCCACCACCGACGCAGGCGAGTACAGCATCGGGTTGTGATGTTTTACAACCTGCGGTTCGTAGCATTTCTGGCATTTGTACCAAGCATTCGTTGCCGATCACGCTTTGGAAATCGCGCACCATCATGGGGTATGGGTGCGGACCGGCTACTGTGCCGATGATGTAAAAAGTGTTGTCTACATTGGCGACCCAATCGCGCATGGCTTCGTTCAACGCATCTTTCAGGGTGCGGCTGCCGCTGGTCACGGGAACAACGGTTGCACCTAGCAGCTTCATACGGTAAACATTAGGACTTTGGCGTTTCACATCTTCGCTGCCCATGTAGACCACACACTCCAAGCCGTAACGGGCGCAAATGGTGGCAGTCGCCACGCCGTGTTGTCCAGCACCGGTTTCTGCAATGACACGGGGCTTGCCCATGCGTTTGGCGAGCATGGCTTGTCCAATGGTGTTGTTGATTTTGTGCGCACCCGTGTGGTTCAAATCTTCACGTTTAAGGAAGATTTGCGCGCCGTTGCCTTTACCGTCTGCCATTTCACGGCTCATGCGAGCAGCGTGGTAAATGGGTGAAGGGCGACCGACAAAGTGCGCTAATTCTGATTTGAACTCAGCAATAAAGGCCGGGTCGTGCTGGTATCGAGCGTAAGCGGCTTTGAGTTCGTTGATCGCATGTGTCAGGGTTTCCGACACAAAGCTACCGCCGTAAATGCCAAAATGACCTTTGAGGTCGGGTTGTTGGTAGTCAAGCATGATGTATTTTCTTAAAAATCACTTAGATATTTTTGAGTTAAATTGCTCATCCGCAGCACGTACGGCTTGGATGAATTGATGGATTTTGTCGGCATCTTTGATGCCTTTGAGGGTGTTGCCCTGCGTGTCGGTTGCTTCGACGCCTGAGCTGACGTCTACGGCCAGCGTTTTACAGCGAGGCCGCACCTGCAAAATGCCATCGGTCACGTTGGCAGCGTTCAGCCCACCACTTAAGACGAGGTGAGCGTTGACGTTTGTTGGAAGCAGTGACCAATTGAATGTTTTTCCGCCGCCGCCATAACCGTCGACATGTGCGTCGAGCAAAATGGCTTGAGCTTGTGAATAATCTTGAGCATATTTTACTAGGTCGAATTGGGCCGCGTCCAGTCCTAGGGGTATTCGGGCTGCGCGTATGAAGCGTCGTTGAACCGAAGCACACATTTCTGGCGTCTCATCACCATGAAATTGGATGATAGCTGACGTATTTATTGCCTGAGCAGCTATGATATTTGTAGCATTTTCATTAACAAACAGCAGCACAGGTGTAACAAAAGCGGGTAAACGACGCGCCAGTTCGGCGGCACGCTCGGGCGACACATACCGCGGACTGGCTTTGTAGATCACAAAACCGATGGCGTCAGCACCGGCAGCGACGGCGGCATCAACGTCTTGTTCACGGGTCAAACCGCAGATTTTGATGCGGGTGCGCTGGGCTGTGGATGTAGTTGAGAGGTCGGAATTTGTCGAAATAGTCGTCATAGCCTGCCATCTTAGTGCATCATGGGTCACCTTGAAGCAGCTATGGCAACCAATCAAAAGCAGCTGTTTGTTTGGGCAAGCCCCAGCTGTCTGGGTAAACGGGCCCTAAAAAGTACAAACCATCAGGTGAAAATGTGGGTGCTGCGGCATCGCGGTCGCGTTTCGCCAAGACATCAACGATCCATTCAGAAGGCTGTCGGCCATCACCCACCACCAATAGGCAGCCCATGATGTTGCGAATCATATGATGCAAAAAGGCGTTCGCTTCAAACTCAAACCGCCAGTAGCGCGACATGGGCTCACCTCTGTGAGAAATGTCAATGCGATTCATGGTTTTGACGGGAGACAATGCCTGGCAGGCGGCGGCGCGAAACGAGCTGAAATCATGCTCTCCCAGCAAATGTGCAGCTGCTTGTCTCATTTCTAATTCATCCAAGCCACGATAGACCCAGCCTACCCGTCCTGCTTCCACACTGGGGCGAACGGGGGATTCGAGCACAACATAGGCATAGCGCCGCGCCGTGGCGCTGGCACGGCAATGGAATTCACGGGGAACGATTTTCGCCCATTGCACTGAAATATCGTGCGGCAAGTTAGCGTTGGTACCGCGCACCCAAGAGTTCTCTTCTCGGTCAATTTCGGTATCAAAGTGGACGACTTGCATCAAGCCATGCACGCCAGAGTCTGTGCGGCCAGCGCACAATGTTGAGACCTTGTGCTGCGTGAATTTCGCCAGCGCAGTTTCTAGTTTGTCTTGAACCGTAAGACCAGACAATTGGCTTTGCCAGCCTTCATAAGCGCCACCGTTATAGCTGATCCCTAACGCAATTCGCACAAAGCTCTAAGCGATTTGCTTAGCTCATCTCAGCCAGCAAATTTTCAGCTTTTTGTTTTAATGAACCCGTTGCGTTCGAAATCACTTCGTTGACCAGCATTTTCGCGCCCGTGTTGTCTCCAATGGAGCGGAATTCTTGAGCCAGTGCTAATTTGGTCTCCAAGGGACCATTGTTGTCAGCAGCCATCGCTGTTGCTGTAGACGGCTTGGCCGCTGCGTTGAGGTCTAAAGATAAGCCACCCATGTCAAATTCCATAGCAGTTGGTTTCGCGGCAGGAGTTGCAATTGCCGCCGCAGTAGCTACCAGTGCAGAAGTGGCAATGACCGGAGCAACAAAAGCAACAGAAGCAGCAGTAGAAGGCGTTTTCGCTGGCTCTAATGAAAAATCAGGGAAATCCATCAGCGGAGTTTTAGGCGCTTCAGGTGCGCTTGGTGTTGGAAAGCTTGAAACGAAATCAAAATCCAAATCCAAGTCAACCGATGCAGGCGATTTTGCAGTTTCAGGGTTCAGCTGTGCCACAGTACGGGTGGAGAACTCTGAGCTGGTCATAGCTGCGAAAGAATCGTCCAACTCTGGTGAACCGGCAGAATACAGGGGATTCGTTGGCTCTAACTCAAATCCTTGTTTGCTGATGGTTGTCCATTGCGGGTCACTTTCTGTCAATAACAACTTAGCTTTCAGTGCCATTTGCTCAAAGTTTTTAGCATCGCGGCGTTTAGCATAAATACCAAGGAGTTTGGTATAAATCATCGCATTTTCAGGCTGCTTATTCAGTGCAACTTTCAAAATTTCTTCTGCCTGAACGTCACGGCCATAGTCTAGATAGACATCGGCTTCGGTCAAAGGGTCAACCACCGTTGCGTGTGCGCTGACAGCTGCTTCAGCAGGCTTGGGAGTTACTGCTTGCGCCACAGCAGCTGTAGCTGCCACTGCAACGGCCGGTGCGTAAGCAGGCTCATCTACTGGGGTTTCATGCCCCATGATGGGTTCATTGCTGGTATCGCTGAAAAACGATTTTTCTGAAAAATTATCTGTCAGTAACGCGTCTTCAGCGTCTTCTTCGGCTTTGCGTTTTTTGCGTTTGTTGTTGGCATACAAACCGCCAACCAGCAACAAGGCCAGCAAACCACCGGCAGCTGGCAAGACGATGGGGTCGTCCATCAAAAAGTCGATAGGGCCGGCTACAACCACAGGTGCTACCACGACTGGTGCTTTTACAACTGGTTTCGGGGTAACAGGTGCTGCAGGTGTTGCAGCTGCGACTGGAGGTGTTATAGGTGCGGCAGGTGTAATGATTGCTGTAGTTGTAGTCGCTGTTGCAGGGGTTGCAGGTGCTACAGGGGCTGGTGCCATAGATACAGCCGGCACAGCCGTCACGACTGCCGCTGTTACCGGGACAGTAGGTAAGGCTGGTTTTGCAGTTGCTGCAGCAGTAGTTGCAGCAGCCAAAGGTGCTGTAGCTGCTACAGGTGCAGCGCCCGCAATTTTATTGAGATCTTTGATGTTTTTCGCCAACTCCGCTGCGCGTGCAGAATCGTCTTTGGCTTGGCGATCTTTAGCAATTTTCTCTAAATTCTCTTTAGAAGTGGCTGCTGCTTTGTCATCAGATTTCAAGCCGCCTTTGGACAGCGTAAGTTTGTCTGGCGTGACAACAGCAGCTTTCTTGTCATCTACCTTGGCTTCAATTTTGCCAGTGTCAACGCGGTCAGTTGCTTTTGAGGCCATGGCCGGCGCATTTTCAGCCAGTTTGCGTCTGAAATTGTTGAAATCTTTGCTTTGCGCAACCATGTTTTGGCGTGCTTCGCCAGCTGATATGGCTGCAGCTTCTGCTTCGGTTGGCAAATCTAAAACCGTACCGGCTTTCAAGCGGTTGATGTTGTTGCCGATAAAGGCTTGTGGGTTACCACGAAGCAAGGCGACCAACATTTGATCTAAGGACACATTGGCAGGCAAATTATTGGCCGCGATTTTGCCAGCTGTGTCGCCAGCTGCAACTTTGACTTGCTCGCCGGTATTGGAAGCGTTTGCTCTTTGTGCCGCTGCTTTTGGCATCGCCACAGGTGCGGGCGCCGGAGCCGAATCTGGTCTTGAGACAGCTGCTGGCGCTGGTGACGCAGTCGCTGGCGCAGCAACTACTGCCGGTGTCGGCACAGGCGCTGTTACGGCTGCAGGAGGCGGCACTGGTGTGGGAGCTGGTACAGGCACTGGTGTTGGCAATGTTGCAATCGGCGCAGTCACCGCTTCGGATTGCTTAGGCGCTGGTGGGTCCAGCAACAAGGTGTAGTTGCGCACGATACGGCCATTCGCCCAATTGGCGTTAACGACCAAGTTCAAAAACGGATCAGTGACCACCTTGTCACTGCGAACCAACAAATAAGAGCTGCCATTGGCGCGTTTGTTCAGCGTGATTTGTGCGTTTGCCAACGCTGGGTTGTACTCCATGCCCGCTGCTCTGAATGCTTCTGGCGATGCCAGCGTTGCTTTCAAGCTGGCCGCTTCTTCCGTATTTATGTCAGGCACCTCGATACCAGCTACCAAAGGCTCACCCAATGATGACAAAGCCGTGATCCGACCCAGCGCCAGCGCGTTAGCATCTACATGTGCGATGCTGAGAAGCGCACCCAAGGCGGCTGCCATAGCCGTCACGCGCCACGAAGAACCGGTTGTTTGTAACTGAGTGCGCGTTGAAGATGTTAATTTGGTATGCATGTGCGAATTACTTTGTAATGAATGTCAGCTAGAAGACACTACATTGAAGTGTGTGGCTTGACTGTTTTAAATCAAATACCAACTCAGATCAACGGCTTACGTCAACAAGCTAAGACTAACTCTATATTTGTCTCAATAATCTCTATTGTCACTTCTACAGAGCTAATTTAACTAGCAAGCATAAAGACATTAACAGTTTTTACCAATTCACTGTTGCAAGTAAGCAACTGTTTATTTGCCGCTGTGTCAGAGCTAGTCGCCATTTGCAGCTTCAGCCCCAAAATCAGCACCCAGCCTAGCCTCAACGCTACAAAAAAGAGAACTATAAGTAACGTAATTCGACTTAATCCAGCAAAATCCGCAACATACGGCGCAACGGCTCCGCTGCACCCCACAACAATTGGTCACCAATTGTGAATGCTCCTACGTATTCCGGCCCCATGGCCAGCTTGCGCACACGGCCTACGGGAATAGTCATCGTTCCAGTTACCTGAACGGGTGTTAATTCCCGCAAAGTGGCTTCTTTGGTGTTGGGAACAACCTTGACCCACTCGTTGTCAGCCGCCAACAATGCTTCCAAGTCAGCTAACGGCACGTCTTTTTTGAGTTTGAAAGTCAGCGCCTGGCTGTGGCATCGCATCGCACCGATACGGATGCACAAACCGTCAACTGGCACTTCTTTGGTACCAAACATCGCGCCCTGGCCCAAAATCTTGTTGGTTTCAACGCCGCCTTTCCACTCTTCCTTAGACATGCCCCAGCTGGCGTCGGTCTGTAGTTTGCCGACACCCAAGTCCGCGTCGATCCACGGAATCAGGCTGCCACCCAACGGTGCGCCAAAGTTGGCGGTTTCAGCAGCGGTGAGCGATTGCTGCTTGGCCAGCACTTTGCGGTCGATTTCCAGAATGGCAGATTTTGGGTCGTCCAAGAGCGAGCGGACTTCGCCATTCAGCGTGCCAAACTGGGTCAATAACTCACGCATGTGCTGCGCGCCGCCGCCAGAGGCAGCTTGGTAGGTCATGGTGGTCATCCACTCGACCAAACCAGCTTTGTACAGCGCCCCCACGCCCATCAACATGCAGCTTACGGTGCAATTGCCGCCCACCCAGTTTTTTAAGCCCCCATTTTTCGTATTAACGAGCGCGTTTTTGATGACATGCAGATTGACCGGGTCAAGGATGATGATCGCGTCGTCCTTCATGCGCAGGGTCGAAGCCGCGTCAATCCAGTGCCCGGTCCAGCCCGCTGCGCGCAGTTTCGGGAAGACCTCAGAGGTGTAGTCGCCGCCTTGGGCGGTCAAAATGATGTCGCACTTCCTCAAAGCATCAATGTCAAAAGCGTCTTTGAGCGTGGTTTCGTTTTTGGCGTAACTTGGGGCTTTGCCACCTGCGTTGGAGGTGGAGAAGAACACCGGCTCGATAAGCGCAAAATCGCCCTCAGCCTGCATGCGGTCAATCAGCACCGAGCCGACCATGCCGCGCCAGCCAACGAGTCCTACGAGGTTACCTACTTTTTTCATTTTTAAGCGCCTTTCAAATTAATCAGTCTTGACTAATCCCCCGGCTCGTCTAGCTCCGGGGTGGGCGCGACGAACCGGGCTGGATTAGCCTTTAATGGTCGTCGTTTTGGTGGAA
>JANMTB010000149.1:0-8458 GCA_031390045.1 Polaromonas sp.
CCCGCAGCGAAAACCAAAACCTAGCGCTTGACTGACTTCAGGCTCGTAATGTAGGGACGCGTCATTGAGTTTGAGTTTTTCTAAACTATCGCGTAGACCTTCATATTGATTAGCTTCAGTTGGGTACAAACCGGCAAAGACTTGCGGTTGAATTTCCTTAAAGCCTGGCAAAGCTTCGGTCGCTGTAAACGCTGCGCCGCCAGAGCCCGCTTTGATTTGGGTCACTGTGTCACCCACCTTGGCGGCTTGCAACTCTTTGATGCCGGCAATGATGTAACCTACCTCACCTGTCTCTAAAGCGGGGCGTTCTTGGTCAGCAGGTGTGAAGACGCCAACTTTGTCAGCGTTGTACATAGCGCCCGTCGCCATCATCTTGATGCGGTCGTTTTTCGCCAAGCGGCCATCAACCACGCGCACCAACATCACTACGCCCACGTAGCTGTCAAACCAGCTGTCAATAATCATCGCCCTTAAAGGTGCGTTGGGGTTGCCACGCGGTGGTGGCACTTTTGCAACGACCATCTCTAGAATGTCGTCAATACCCAAACCGGTTTTTGCGGAACATGAGATCGCATCGGTCGCGTCTATGCCAATCACGTCTTCAATTTCTTGTCGCGCACCTTCAGGATCTGCATTGGGCAAATCCATTTTGTTGAGCACGGGTACGACTTCCACACCGAGGTCGAGCGCGGTATAGCAGTTCGCTACGGTTTGCGCTTCTACACCTTGGCTGGCATCAACCACCAAGAGTGCGCCTTCGCATGCACTGAGCGATCGAGATACTTCGTATGAGAAGTCAACATGACCTGGTGTATCGATCAAATTGAGGTTGTAAATTTCACCATTTTTTGCTTTGTAGTGCAGTGCTGCAGTCTGTGCTTTGATGGTTATCCCACGCTCTTTCTCGATATCCATCGAGTCTAAAACTTGCGCAGACATATCACGCGCTTCTAGGCCACCACAGCGCTGTATCAAGCGATCAGCGAGAGTAGATTTGCCGTGATCAATATGTGCAATGATCGAAAAATTTCTGATGTGATTCATCAACGTGATGCTTTAAGTGATTGAATTGAAACGAATGCTAGAGCTAAGCGGACATAAAAAAGGGCGCGTCGAATTGTGACGCGCCCTGAAACCAACAAGCATGGCAACTGCGATAGTTGGAACTTCATTGTAGGCAAAAAAGCCGGTTTGTGAAGTCCCATAATCTGTTGGCAAGCGATGTTGCAGGGCAGCAACGAAAAGTTATTCACAGTTTAATCACAGTTTCTCAATTTATGCACTGAACAACTTGTGGGCGATCTGTGGATCGCCGGTGGACTGTTGCGCTCAATGTCATGAACTACGGAAAAACTGATTCAATATGTGATAAATCGACGTTTTCAAGGATTAATTCTATCAAATCTTGTCTAATTTTATCGTAAGTTTTCAAATTAAGTTAGTGAGTGCACACTTACAAGTCTTTGAAAATAAATAAAAATAAATAAATAAAAATAGACGATTGACTTTTTACATACAAAAAAACCCAAAAATTAGCCCAAAACCATGAAAATTTTGAGGTCTTTGATCGCTTGTAAAGTCAGTTTATCTACTATATGCGGCCATCGTAATCTTATTTTGATGGCTTGATAGTGGCCAATTGCGCCCAATCACCACGCCGGTATTGAAGGTTGATCGACTTGGTTTTGTCTGCTTTTGCGATCGCGGCTTCAAACTCTTTAACAGAAGTAATATCTGTATTTGCTACAGAAATGATAACATCACCTTCGCGCAAACCAGCGCGCTCAGAAGCTTCACTCACACTGTCGACTTTTACGCCACCTTTAATTTTGAGCTCTTTCTTGGAAGCTTCAGACAACTCACTCACAGTTAAACCCCAAGCTTGAGCCGGTGCAGCTAGTTTGGGTTTGAGATCTTTAACCACCGGTTTTTTTGTAACTTTTTCATCTTCGATTTCTGCCACCGTGACAGTTAACTCTTTGGTAGCACCGCGTCGAAACACGCTGAGTGTGCTTTTGCTGCCAGGCTTGGTATTACCCACAAATCGCGGTAAATCGCTGGATTTCTCAATCGTGTTGTTGCCAAACTTCAAAATGACATCGCCAGCCTCAACACCCGCCACTGCAGCCGGAGCTCCCGCTTCCACACCACGCACCAAAGCACCTTGCGCTTTAGGCAAACCAAGTGATTCGGCAACTTCTTTGTTGACTTGGTCGATTTGCACACCGATGCGCCCACGAGAAACACGTCCAGTCGTACGAAGCTGGTCGCTCACTCGCGTAGCCTCATCAATCGGAATAGCAAATGAAATGCCTTGAAAGCCGCCAGAGCGCGAATAAATTTGGCTATTGATACCTACAACTTCTCCACGCATATTGATCAGCGGGCCGCCAGAATTGCCCGGATTAATAGCGACATCGGTTTGAATCAATGGTAAATAGTCGCCCGTATCGCGCTGCTTAGCGCTAACAATACCTGCTGTGACGGTATTTTCTAAACCAAAAGGCGAACCAATCGCCATCACCCACTCGCCTACTTTGAGGCGATTCACGTCGCCAATCTTCACCGCTGGCAGACCTGTAGCTTCAATTTTGATCAAAGCCACGTCAGATCGCTTGTCTGTACCAATGATTTTGGCTTTGTACTCGCGTTTATCAGGCAAAGTCACTAGGACGTCATCTGCGCCATCAACCACATGTGCATTGGTCATGACCAAGCCATCGGCGCTCAAAATAAAGCCTGAACCAACACCACGCGGCTGGTCTTCTCTAGATTCGGGTTGTGGCGCACGACGTCTTGGTGGTGCTTTTGGATCGGCTTTATCCCCTTTCGGGTCTGCTTTTGGACCACCGGGCATGCGGTCACCAAAGAACTTTCGCAACAGCTCTTGCATGTCTTCGTCAGTTTCAACGCCGTTGACACTACGTGAGCTTGCTTTTTCTAATGTCCGTATGTTCACAACCGATGGGCCAACCTGCTCGACCAAATCGGTAAAATCGGGCAGACCGCGCATTTGAGCGCCCACAGACAACGGCAAAAGCATCGCACCCATGAGCGCACTAAGACTTACTAAACCTACAAACTTAGAATTTAAATACTTAATATAAGTCATAAAGAATGCCACCTATTAACTTTTGATATTGCCACTTACGTAATTAGCACTTTAATCGAAACTATTTCTTTCGCTCCAACTGCTGCGCAAAGACCTTTAATGTTGCCGTAGGCACTTCGCCGACTGCCGTCAGCCACCAATCATCCAAGCGCTTGGCTAAAGTCTGCGTTGCGCCCATAGACCAAGCGCCTTCTTGGTTGTGCCGTTTGCGGTCAAAAGGCTCTACAAACAACGACACCGTGGCCAAACCGTCTGAAAAAATCCATTGCATCGTGCCTGCTTTATCCGCTTCTTGAGTCGTTGTAGCACCAGAGGCCGCTTCTAGCTGCGCGGGGCGCTTGAAACAATTCATTGAAGCAAAACCAGGCACGCCACGCTGCAATGCCCAGCCTTGCGCCAAAGCCGTCGTTTTAACCATGTTGACTTGCTCCAACTTGTGACCAGCTGTGTTGTTCATCATCGCGGCCAAGCGCTCCATTTTGACGGGGGCTTCTAAATTCAACTCCGAAAACGCTGACTGCTCGATCACACGACCCATGACATCCAAAGTTTGTAGCTTCACCACCAAGCCGCTCTTGCGTTCTGTCCAAATTCGGTAGCTGTAACGCAAAGCGTCTTTGGCAATGAGTTGGACAACTTCAGTATCTACACCTGCGACGCGCTCCGATTCAAGCGTTTTGAGGGTGTAAAACTCAGCAATTGCACTATCGTTTGATTTGAGAAAGTTAGGAAAAATACCCAAAGCTTCACGCTGCTCAGAACGCGCTACTTTGGTTTCTGGGAAAAAAGTCACCACGTTGTTGTTATGTCGAAATGTAGAGCGTGGTGTGCCAGTGAGCGTCTCAATACGCTCCATTTGTTGATCGCCATCACATACGTGCCAAATCCGCGCACTGGCCATGTCTGCGCCTACAGAAACTACAAAAGTGCCGGTATAAGCGCGACGGCGAGAACCATCGTGGATGCGAATCAACCAGTCGTTGACGGATTTGTTGCTACCTGATTGCACTGGTTTACCAGCAGTAGCAGCACTTTGTTTAGACGCATTTAATTCTTCTCCAGCTATAGAATTAATAGCAATAGAAGCAATAAACACGCCGATTATAGACGAAAAAGCCTTTAAAAAGAGACGATTCATACTTATTTATCGTTCACGACCGCTGGGCTGTAAGTAGCGCTACGCAAAAAGCCAGACGGCATTTGCAAAGCTGAACTGCCACCGACTTGGTTATGCGCAGCGATCAGAGCGTCTAGTTGTGGGTTGCGCAGCATCACTGCGGTTTGCCCATCTACCGTGATGGGCACTGATGTTTGCGCCAGTTGGCTGCCCGTTGGCACTGGCGCGAATACTGTGGTACCGATCAAATTCAGCCCAAGCATGACCGATGCGGCTAAGGCGCTTAGACCTGCTGCCCACTTCCAGCTGAAAAAAGGTTCGTTCGAGGCTGTAACTTGTTCGAATTTCATAAGAGTATCCATGCTTGCAACTTGCAATGCAGGCTCTTTTGCCATATTGGTTCTGAATTTTTCGAGAAAATCAGCGCCATCTGCACTTGAAACTGGGGTTTTGCCTCGCAGCACATCGCCTACCAAGTGCAAGCTGTGCCACTGCGCGCGCGCTTGGCTGCTGGCGTTGATCAACGCCATGGTTTGTGCGAACGCATCTCCTTGCAACTGGCCATCTGCCAAGTCGCTGATTTGCGCTCTTTGCAACTCATTTAACTGAATCAATGGGTTTAAATGCTCGGTTTTCATGCTATTTTTCATCATAATTTATTAAACTCAGCTCGTATACATCGGCCACACCGATTTACCAACGTTTCCCAGTTTGCTTATCCAACAAAGGCCCTACTTTGGCTGAAATGGCCTCTCTGGCGCGGAAAATTCTAGACCGCACTGTGCCAATTGGGCATGCCATCAAATGTGCAATGTCTTCGTAACTCAGGCCGTCAATCTCTCGCAATGTGATGGCTTGGCGTAAATCTTCAGGCAAGGCGAGCATCGCGGCATTCACGGTATTGGCTATTTCTTTGGCGGCAAACAGGGTTTCAGGTGTTTCGTCCGATATTGGTTCGTTTTTCGATTGAAAAGTTTCATTGTCGTCGTCAGTGTTACCAAAAGCGCCTATGGAGATGGTAGGGTCACGCTTCATATCCAGTAAAAACTTCTTCGCCGTGTTCACCGCAATACGGTACAGCCAGGTGTAAAACTGCGCTTCACCACGAAATTTAGGCAAAGCGCGGTAGGCGCGGATGAAGGTTTCTTGGGCAATGTCGTCGACTAAGTCGACGTCGCGCACCATGCGACCAATCAGCCGTTGGATACGCCGCTGGTACTTGATGACTAGCAGTTCGAACGCCCGCTGATCGCCCGCTACCGTGCGCTCGACCAGCATGGCGTCACTATCTGCCTCTGCCGCTGGCGGCGGCAAGACATCGTCTGGCAAGTTCGGTGGGCTGGTCATATTAAATTTGGCAAATTCTGTACATTTGCGCGCGAATATACAGCACGGCGCACATCTAGCCAATGATTGGGGTCTTGATGGTTACTATTGCGAGCTTCAACCCACAACCAACAGGCATGTTTCAAATCATCATCAAAACGCAGCAACATACAGACTTGCCCATCAAAATGAACGCTGACAGTACCTACTTTATCAGCAAAATACCAATGCACGCCGTCAAAATCAAGCTCTCCGTCAGATAATCGTCGAAAAAATTGAAATACACAAAGCACCGCACATAACCAAGCGAAACCCATCAAACAGAGTTGCCATACCAGCGGTTTGCTTGGTGTGTAAGTGCCAAACGCATACAGCCCTGCCGACAACGCACCTAACAGCAAGACGCCACACACAGCGACTACTAAATACTCGGATCGCCCCGTAGGGAAGGCGACAGCTGGTGCGTGGTGGTGGTTCAGACAACGCTGGATCAGCGCAAGCGCTTGAACACCAAGGTACCGTTGGTGCCACCAAAACCAAAGTTGTTCTTCACCGCAACTTCGATGTCAAGATCTCGTGCAGTGTTGGCGCAGTAGTCCAAATCACACTCAGGGTCTTGGTTGAAAATATTGATAGTTGGTGGGCTTTTTTGATGGTGTATCGCCAGCACAGTAAAGACGCTTTCAATGCCACCCGCGCCGCCGAGCAAATGCCCCGTCATGGATTTGGTGGAATTGACCACGGTTTTCTTGGCATGGTCACCAAAAGCCAGTTTGATCGCATTGGTTTCGTTCAAATCACCGAGCGGTGTCGATGTACCGTGCGCATTGACGTAGCCAACGCTGTCAGCATTGACGCCAGCGTTTTTAAGTGCCATCTGCATAGAGCGGCGTGGGCCATCCACATTGGGAGCGGTCATATGAAACGCATCACCCGTCATGCCAAAACCAGCAACTTCGGCGTAAATTTTGGCACCGCGTGCTTTGGCATGTTCGTATTCTTCCAAGACCAAAACACCAGCCCCCTCGCCGAGCACAAAACCGTCACGGTCTTTGTCCCACGGACGCGAAGCGGTGGCGGGGTCGTCATTGCGCGTACTCAAGGCTCTTGCAGCAGCAAAGCCACCTAGGCCGAGCGGCGATGTGGTCGATTCAGCACCACCCGCGATCATGACGTCGCAATCGCCATACTCAATCATCCGCGCCGACGTGCCAATCGCATGTAAACCCGTGGTGCATGCGGTAACGATAGCAATGTTTGGGCCTTTGAAGCCAAATTTGATCGACACATGACCTGAAATCATGTTGATGATTGAAGCTGGCACAAAAAATGGGGTGATGCGGCGCGGGCCGCGGTTGACGTATTCAATATGTGTTTGCTCAATAGTTGGCAAACCGCCAATACCCGAGCCAATGTTGCAGCCAATGCGCGTGGCTTCTTCTTCACTCAACGCGTCACCAGTCAGCAATCCAGAATCTGCCACAGCTTGGCAAGCAGCCGCCATGCCCATGTGGATGAAGCGGCCCATGTGGCGTGCTTCTTTTTCGGGAATGTAATCTTCAATGTTGAAATCTTTGACTTCCCCCGCGAAATGCGTGGAGAAAGCGCTGGCATCAAAACCCGTGATTTTGGCGATGCCAGATTTACCAGCCAGCAATGCCGCCCAAGATGCCTCAACGGTGTTGCCCACAGGGCTCACACAACCTAAACCAGTCACAACGACGCGTCTACGAGACATAAAAAGGATGCTCCGGAAAAAGTATCTAGTACAAAATCAAATACAAAGTAACTATAAAAATGTTACTTCAAACGACAAAATGGACAAACGCACTGCAAACGATGCCGTCTGCGTTAGTTTGTCCATTGCTTTAAAACGTATCAAACTACGTCTTAAAAATTACGCTTTCGGATGAGCAACAGCGTAGTCAATCGCGTTTTTCACCGTGGTGATTTTTTCGGCTTCTTCGTCTGGAATTTCAATGCCAAACTCGTCTTCCAAAGCCATCACCAATTCAACGGTGTCCAGTGAGTCTGCGCCCAGATCGGCCACAAAGGCTTTTTCTGCGGTGACTTGTGATTCTTCAACGCCGAGTTGTTCAGCAATGATTTTTTTAACGCGTGCTTCGATATCGCTCATGTATTCCCTCTGAGGGTTGTGAAAAAGAGTATTTTAGCCTAATTGAGACAGCTTATGACATATGCATGCCACCGTTGATATGCAATTCTTGCCCGGTCACGTAGCCAGCCAATGGCGAAGCCAAAAACGCCACGGCGTAAGCAATATCCGCCGGTTTGCCCAAATGACCCAGCGGAATTTGGCTTAACAGCGCTTTTTGTTGTTCTTCTGGCAGGCCGCCCGTCATGTCTGTTTCAATAAAACCTGGGGCAATGCAATTCACAGTGATGTTGCGGCTGCCCAGCTCACGCGCCAAGGCGCGCGTCATGCCAGCCACACCGGCTTTGGCTGCAGCGTAATTGGCCTGCCCTGCGTTGCCAGAAGCACCCACCACCGAAGTGATATTGATGATGCGGCCATAGCGCTGCTTCATCATGGTGCGCATGACAGCGCGGGACATGCGGAAAACGGCTTTTAAATTGGTGTCCAGCACAGCGTCCCAGTCTTCGTCTTTCATGCGCATGGCCAAAGTGTCACGGGTGATGCCAGCGTTGTTCACCAGCACCTGCATGCCGCCGTGTTCTTTGGTAATCGCATCAATCAACGCTTCGGCTGCCGCTGCGTCGTTGACGTTGAGATTTTTACCGCTGCAGCCCGCAAATGCTGCCAAAGCCGCTGAGATTTTGGCTGCGCCTTCGTCTGTGGTTGCTGTACCAATGACTTTGTAGCCTTGCTCTGCCAAATGTAGCGCGATAGAAGCGCCAATGCCGCGTGATGCGCCTGTGAC
>JANMTB010000190.1:0-18682 GCA_031390045.1 Polaromonas sp.
CTCAAACTGATTCCTGGGGCTAAACCTGAGCTGATCGAAAGCAGCTGCTGCGGCATGGCGGGCAGCTTCGGCTATGAGGCCAGCCATTACGAGGTGTCTATGCAAATGGCAGAGCTGAGCTTGCTACCCGCTATTCGCAAACTGCCAGATGCGATTGTGGTGGCAGACGGCACGAGTTGTAGACATCAAATCAAAGACGGCTCGCAGAGGGAAGCGATTCATGTGGCGCAGTTGTTGGCGAATCAGTTGCTGTAATTAAATGCAGTATTTTGCTATATTTTTAATAGCTACTTAGGCAATAAATACGCTGGCTAATAGTTGAAATGTTGGTTATTTGTAAAAGGTTTAACGTTTGAAATAACCGGCGCGTTTTAGCGCGTCCGTGCTCATTGATTTGTTAGGCATTGAATGCGTTTCCCTTGCCGAGATTGCATTGTTTGCACTTGCTTTCGAGATTGTCATCGGTTGTCTCTCCGCCTTTTGACCACGGCAAAATATGATCAACGTGCAATTCCACACCGAGCCGTATTAATGGACTTACACCACAAGCTTTGCACCGAAAGCCATCCCTTACAAGGATTCGGAATCTTTGGCGATCTGATATTTCTCGCCGAGTACGGCGCTTTGCCGAGGGAGTTTGCGCAGTTAAATCTGCTGCACTTGGCTCTACTACGTTCTCTTGAGGCTGATTTGGGGAGTCTGAGTTGACCCATTCAACAAACCTGCCAAGTGCTTTTGACCATGAACCGAATCGGTTCTCATAGGTTCCTGCTGAGAAAAGGGAGCTAGGTGCTTTTACTTCTGTGTATCTTGGTTGGCGGCCAAGACTTATCCATAGTGACTTAATATTTTCGAAGAGCTCATCATCGGAGATTCCTATTTTTGACCTGCTGGGTTGCAGTCCAGCCAACTTCAAGGCTTTTGGCCACGATCCAAATCTCCGTTGAATTGTGCTTGGGTGGGTTTTTCCGACTTCTTCATATTCGGCCATGGTGATGGTTTCTCGACCGAGAGATTTTGCACTGCTTCGTAGATCCTCTAACAAGTCCTCCTCGGGCGCGCCTCGCAGGCTTTCTTCCAATACAAACTTCATTTCAACCTCGTCTTGCCTAACGTAATTTATACCGCAAAACTTGCAACATAATCAGGCGACTGCGGGATAATCTGGTCATCTGAATCTCCTGAGAATGGCTTGTTTATTGGGTTGCGTACGAGGTTGCTGTTAATTTATACAGTTGTAATAAATGCCATGAAACCCCTCAAACCCGTTTTGCAATCTGTTCGCCTACTGGTCAAGTAAAAGAGCGGATTCGCTGCCTGCACTATAGCCTAACTAGAGAGAAGACTTAGCTGCAAATTATAGAAAACCACTGAATTAAATAACTAAATCTACGCTAGCCGGCGTATTTGTTGCCTAAGCAGCTATAGTATCAATAGCAAAACATCAATGTCGACTTGGGTGCTTTTATACTGTTCAAATTCGTCTCTAGCCATCGTATTCATTGCCTAAGCTGCTATCATTATTGAGTCAAAATAGCTTACCCGTGTCAAGCGTCAAAATTGGGTTAACAACTGCCAAAATCAATTTATAGTACGCCATTGGCGTATAATTATCCGATGGAATTCATTGAAACACCCACTTTCACCCGATTGATTGTTGAGTTGCTCAGTGATGACGAATACCAAGGCCTACAAAACGCACTGTTGGAGAACCCGCAGCGCGGTGACATTATCAAAGACGGTAGTGGTATTCGTAAAGTTCGCCATGCTGCGCAAGGACGCGGTAAAAGTGGTGGAATCAGAGTGATTTATTACTGGATCAAGGAAGACCATCTTATTTACATGCTGATGGCTTACCCAAAATCCAAAAAAGACACCCTAACAGCGGTAGAAACCGCATTGTTGCGAGATTTTGTGAAGGAGTTATGAGCATGGAAGAAAACCTATTCAACGACTTGGTGCAAAGCCTGAAAGAGGCCAAAGCCATCGCCAAAGGCGAGATGAAGCCATCACGACGCTTCGTTATGGTAGCGCCAGACGCCAAAGCTGTGCGAGAAAACGCAGGTTTGACGCAAAGCGAGTTTGCCAGCTTGATGCACGTGAGCATCAAAACCTTGCAAAACTGGGAACAGCACCGCCGCACACCGACGGGTCCTGCAGCGGCGCTTTTAAAAATCGTTTCTATTGCCCCAGATATTGCGCGGCAATCGCTGCGTGCATGACTATTTTAAAGTAATTTCATAGCAGCTTAGGCAATAAATACGCCGGCTACAGCCTAAATATACTATTTTTTTACGGAATTTACGCGCTTGCGGAGCGCTTCGGCGTCTTCCACGCGTTCGCTGTAGCGGTCGGTCAAATACGGCGACACATGGCGGGTGAGTAGGGTGAATTTAACCAATTCTTCCATCACATCCACCACGCGGTCGTAGTAGGCCGATGGCCTCATGCGGCCTGCTTCATCAAACTCTAAAAACGCCTTGGCGACAGATGATTGGTTGGGAATCGTCAACATGCGCATCCAGCGGCCTAAAACACGCAGTTGGTTGACGGCGTTGAACGATTGCGAGCCGCCGCAAACCTGCATCACCGCCAGCGTTTTGCCTTGGGTCGGGCGAACTGCACCGACGGACAGCGGAATCCAGTCGATCTGGGTTTTCATGATGCCCGTCATCGCGCCGTGTCGTTCGGGTGACGTCCACACCATGCCTTCTGCCCAGGCCGCAAGTTCGCGCAACTCTTGCACTTTGGGGTGCGTGTCGGGTGCATCATCAGCCAGTGGCAGTCCGTGCGGGTTAAAGGTGCGGGTTTCGCAACCCATCGCCGTTAAAAGTCCCGCTGCCTCTTCGCTGAGCAAGCGGCTGAAAGAGCGCTCCCTCAGAGAGCCGTAGAGCAACAAGATGCGCGGTGGGTGAGTTAATTGTGATTTGTTTGCGACAGATTGCAGTTCTGCGATGCTGGGGATGTCAAAGTGCGATGTGTTGACGTTGGGAAGGTTAATCATAAAGTTGATAAAAAAATAAAATTTCAATGAAATCAATCATTTATAAGTTCTGGCGTTGGTTCTAGCAGTCGGTTGATCCAAACACCAACCGCCGCACCAATCGTTTGCGAAATCACAAAACCCAGCGCGCTGGCTGGTGCAATCCCCGCAAAACTGTCACTCAACATGCGCCCCATCACAGCGGCGGGGTTGGCAAACGAGGTGCTAGCGGTAAACCAATAAGCCGCGCCAATGTAGCAAGCCACCAGTGCGCTGGCTTTGGCGTTCACGTCCGCAGCCCCTGAACGCAGAATCACGATAATCAAACCCGCCGTTGCCACCGCTTCAGCCAGCCACTGGCCAAATCCGCCGCGTATTTTTTGACTGGTTTGCAGTACCGGTAACTCAAACATAGCGTTTGCCAGCCAAGCGCCTGCAATCGCTCCAAGTAATTGAAATGATATAAATAAAATAGCAATGTAGGCATATGATACACCGGCTACAGCCATTTTATGCCTATTTTTGAAGGTATCAGCCAAAGTCACCAATGGGTTGAAGTGCGCGCCGCTAATGGGGCCCAGTATTTCGATCAACACATATAGCGCAAAGACCGTTGCTAAGGTGTTGGCAATCAAGGCGACGCCATTGTTACCACCACTTAAACGCTCCGCCATGATGCCCGAGCCGACCACGGCGCAGAGCAGGGCGGCGGTGCCTAGAAATTCTGCAAATAGTTGTTTTTTTAGGTTTTTTTGAGACATTGATCACATATTTCAAGATTTCGCGAGTTCACGGGCGCTGGTTTGTAGCATCAATCTGCTCACGCTTGCTTCAGGTAAGCTGATCAAAAGCTCCAATCTGCGGCGGATGGCGTGCAGGGTTTGGCGGAAGGCTTCCAGCTTTTCTGCCTCTGTACCGTCACCGGCAGAAGGGTCGGCATAGCTCCAATGTGCGGTGGCGGGCTGGCCAGGCCAGTAGGGGCAGACTTCACCAGCGGCGTTGTCGCAGACGGTAATGACCAAATCCATGTGTGGCACGTCGGGCAACGCAAACTCATCCCAGCTTTTGCTGTAAAGGCCATCGGTGCTGATGCCCGCTTTTTGCAGGGTTTGTAGCCCCAACGGGTTCGGCTGCTGGTTGTCGCGCGGGCTGCTGCCAGCGGAGTAGCCTTTGAATTTGCCATTTCCAAGGTGGTTCATCAGTGCTTCAGCCAAGATGCTGCGAGCTGAGTTGTGGGTGCAGAGAAAGAGGATGTTGATGGGTTTGTCGGTCATGATGAAACGCCTTTAAAAGTACTAAACACTTGTTTTAAGAGTTGAAGTAAAAGAGCAGCCGGAGGTGCAGCTGTTCGAAGAGATGTTTTTGCTGATTACATCGTTTAAAGTTTCCGATGTAGAAAACTCAAATTCTGGCAATACCACCACAGGTGAAAATCCGCCGCCTTGGGTACGGAAGTTGGTGGTTTGACCGGTGTAGGTGCGCGCCGCCAGCAGCTGGATCTGCCCGCCGTAGGTGTAGGCGCGGATGTCAAATTTCAGGTCGGTGGCGACGCCGTCCACATTGACCAAGCGTTGGCCGGGCGGTACCAGCGCCTGGGCTATAAAGTCGCCCCAGTTGCCGGCCAATATCTCTTCCCATACCCGTTTGGTGAGTTTGTCGCCTCTGTACGCGGCTTTGCTGGCGTAGCCGGCAACAGGTTTGAAGAAGAGCTGTTTGCGCTGTGCCCACAGGGCTTCGGCATGCTCCCGGGTGACGCGTTGGGTGGCGGGGATGCTGTCTGACAGGCAGGCGCGGTCTGCGCTGGTAATGCCCCAGCTGCTGAGCAGCGCGTCGTCCGACAGGGTGATCAAGTGCTGTTTGTTGGCGCGCAGCGCATGGGCATAGGGGTGCGGCGTGACGACGGCACCGCCGGCTACGTAAGCGTCGTGCAGTGCTTGGTGGGTGGGGGCGGACAGGTCAAAGTCGGTCAGGCGGTTGTAGACCAGGTCGATGGCCGTATCACCGGCAGCGCTAAGGTACCAGAGTTGTCCATCGCGCCACTGTAGCGCTTGTGGGTCGGTGATGATGGCTTTGACGCCGCGCTGCTCAAACATCTGGCGGCACAGGGCAAACTCGGGGGCGAGGTATTGTGCTTCGGGCTCATCGTCGACGATGGCTATGGTCGTCAAAGGGATATTTCCCCGTTGCAAACGCCACTCGTTCACGAACATGTCAAAAAACGTCTGCTCGAGCGTATCCAGATTCACATAGGTGTTTATGATCGCAGTCATGGGCGTACAGCAGGCGCGGTGGGCGCGTGCCAATGCAGCGTTAAGCAGCGCACCGCCAGCATTGGTGTTGATTTCAATCAGTTGAGGGCCTTTGGCAGGCGATTGGCTGGTGTCCACATGGAAGTCGTAACCCATAAACGCTCCCAGCGGACCGAAGGAGGTTTGTGCAATGGCGGGTGAGTTTTCGAGCGCCAGGGCTTGGTAAGCGGGCAGCTGCATGACCTGTTCGATGGCGTTGATCGCGTCTTTGATGGCTTGGTAGGTGGTTTGGGACAAAAACACCACGCTGTTGGAGAACAAATGTGGCTGCGCCGAGGCGATGCCACTGGCCAAGCCCTGCAAGCTGGGGTCGCGCTCTAATTCTTGGCGCAGTTGGTCAACATTCAGCGTGCGGCACATGCAACCATGGTTTAAGGCGTCTGCGATGCTTATCATAGTCATGCTTTTAGCAGGTGGGGCATGGGGAGACATCGGGCACAGCGCAAGTTTGTCCTTGGCAGCAATGCTCAGTGAGGTAAGCCAAAAGGGAGCTCATGTGCTCAAAATTGGCGCGGTAAATCAAGTTACGTCCGCGTGGCTCACAACTGGCCAAGCCAGAATGCACCAGCTCTTTAAGGTGGAAAGACAGCGCACTGGCGGCAATGTGAAGCTGTTCTGCTAGCACACCGGGCGTTAAGCCATCGGCTCCGGCTACCACCAGAGCCCTGAAAGCCCGCAAACGCTGGGCTTGCGCTAAAGCGGCCAACGATTTGACAGCATATGATTCAGAGATCAGGGGGGAGCATATTATTTCCATAATTCAATTATATTTGAATTATGGAAATAATTATGAATACCTTTAGTTTTGTAAACTCATTGAATGTCATAAAACTTCCATAAAAGTTTCATTCTGGTGTCACAGTCAAATCACAAACTCTCTGAATCTTCAATAAAAAAGGAAACTGGCATGAGAGAAATACCAACACCTACGTTTGATTTGTCACCCATAGCTTTACCTCGGGGGTTACTTCACCGACCCTTACCACCGCACAATGAACAAGTTCAGCAAATTCGGCCTAGTCTGCCAAGCGCTGGGACAGCGGGGCGCAGCAGCATTGAAGTTTCGTGGGCGAAGCATCAAGACGAAGTAAGAGAGGCGCAACGCCTACGTTTTGATGTTTTTGCGACAGAAATGGGCGCTAGACTACAAACGCCGCTTGCAGGGCATGATATTGATAGTTTTGATAATTTTTGTGAACATTTGCTGGTGCGTGATGTAGATACGAAACAAGTGGTCGGAACTTACCGTGCGTTGACGCCAGCGCAAGCAAAACGTATCGGTAGCACCTACAGTGATACTGAGTTTGACTTGGTGCGTTTGCGCGCGTTGCGCCCGCATATGGTTGAGTTGGGTCGCAGCTGCGTTCATATCGATTACCGCCAAGGTGCCGTGATCATGTCATTGTGGGGCGCTTTGGCAGAATTCATGGAGCGCAACCAGTTGCACACCATGATTGGCTGTGCCAGCATCCCAATGTTGCACAACGGCATCGTCAATGGCGACGCGGCTGCGAGTATTTGGCGGCAAGTCAAAGCAAAGCATTTAGCGCCGGTTGAGTATCAAGTTACACCGCGCTTGCCACTTCCTGTTGAGCAGCTTGATGATTCTTTGGACATTGCACCACCGGCTTTAATCAAAGGGTATTTGCGTTTAGGCGCAAAAGTACTGGGTGCGCCTACGTGGGACCCGGATTTCAACACCGCAGATTTGCCCATGATGATGCGTATTTCAGACATGCCGGACCGTTATCGCAAGCATTTTTTGGGGGCGTGATGCGTACTTTTTTTGAATCCGAACAAGCTTGGATTCAAAGTCTGATAGCAAACGCTTCAACCCAAGAGTTTGAGGGGCATAAGGAAGCAAAGTTTCGAGCAATTTTCATATCGGACATTCATTTGGGAACGCAAGGCTGCCAAGCAGGCCCCTTGCTAGAGTTTCTCAAAGCGCACCCCTGCGACTTTCTCTATTTAGTTGGCGACATTATTGATGGTTGGCAACTTCGACGCAAGTGGTACTGGCCACAGTCACACAACGATGTGGTGCAAAAATTGCTAAGAAGTGCGCGCAAAGGCACGCGGGTGATATTTGTACCAGGCAACCACGATGAATTTGCACGTGGTTTTATCGGGCATCATTTTGGTGGCGTTGAGGTAGTTGAAGATGCAGTTCATATCACTGCAAATGGCGTCAAGCTCTGGGTTATTCATGGTGATTATTTTGATGGTGTGATTCAGTGCGCCAAGTGGTTGGCCTATGTTGGCGATAACTTGTATGAATTCACACTCAAGCTGAATCGGCATTTGAATCGATTGCGCGGGCATTTTGGTTTGCCATATTGGTCGCTATCAGCTTATCTCAAGCAAAAAGTGAAAACGGCACTCAATTATGTGACTGATTTTGAAGTAGCTGTCGCACGTGAAGCGCGCAACCGAGGACACGATGGCGTCGTCTGCGGGCATATCCACCGAGCTGAGATGCGCCAGATTGACGGCACGCTGTATTGCAACGACGGCGACTGGGTTGAAAGCCAAACCGCATTGGTCGAGCATTTTGATGGCCGCTTAGAGCTTATCCATTGGGCCGTACAAAGTGTCGCGCATAAAAAGAAAAGTCAATTACAGGTATCCATAGCATGAAATTGGTATTGGTAACAGATGCCTGGCAGCCTCAAGTCAATGGGGTGGTGACAACCTTGGTCGAGTTATTGCGTGAAATGCAAAAATTGGGACATGATGTTGAAGTTATTCACCCGGGTTTGTTCAAAACGCGTCCTTGCCCAGGCTATGCTGGGATTGATTTGGCAATCAGGCCTGCGAGAAAAATAGCTGAATTATTAAGCAATATCAACGCCGATGCTATTCACATTGCGACAGAAGGCCCATTGGGTTGGGCAGCACGCAGTTATTGCCTGAAGCATGGCTTGGCTTTTACAACAGCTTTCCATACTAAATTTCCAGAAATCTTAAATGCAGCGCTAAAAATTCCGCTAAGCTGGGGCTACGCACTGTTCAGATATTTTCATAAAGCGTCATCAGGCGTGATGGTTCCTACGCGTGGCGTTTTGGAGATGTTGAAAGCCAGAGGATTTGTGAACTTGCGACAATGGACGCATGGAGTCGACACAGAGTTATTCAGCTACCATTCGCAACCCAAAAGCTATGCGTCACTAAGTGAATTGACACGACCACTAAGCTTGTTTGTCGGGCGTGTTTCATATGAAAAGAACATTGAATCGTTCTTAACGCTGAGCATACCAGGCACAAAAGTAATTTGTGGTGTGGGGCCGTTAGAGTCAGGGTTGAAGAAAAAATACCCCCATGCGACTTGGCTTGGGCTGCTCGCTCGTGATGAGCTTGCAAAAGTGTATGCGACCGCTGATGTATTCGTATTTCCAAGTAAATCTGAAACCTTCGGTCTCGTGCTTTTAGAAGCTATGGCATGTGGAACGCCAGTAGCTGCTTATCCAGTGGATGGCCCTTTGGAAGTCTTGTGTGATGTGGAAGGTATGCCGCAAGGCGGTGTTTTAGATGCTGATTTGAAGTCTGCGACCAATAGAGCATTGGTTTTACCTAGATATGAAGCGCGTCAGCGTGCGATTCAATTTAGCTGGCAAAATGCAGCAAAACTCTTTGAGAATAACTTAGTCTTTGCAAAAACTGGTAGATTGACCCAATTAAATCGAATGGCTTTGAAAAATCATGAAGTCGCAAGTAATGACAGAGTATTCGACACTTGAAATTTGGAAAATTATGGATCTCATACTTTGGCGTCATACAGAAGCAGTAGATTGGCAAGAAGGCTACGATGATTTGGATCGTGCACTGACACCGCGCGGCTATAAGCAAGCGATACGTATGGCAGAATGGCTAGATCGCCAGTTGCCTGAAAGCACAAGAATTTTTACGAGTCCAGCACGACGCTGTGAAGATACCGTCCGCCGATTGGATCGAAAATACAAGTTGAGTAAAGAGTTGTCGCCCGATACCGATGCAAATGAAATTTTGACACTTTTGCAGTGGCCAAATCTCAAAGCAACGGTTTTGATCGTGGGTCACCAGCCAATGATTGGGCAAATAGTGGCTCAATCATTGGGGATGCAAAGCAGCGATTGCGCTGTTAGAAAAGGCTCTGTGTGGTGGTTAAGAAGCCGCGAGAGAGAAGGGCAAAGACAAACAGTCTTGGTAACCGTTCAAAGCGTCGATATGCTGTGAAGTTTGCTAGCTAGGGTTAATTGCTAGGACGCCCTGTTTTTAGCATGGGTACAGCTTTTAGCGCGGCTAGAAAATGCGGATCACTCATGGCTGCTAGAGCTTTTATTCCTGCGCGAATTAGCTCACCTTTCTTGACTGAATGCTTCAAATCTGTAGCGCGCAGTTTTAAATTATCAAGAATAAGATACTCTGGTTTGGGTATAGTAAAACTGTCGCGCACTAATTTAATCTTCTTGGCTTTGATTGGTTTTTCGATCGGTGTACGCAAGACTGGTTTTGTATCGACTTTAGAAGTCACTGTTTTTGCGGGCGTTTTCGTTACTTCTGGCTTCAAAGTTGCTGTGGCTGATTTTGTTGCAGGCTTAGGCGCGGTCTTAACAGGAGTTTTAGCGAGCGTCTTGGTAGCAGACTTAGCTATTGTTTTTACTGATGCTTTGCTTGAAGTAGCCATATGTCATCCTTATAAATTAATGGTATAAATAGTTTATACGATTATTTTTACCAACGCAATTAACCCTGAGATTTACTCGTGTATTCATATTTAGCAACCTTGCAAATGCAATATTCGATTTACTTTTTTCCAAGCGACAGCTTCTTCACGTAGCAAATGGGCTGATTGTGGGAAGTCATTCGCCCAGTTAGGCGGGCATGTCAAGAAAAATTGATATTTCTCGTTTTTGATCACGGTCAATTTTAGATTTTCAATCTCTGATTCATTCCTAGCATGGCACAAAATCACTGCTAAACGAAGACTAAGCAAGAGCTGAGAAAACTTAGTGTCATCGAGTTCCAATTCCAGCTTCTTTAATTTCCCACGATGTCCGAATACCAGCAAGCTGAGCCTGTGCGATTCTGGCATAGCAAACCCGGCGATATCAGCGTTATCTAATATATAAGCGCCGTGCTTATGGTAATCACTGTGCGAAATTTGACATCCAATTTCATGTAATTGTGCTGCCCAATGAAGAGTTTTCATCGCTTCAGCGTATTCAATTGCATCTGTCGGTGAAGGGCTCTGAGTTTGTGAAAATAGAGTTGTTGCTATTTTTGAAACACGGCTAGCCTGCGCAGGATCGATACCGAAGTTGGTAGCTAGCCGATTGACGGAGATATTACGCACGTCGATTTGTCCGCTATCGCGGTCTAATAAATCATACAAAACACCGTGTCGCAGAGCACCCTCAGCTGGGTGTAATTCTTCAATATTGAGCAAATCAAAAAGTGCGCACAAAATACTGATGCCGCCCGAGATGACTGCGCGTCTGTCGTCTTTCATACCTGCTAGCTTGATGCGATCACTGTGTTGGGCTTTGATGAGCTTTTCACGTATCCACTGAAGCCCTGCTCTGGTAATAGTCGATTCTGCCTCGCCTGTGGCAGCCAAAATATCAGAAACGGCACCAATCGTGCCAGAAGATCCGTATGCGATGTCCCAAGTTCCTCGCTTGTAAATATTTTGAGCTTCATCCAATATAGCTTTGGCAGCAATTTCGGCTTTGTTGAATGATGCCTCGTCTATATATCCATTTGGAAAATACTTCATTGACCAGGCCACACTACCAACTCGGAAGGAGGACATGTGAGTAGCCGTCAATTGCTGGCCTAAAACCAGCTCGGTCGAGCGTCCGCCAATATCAATAACAAGACGTTTTTCATTTGATTGTGGCAGCAGATGTGCAACACCTTGGTAGATGAGCCTAGCCTCTTCTTGGCCAGAGATAACATCAATAGGAAATCCTAAAATAGTGTTAGCTCGGGCCAGGAATACATCGCGATTGCGAGCTTCGCGAAGAGTTTGTGTCGCAACTGCTCTAACATGAGAAGGCTTGAAATGGGAAAGCCTTTCTCCAAAACGAGCTAAGCAATCCCACCCACGCTGCATAGATTCAGAAGTCAAATTCCTGTCTTCATCAAGCCCATTGCCTTGACGTACTGTTTCTTTGAGATATTCAGTGCGATGAATTTGACCATGGTCTAAACTACCTATTTCCAAGCGAAAACTGTTTGACCCTAAATCTACAGCTGCTAATCGGGTTCCATTTTGCATACAAATTAACCAAAATAACTAAAGCATAGCATTTACATGCTGTTCAAAACTGCCTCGGTTAATCACATGCTAAATGTTAATAGACGGATGGCACCAGGATATCAGCAGGAACCGGTCGTCGCACATAGTTTTTACTACGCTCTCTGGGGGGCAACACGACAGTGGGATGGTCAACTTCTTGATAATCTATTTGACTGAGCAGGTGGTGTATGCAATTGAGCCGAGCTTTCTTTTTGTCATCCGCCTCAACAACCCACCAAGGAGCCTCTGGTATGTGGGTTCTTTCAAGCATAATTTCTTTGGCTTTTGTGTATTCCTCCCAGCGCCTGCGCGATTCTAAATCCATGGGACTCAATTTCCATTGTTTGAGTGGATCGTGAATACGTCCCAAAAATCGTATGCTCTGTTCCTCATCAGAAATAGAAAACCAATATTTGATCAGAACGATCCCAGACCTCGTCAGCATTTTTTCAAATTCTGGAACTGTTCTAAAAAACTCTTCATATTGCTCATCATTGCAAAAACCCATCACTCGTTCAACACCCGCCCGGTTGTACCAGCTGCGGTCAAACAATACTATTTCCCCTGCTGCTGGCAAATGTGAAATGAAGCGTTGAAAGTACCATTGGGTGCGTTCGCGATCGTTGGGCGCTGGTAGAGCTGCCACACGACAAACACGTGGATTGAGTCGTTGCGTTATCCGCTTGATAACACCGCCTTTGCCGGCAGCGTCTCTGCCCTCAAAGAGGATGACAACTTTTTTTTCAGTCTTAACAATCCAGTCTTGAAGTTTCACCAATTCAGCTTGCATCCGGAACAACTCCCGAAAATACACACGACGACTTTCTGTATACGCGTCTGTTTCGGGCGCTAACAAGGCATGCGTGATTTGATCGGTGTCATGATCATCGTGTTCCAGTTCACGCTCTTCATCGTAGCTATCGGTCAATTCTTCACGTATTCTTTTTATCAATTGTTCATGGTCTTTAGTCATTTTTTGCTCCATGGTTGGTATTTATATTAAATCAACCATAAAATATGATTGTGACAGTATGATGACAATTCAATGAAGAATAAGAGTGTACGGGGCGCAATTTTTTTAAATCAAAATGCGTTTTGTCACACAATTGACATAAATACTACTTAAAGTACCTTCATTGTTCAACAACCGATGAGGTTTAATTATGAAGTTCACATCTAAATTTACACTGATAACCATTAGTAGTTTCGTTGCGTTATCGTATTCATTGAGCGCCTATTCTCAAGACGTAACAGGTGCTGGCGCGTCATTCCCAGCGCCGTTGTATTCCAAATGGGCATCAGACTACAACAAGGCTACTGGCGTAAAAATCAACTACCAATCCGTTGGATCTGGTGCAGGTATCAAACAAATTGAAGCTAAAACGGTTGATTTTGGCGCTTCAGACATGCCTTTGAAAGATGAAGAGCTAAAAGCCAAGGGATTGATGCAGTTTCCTACAGTGATTGGTGGTGTTGTGCCTGTCGTGAACATCAAAGGGATTGCGCCAGGTCAATTGAAGCTTAACGGCCAAGTTTTGGGTGACATTTTCTTGGGAAAAATCACCAAGTGGGATGATGCAGCGATTAAGGCTTTGAATCCGACTCTCGCTTTGCCAGCAGACGTAATTTCACCGGTACGACGCGCAGATGGCTCTGGTACCAGCTTTATTTTTACTAATTACTTGAGCAAAGTTAATACCGAGTGGAAATCCAAAGTCGGCGAGGGCACGGCGGTGAACTGGCCTGTTGGCGCTGGCGGCAAAGGCAATGAAGGCGTAGCTGCTTTCGTCAATCGGTTGCCAAATTCCATCGGCTATGTGGAATATGCGTATGTAAAACAAAACAAAATGACTTTTGCGGTGATGCAGAATGCAAATGGTGCTTTTGTATCACCAGATGATTTAACCTTTAAAGCGGCGGCTGCTGGCGCTGATTGGGTAAAAAGTTTCTATCAAATTTTGACTAACCAAGCTGGTAAAGATGCATGGCCATTGACAGGTGCAACATTTATCTTGATGCAAAAAACACAAGATAAACCAGCACAAGCCACTTCGACTCTGAAATTTTTCGATTGGGCTTATAAAAATGGCGATAAAACGGCCGAAGATTTAGACTATTCGCCAATGCCTGCCGGTGTAAAAACAGCGATTGAAAAATCATGGGCTGAGATTAAAGACGGTGCTGGAAAATCTGTCGCCATTAAATAATTAGGTATAGCCTGAAATAGATAAGGAAAATAAGTGTCGTCAACACTACCCGTCAGCAATACACAGTTTGAAATGCCTGGATCTATTCAAAGACCAGAAAAAAATAAGACTGTTGTGAAGCCGCCTCCCAAAAATCCTCGGACATGGGGTTGGTTGCCAGACAAACTTTTTGGCATTGCTGCAAAAGCTGCAGCAATACTGACTCTTGCAATGCTGATGGGGATCTTGATATCGTTGGTAGTTGGTGCATTGCCAGCCATAGAAAAATTTGGTTTTGGTTTTTTAACCAACAGCACTTGGGATCCTGTGAAGGAAGAGTTTGGCGGTTTGGTGATGATTTATGGCACCTTGGCTACATCGTTCATTGCCTTGCTGATAGCTGTTCCCGTCAGTTTTGGTATAGCTTTGTTTTTGACAGAGCTATCACCATCCTGGCTAAAAAGACCGCTAGGTACTGCTATTGAGTTACTAGCTGCAGTGCCATCAATCGTCTATGGTATGTGGGGTTTGCTGGTATTCGGCCCAATATTGGCGACTTATGTCCAGCAGCCTTTGCAAACCTTGTTGAAAGATGTACCTGTTTTGGGTGGGCTTGTTACGGGTCCCCCTGTGGGCATAGGCATATTGTCAGCAGGTATTATTTTGGCGATCATGATCATTCCTTTTATCGCATCGGTGATGCGTGATGTGTTTGAGGTGACGCCACCAATGCTCAAAGAGTCTGCTTATGCTTTGGGATCTACAACGTGGGAAGTCATGTCCAAAGTGGTGTTGCCCTATACCAAAGCCGGTGTCGTGGGTGGCATCATGCTTGGGCTGGGACGGGCATTAGGCGAAACGATGGCGGTAACCTTCATCATTGGCAATACGAATCAGTTGAATTCGTTGAGTGTTTTTGAGGCTGCAAACAGTATTACTTCTGCTTTGGCTAATGAGTTTGCTGAGGCCGGTGCAGGTTTGCATCAAGCATCTCTGTTCTACCTTGGATTGGTTTTGTTTTTTATTACGTTTGTGGTGCTTACATTCTCTAAATTGCTGTTGACGCAGTTAAAGAAGAATGAGGGTTCAAAATCATGATTGCTAAAACGAATCCAGTTGCGTTAAATACTGTGGAAGTTAAACATAAAAATTTGCAAGCTTCCGCCTTGGCTAGAGCTTCGAAATTTAAACAGCGAAAGCGTATCAATCAACTTGCGTTGACATTGTCATTGCTCGCTATGTGTTTCGGTCTTTTTTGGCTGATTTGGATACTGTGGGAAACCATTCGTTTGGGCGTTGGCGGACTCGCGATTGCTACATTCACTGAAATGACGCCGCCACCTAACGAATCTGGTGGTATTGCAAACGCTATTTACGGCTCTTTTCTGATGGTGCTTTTGGCAACTTTTGTGGGAACACCTGTCGGTATCATGGCTGGCATCTACCTTGCTGAGTATGAAACTAAAAGTTGGTTGGCAAATATCACAAGATTCGTGAACGATATTTTGCTGTCAGCGCCATCGATCGTGATTGGTTTGTTTGTTTACGCAGTCATCGTAACGCGGTTTAAATCATTTTCTGGCTGGGCAGGCGTTATCGCACTGGCAATGATTGCTATTCCGGTTGTTATTCGAACTACTGAGAACATGCTACAACTTGTTCCAGCGGGTTTGCGTGAAGCGGCCTATGCCCTAGGATCACCAAAGTGGAAGGTGATCACAAAAATCACACTGCGCGCCGCACGTGCTGGCGTCATTACCGGATTATTACTGGCTGTTGCTCGTATATCTGGCGAGACGGCGCCACTGCTATTTACGGCGCTCAACAACCAATTTTGGACTTCAAATTTGGGTGAGCCCATGGCAAGTTTGCCAGTGACTATTTTTAAATTTGCCATGAGCCCTTACGAAAATTGGCAGAAGCTGGCATGGGCAGGTGTTTTCCTCATTACTGCTGCTGTTTTAGGTTTAAACATTCTGGCACGCGTTTTGACGCGTAGTAAACATTAATAAAAATATGAAGTAAATATGTTGAATATAAACACGACTACAAATACACCTTCAAAATTATCTGTTCAAGATTTACATTTTTATTATGGAAAATTTCATGCGCTGAAAGGCATCAATCTTGAAATTCCTGAAAAAAAGGTAACTGCTTTTATTGGACCCTCGGGATGTGGAAAATCTACACTGCTGCGTACCTTTAATCGTATGTTCGAGTTGTACCCAGAGCAGCGCGCGACGGGGTCTATAAAGCTTGACGGTCAAGATTTGCTGACTTCCAAAGAAGATGTTGCTTTGATTCGCGCAAAGATCGGCATGGTTTTTCAAAAACCAACGCCTTTTCCGATGTCAATTTATGACAATGTTGCTTTCGGCGTGAAGTTGTTTGAAAACTTAAACACCACTGATTTAGAAGAGCGTGTTGAATGGGCTTTAAAAAAAGCAGCTTTATGGAATGAGGTCAAAGACAAATTGAACCAGTCTGGTTCGGGTTTGTCTGGTGGTCAACAGCAACGTTTATGCATCGCTAGAGGCATCGCCATCAAGCCTGAAGTTTTGCTTTTGGATGAACCCTGTTCTGCGCTTGACCCGATTTCAACGTCTAAGATTGAAGAGTTGATCACTGAACTCAAATCCGACTACACCGTGTTAATCGTGACGCATAACATGCAACAAGCGGCGCGCTGCAGTGACTTTACGGCCTATATGTATTTAGGCGATTTGATTGAATTTGGCGCTACGGACTCGTTGTTCTTCAAACCCAATCGTAAAGAAACCGAAGACTACATTACAGGCCGCTTTGGCTGAGCTGAAATTTACAGGAAATTACTATGTCTGATAAACATTTATCCACGCAATTTGACAGTGAGCTCAATGGCGTATCTTCGAAAGTGATGGAGATGGGCGGTTTGGTCGAGGAGCAGATCAGGCTGGCAATTCAGTCGCTTTCCGCCTTCAATGTTGATACGGCTAATCAAGTTACTAACAACGAATCACGTGTCAACATGATGGAAATTGACATTGACAGAGATTTATCATCCATCATTGCACGCAGACAGCCTACAGCGAGAGATTTACGTTTACTGATTGCTATTTCTAAAACGACTGCGAATCTAGAGCGTGCCGGTGATGAGGCAGACAAAATTGCGCGTATGGTTAAGTCAATCATTCACAGCGGTTCAGCACGCTCAATTCCTTCGGCAGATTTGCGCTTGGCTGCAGATTTGGCATCCAATCAACTGCGCAAATCGCTGGATAGTTTTGCGCGTCTCGATACTACTATGGCTGTCGGTATCTTGAAGGAAGACGACATCATTGATAAGGAATTTGACGGCTTTGTGCGAAAACTCATCACTTACATGATGGAAGACCCGAGAACCATATCTGCAAGCCTTGATTTGTTGTTTGTTGCAAAGGCCATTGAACGTATCGGAGATCACGCAAAAAATATTGCAGAAGTAGTGATCTACATCGTTAAAGGCGCTGATGTGCGGCATACGACGATGGCTGAAATTGAATCTGCCGTAAAGTAATTTCTAGTAGTAAAGCAATGAAAACCACGCCACGAATACTCATTGTTGAAGATGAGCCAGCCATTGCAGAATTGTTATCTGTCAATCTTAAACACAATGGATTCGCACCGATATGGGCCGGAGAAGGTGTGGCTGCACAGCGTGAACTGGACGTCGTTTTGCCCGATGTTATTTTGCTAGATTGGATGCTGCCAGGACAAAGCGGTTTGAGCTTGGCGCGAAAATGGCGGGCTGATCCTCGAACAAAAAACATACCCATTATTTTGCTAACGGCAAAGGGAGATGAAACCGATAAAGTTGCTGGCTTAGACTCTGGCGCTGATGACTACATTACCAAACCTTTCTCTATCAAAGAACTGTTGGCGCGTATTCGTGTGATTCTGCGTAGGCGCACCCCCGAAGTTTCCATGCAAGTGTTGAAAATTGGTGAGTTGGCACTTGATGCGGATACACATCGCGTCGCATACCAAGACATTATTTTGAAAATTGGACCTACTGAGTTTAAGCTGTTGCAATATTTGATGACTTATCCAGAAAGAGTCCATAGCCGAGGTCAATTGTTGGATAAGGTTTGGGGTGATCATGTCTATATTGAAGAGAGAACTGTAGATGTGCACGTTAAACGATTGCGTGAATCATTAGGTACAGGCGGAATACATATAGAAACCGTGCGAGGAACTGGCTACCGAATGACAGCGCAAATTGCCACTGTCTCGGCAAGCTAATGTTAATGCTGTAGTTAATATGTGGCGACTTATTGCAGTAATCATTTGGCAATTGGCTTGGGCTGCTGTTTTTGCCTTTTTAACGTTTCAATTCAAATTAAACGTCGATGTGGCTTTGATGGCGTTACTTGGCGCGGTCTTGGCTGGTGTGTTTTGGTTATTCTTTAATTTCAGTAGAAGCCAGAGATATTTAGATTGGTTACGCGAAGGTGATGTGACGAACGTGCCCAAGCTAAGAGGTGAGTGGGGCGAAGCTACCGACCGCGCACGCCGCCTATTCAAAGCACAAAATCGTGACTTGCAAGCAAGTAATCAACGGTTAGATGATTTTCTTGCCGCTATTCAAGCATCTCCCAATGGTGTTGTTTTGCTTGATAAAAATGATCAAATTGAATGGTGTAACCTAACCGCGGCAAGTCACTTTGGTTTAAACCCAGCAAAGGATGTTTCACAGCATATTGGTAATTTAGTACGTGATCCAGATTTCAAAGCGTATCTTGCAGCTGGAGATTTCACGAATGAAGTCACGATTGCTGGTAAAAGTGGCCCAAATAGTCGTAAATCGAGGTTGGCTTTGCAACTACATGCCTATGGGCAAGGTAAAAAGCTGCTGTTATCGAACGATGTTACTGCTATTGAAGCGGCTGAATCCATGCGACGTGAC
>JANMTB010000073.1:0-3910 GCA_031390045.1 Polaromonas sp.
TTGGCTTTGAAGTTGCTGCGGTAGGGTTCAACAATTTCTAGAGGCAGAAGGACATTGTTCAAAGTGGTGCGCCAAGGTAAGAGCGATGGCGCTTGAAATGCCATGCCCGATATCTTGAGTGGCCCGGTGACGGGTGCGCCATCCACATGAATACTTCCCTTTGTAGGCATTTTCAAGCCTGTGGTTAGCTTCATGAAGGTGGATTTGCCACAACCTGACGGTCCGACGATGGCGATGAATTCGCCCTCGGTGACCGAGAGATTGATGTCTTCAACCGCAAACTGGTTTTGCGCTAACAACTCGTCGTTGTAGGCCAGCCAGACATTTTTAAAATCAACAAACGCCATGTGGCTGTCCCTAACGAAATTTACAATTATTTCTTAGCTGACGCACCCTTGGCTACTGGCAACACAGCATTCAAAGCAGCATCGCTGGGTAGGAAACTGCCATTCCAGATCGCATTGCGATCTACGCGTGATTTTGTGGCAAACGCATCAGACACTTGGCTTGCCATCAACGACATGCGGCCGTCATTGATTTTGCCGAAGCCTTCAGCGCGCGCGTCTGCGCTGTTGATGACCGTGTCAATCGCCAATTTCAAGCGGCGCTCTTCCAACGCTACGTTGATGATGCCATCACGCGCCTTGACGTAGGTGATCCCTTCAACAGGGTTGGCAACCACTTCTTTGGCGGCTTTGGTAAATGCTGCTAAGAAAGCCTTGACTGCGGCTGGGTTCTCTTTGATAAACTTCGGGCTGACGATAATCGCGTTGCCGTACAGCTTCACGCCATAGTCAGGGTATTGCATGATCGCCACGTCTTCAGCTTTCACGCCGCGCGCTTCCAAGTTGAGCAGAGATGTGAAGGTAAAGCCAGTGATCGCATCGATATCGCCTTTAGCTAACATGGTTTCACGCAGTGCAGGGTCCATCGACACCCAAGTAACGCCACTGACGTTATTGGCTTTGGCAAAAATCGGGAAAGCACGACGGCCAGCATCAAAGCCAGGCGCGCCTAGTTTCTTGCCGCTCAAATCAGCTGGTGATTTGATGTTTGATTTTTTGAGCGACATCACCGAGGCTGGCGTGTTGTTGTAAACCATCATGACGGCGACAGGCTTGTTGGGAGCGTCAGGATTATTGGCGTGAAATTCCATCAGCGCAGCCAAATCCGCAAAGCCCATGTCGTAGGTGCCAGAAGCCACGCGTGTGACCGCACCACCAGAGCCGTTACCGGCGTCAACTGTCACGTCTAACTTGGCATCCTTGAAATAACCTTTTGCAACGGGTGCTAAGAAGAAGGCGGCAGGGCCTTCGAAACGCCAATCTAGTTGAAACTTGATCGGTGTCGCATTTTGTGCATGAACAGCGCTAAAAGAAGCAGCAAGCGCAATGGAAGCGATTGAAGCAAGGGTAGTTTTAATAAAAGTACGTTTTGACATGAATGACCCCTAGAAAGTGTATACAAACCGATGAATTGTAGTCGCCAAACAACTTGCGTATATTGGTAAGACTACCAATGAAATAGTTAAATCCGTTGATTGCGTGTGAAGTGGTGAAACATGAATTTTAAATGAAGATTCTTATGAATATTTGATGCGCGCTATGCCCAATTATGTGAGCATTATTTATGCCAATTTGCGCGTAATTCATGTGATTAACGTAACACGCCATTTCAGTTGACCTGCTGAGAGTGAGGCGTTTGAGACACAGGTGCGGGATTTGCATCAAGTCAGCAAGGCTGACCGACAAACCGGCTAAAACTACAACTGCAGCTTTGCCACCCGCGTATTGACATAGATTGCTATAAATTTAATAGCACATTAGGCAATAAATACGCCGGCTAGAGATTAATTTAAGCTTTAAAAAAGCCTTTTAACTTGTCTGCCCAGCTGTCACTGGTCGGCGAGTGCTTGGCCCCGCCTTTTTTCAGCGAATCATCGAATTCTTTCAACAACTTGCGCTGATGCTCCGTCAATTTGACGGGTGTTTCCACGCTGATATGGCAGTACAAATCGCCCGGGTAGCTGCTGCGCACGCCTTTGATGCCTTTGCCGCGCAGACGGAACTGTTTTCCCGCTTGCGTGCCGTCTGGGATGTCGATGGCGGCTTTTCCTGCCAAAGTAGGTACATCGATTTCTCCACCAAGCGCCGCAGTTGTGAAGCTGATGGGTACGGAGCAATGCAAGTCATCACCGTCACGTTCAAAAATATCGTGCTTTTTCAGACGAATTTCGATGTATAAATCGCCCGGTGGCCCGCCGTTGGTGCCCGGCTCGCCGTTGCCAGTGGAGCGGATGCGCATGTTGTCGTCAATACCGGCTGGAATTTTGACTTCCAGCGTTTTGTTGGTTTTGGTTTTGCCCACGCCCATGCAGGCCGAGCAGGGCTCGGGGATCAGTTTGCCATTGCCTTTGCAGGTTGGGCAAGTTTGCTGCACGCTAAAAAAGCCTTGGCGCATTTGCACCTGGCCATGCCCGTGGCAAGTGGTACAACTCACCACTTTGGTGCCTGGTTTGGCACCCGTACCGCTGCAAGTGTTGCAATTGTCCCAGCTTGGAATGCGAATTTGAGCGTCTTTACCCAGTGCTGCTTCTTCCAGCGTCACTTCCATGGCGTAGCTTAAATCACCGCCTCGGTAGACTTGTCGACCGCCTTGGCCACGTCCTTGCTGTCGACCACCAAACACATCGCCAAAAATATCGCCAAACGCTTCTGCAAAACCGCCAAACCCTTCGCCACCACCTGCACCGCCACGCATATTCGGGTCCACACCTGCAAAACCATGCTGATCGTAAGCCGCACGTTTTTGGCCGTCAGACAGCATCTCGTAGGCTTCTTTGGCTTCTTTGAATTTTTCCTCAGCAACCTTAGCCGTATCGCCTTGGTTGCGGTCAGGGTGGTGCTTCATCGCCAGCTTGCGATAAGACTTTTTGATCTCATCTTCAGAAGCGTTTTTAGGGACGCCAAGGGTTTCGTAGTAGTCGCGTTTTGCCATGATTTGTAGGGTGAATAATGCTGTTTCAGTTAGCGCAAACGCCGCGATGAAGATCTAAGTCGATCATCATGCGCGGCGTAAAGAGCATGTTTTGCTCAGTATAGAGATGACTTTCGTGTCGTCTAAAATTGCTTATGCTGCTTTAGCTTCTTTTGGGTCTTTAGTCTCTTTAACTTCTTTGACTTCAGCATCGACCACATTGTCGTCTGTTGCTGGCTTGGAACCGGCTTGTTCCGCGCCAGCCGCACCGCCAGCTGCGTTCGCCGCTTCTTGTGCTTGCATGTCTGCATACATTTTCTCGCCTAACTTCTGGCTGACTTCCATCAAGCTGGTATTTTTGGCTTCAATGGTAGCGGTGTCGTCGGTTTTAACGGCTTCTTCTAGCTCTTTGATCGCCGCTTCGATTTTTTCTTTCTCACCAGCTTCCAATTTGTCGCCATACTCACCGAGTGATTTTTTCACGCTGTGAACGGTCGCTTCGCCTTGATTACGCGCTTGCACCAGTGCGAGCTTTTTCTTGTCGTCTTCAGCGTTCAACTCAGCATCTTTCACCATTTGCTGGATTTCGGCTTCAGTCAAACCAGAGTTCGCCTTGATGGTGATTTTGTTTTCTTTACCAGTGCCTTTGTCTTTCGCGCCCACATGCAAAATGCCGTTGGCGTCGATGTCGAACGACACTTCAATCTGAGGCGTACCGCGCGATGCTGGTGGGATGCCTTCGAGGTTGAACTCGCCCAAGCCCTTGTTACCAGCAGCGATTTCGCGCTCGCCTTGGAAGACCTTGATGGTCACCGCAGGCTGGTTGTCTTCAGCGGTCGAGAAGGTTTGTGCAAACTTGGTAGGGATGGTCGTGTTTTTCTTGATCATCTTGGTCATCACGCCGCCCATGGTCTCGATGCCCAATGACAACGGT
>JANMTB010000079.1:0-2406 GCA_031390045.1 Polaromonas sp.
TGTTCAATATGGAGTTTTTTTACGACACTGAGACAGACAAACTCACTGTGATCGAGTTCAACCCGCGCATGGCCTCGCAGTTTGCTGATTTGTACTTGCGGGTTGATGGCGTTGACCTCTATGCCATGGCCCTAGAAATGGCGCGTGGCCGTGACCCTTGGTTATTGCCGCATTCCGCACCCAGCGCCATTGTCGCCACCAGCGCTGTTTACCGCGTGTTTGACAGCGCACAGCCCACCTTGCAGCAAAGCATCCCAGCGATGCCGACAGATGCTCAACTGCTTGATTTGAAAAAACAATTTCCTAATCATCTGCTGCTCAGCTTCCCCAAAACAGGTGGCTCCACCGCGCGAGATTTCAAATGGCTAGGCAGCTACCGCTATGGCATTTTGCACTTGGGCGCTCAAAGCGAGGCAGACTTACAATCGCGTCTAAAAGAAGCCAGCGCGTTGCTGGGCTGGCCTACGCCTATTGTTGAGAACTACACAACTGCAACTTTTCACACCTTACCCTCTCAAACCGATTCAATAACCATGCCCAACAGGAGACTTACCGCATGACATCAAAAAAATTCAACCTTATTAAAGGCTTAGCCTCTTGGCTAGCTATAGGCGTATTTGCCAGCCTGATGGGCTGCTCCACCATTGAGGCGGTTACCGCACAAAACCCGGGCGGCGCGTACACCCCTGTCAACGCCCACACCCAAGACAACCAAAACCGCCTGATGCTCAAAGGCCACGACGTCGTCTCCTACTTCACGCAAAACAAGCATGCCTTGGGCAAAGCCGAATTCCGCAGCACTTATGAAGGCATCACCTTCCAGTTCGCCAATGCCGAACACAAAGCCCTGTTTGACAAAGAACCCACCAAATACCTGCCGCAATACGGTGGCTACTGCGCTGACGGCATTGTTTACGGCATCCCATGGGGTGGCGACGCAGATACTTGGTTGATAACCAATGGCAAACTCTATATTTTCGGCGGACAAGCCTCCAAAGACGCGTGGGAGCTGAACCTGCACGACAACTACAAAACTGCCGACAAATTGTGGAATGATGAGGTCAAAGGCAGCAACAGCTTCTACCAACGCTTCAAACGCCTCGCCTTCAAAGTGCCGCATTACAAAACTGGTGGCGAATTGGCGGCTTTGGTGGCGACAAAAAAGGCTACTAAATAATATAATTTGCTATACTTAATATAGCGTCTTAGGCAATAAATACGCTGGCTATAGCTAAATATTATCCATTAAATTTAAAAAATGTCCGATCGCACCGTTTTCTTTATCTCTGATGGCACAGGCATCACGGCTGAGACTTTTGGCAACGCTATTTTGGCGCAGTTTGAGATGCAACCGCGGCACGTGCGGTTGCCGTTTGTGGATACGGTAGACAAGGCACATCAGGTGGTGCGGCAGATCAACCATACGGCTGAATCTGAGGGGAAGAAACCGATTGTGTTTTCCACCTTGGTAAACATGGAGGTGCTCAAAGTCATTCAAGCGGGCTGTCAGGGCATGTTGCTGGATATGTTTGCGACATTTGTGAACCCGCTGGAGGCGGAGCTGGGCATCAAATCGCACCACCGTGTGGGCAGATTCAGCGATGCTAGCAAGAGCAAGGCTTACCACGACCGAATCGAGGCGATCAACTTCAGCCTGGCGCATGACGATGGGCAAATGAACCGCGATTTAGAGCAATCTGACGTGATTTTAGTGGGCGTTAGCCGCAGCGGTAAAACGCCAACGTCCCTGTATCTGGCGATGCAATATGGGCTGAAAGCATCGAATTACCCGCTCATACCCGAAGATTTTGACCGCCGCCAGTTGCCACCAGCCTTAGTGCCGCACCAAAAGAAGATTTTCGGGCTAACGATTCAAGCCGAGCGGCTGAGTGAAATCCGCAATGAGCGTCGTCCCAACTCTAAATACGCCAGCCTAGATAACTGCCGCATGGAGGTGCATGAAGCGGAAAGCATGATGCGCAGAAGCGGTATTCGCTGGCTGAGCACGACGACCAAGTCGATTGAAGAGATTGCGACGACGATTTTGCAGGAAATTCGGCCTGAGCGGCTGGTTTATTGATTTAAGCTCGAAAACAAGCATAAAACGCGTGTAGCCGGCGTATTAATTGCCTGTAATGCTATTAAATATATAGCAAATATAAAGAAATTACAGGCAATTAAATTTACTACAAAGTTATAAATTACTTCTTACTGAAATCCAAACGCTTCGCAGATTCTGTGTAAAGCTTGGTTTTTTCAGCCATGAAAGCATCCATTTGCTCAACGCCGACGTTGACCAACTCAAAGCCGCTCTTCGCAGCCAAGGCGATCATTTCAGGGTCTTTGTTCAACGCAGCCCAGTGGTCAGATAAGCGTTTTTTCGCTTCTGCTGACGTAGATTTTGGC
>JANMTB010000156.1:0-22028 GCA_031390045.1 Polaromonas sp.
CTCTTTGCAATAGACAGCACCGCTTTGTTTGTTGTAACTCAGCTGCCCCGCCTGACTAATTTCGCTACTGGGCTCAGCCAGTGTTGTCATGTTGCGTCTGTGCAAGGCGCGCAGTCTCGCTTCTAATTCATCCAAATCAAACGGTTTGGCCAAATAATCATCAGCGCCAGCATTCAAGCCAATGACGCGATCGCCCACAGTACTTCTGGCCGTCAAGATTAGTACAGGAGTCAGTAGTCCAAGTTGGCGTGCTTGAGAGAGCACGACCAAACCGTCTAGGCTGGGGAGTGTTAGATCTAGCAACACCACATCGGGTTGCAATTGCTTCCATGCGGTCAGTGCTTGTAGGCCGTCACCACAAGTAGCGACGGTGATCGCGCGCAAACAGAGCGAACGTTGCAACGCTGTTTGCATGGCGAGATCGTCTTCAATAATTAATAACTTCACAGCCAGCACCCTAGCATAAACAAGCAAATAGACGGCAAAACAGCACTTTCTAAGTGTTTTCCCTATAAAAAAGCATGGTTTTCGACAGCCAAACGACAGCCAAGCACGGCATCATTTAAAGGTTAAGCAATCCTACCATTTGCTATTAACTTATTGTATTTATTCAATTAGGAGTCTACGATGCGTCGCGATACATTTCTCAAATCTTTAGCTGCTTTGGCCGCTGCAGGCGCTTTGCCTTTAACGGCACATGCAGCTGCGAATATCAAAATGATGATTCCAGCTAACCCAGGTGGTGGCTGGGATACCACAGGTCGCGCACTTGGCAAAGCCATGTTGGATGCAAAATCTGCGGATACCGTGCAATATGACAATAAGGGTGGCGCTGCTGGCGTCATCGGCTTGGCACAATTCGTCAACGCCAACAAGGGCGATGCTAATTCGCTGATGATGATGGGTGCAGTCATGTTAGGCGGCATCATCACGGGCAAGCCGCAAGTGGGCTTGGACAAAGTGACACCGATTGCGCGTTTGACCAGTGAGTACAACGTGTTTGTGGTGCCGGCCAATTCACCGTTCAAAACCATGAAAGATGTGGTCGAGCAAATGAAAAAAGACCCAGGCAGCGTGACATGGGGCGGTGGCTCAAAAGGCTCAACCGAGCATATTTCCGCATCGATGCTGGCTGGCAAAGTCGGTGTTGATCCTAAGAAAGTTAATTACGTCGCTTTTCGTGGCGGTGGCGAGGCGATTGCCGCTATTTTGGGTGGCAACGTGAAAGTGGGCGGCAGCGGCTACAGCGAGTTTGCTGAGTACATTACCGCCGGCAAAATGCGTCCAATTGGCGTGACATCAGAAAAGCGCTTGCCTGGCATTAATATCCCAACCATGAAAGAACTGGGTTATGACGTGGTGTTGGGCAACTGGCGCGGCGTCTATGGTGCGCCTGGCATCACCGCCGAGCAACGTGCTGCGTTGACTGAGATTGTGGTGAAAGCAACCAAATCTAAAGCTTGGCTTGAAGCCTTGGAGAAGAATAACTGGACGCCAGCATTGATGACGGGCAAGCAGTTTGACGATTTTGTCGACAATGAGTTTGCAAGCCTACGCGGCACCATGCATTTGGCTGGCATGTTGTAATGACTAGTACCAATACACCTGACCGCACGGCATCTACAGGGCAAACTTGGGTCGGCTGTGGTGTATTGGCAATCGGTGTGATCATGGCGGTTGGTGCTTCCATGATTCCAGCCGAAGCGGGCTACTCGGGCGTTGGGCCCAATTTTTTACCTAGCTTGGTCGCCGTCGTGCTGCTGGTTTGTGGTGCGTGGATTCTCTGGGAAGCGCGCAGCGGAGGCTTTCGCAATATGGAGGCCGCATCTGGCGCTGAACGCGGCGATTGGTCCGGCTTTGCTTGGATGTCGGCTGGTTTGCTAGCCAATGCAGCGCTCATCACGACGATAGGTTTCATCTTGAGTTGCACGCTTTGCTTTGCCTTAGCAGTGCGTGGTTTGCGCACTGCGCAAACGGATGGCCCCCACAGTTTTGATGTCAAACAAACTGTCAAAGACCTGCTTATAGGCGCTGCCATAGCTGCACCTGTATATTGGATGTTTACCAAACTTCTGGCCATCAATTTGCCCGGCTTAACCTCAACAGGGTGGATCTGATGGAAGTTTGGAACCAGCTCATGCTGGGGTTTGCAACGGCAGCAACCCCGATCAATTTGTTGTGGTGTTTGATTGGTTGTGCTGTGGGCACGGCCGTCGGTGTGTTACCTGGCATTGGCCCAGCAGTTGCTGTAGCGATGTTGCTACCGATTACGACCAAGGTTGATGCTACTGCGTCTATGATCTTCTTTGCTGGCATTTATTACGGTGCTATGTATGGCGGCTCGACCACCTCGATTTTGCTGAACACGCCAGGTGAAACGGGCAGCATGGTGACGGCAATGGAAGGCAACAAAATGGCTAAAAGTGGCCGCGCTGGAGCAGCTTTAGCGACTGCAGCGATTGGCTCCTTCGTTGCTGGCACGATCGCCACGGTTCTGGTCACCCTGTTTGCTCCGATGTTGGCAAATTTTGCTGTGCAATTAGGGCCACCAGAATATTTTATGTTGATGCTGCTCGCCTTCACGACGGTCAGTGCTGTGTTAGGTAAAAGTACCTTGCGTGGCTTGGTGGCGTTGTTTGTTGGTTTGGCCGTGGGTTTGATTGGCATGGATCAAATTTCTGGCCAAGCGCGCTACACAGGCGGTGTGTCTGAGTTACTCGATGGCATCGAAATTGTGTTGGTCGCAGTCGGACTATTTGCTGTGGCAGAGGCCTTGTATGCGGTTTTGTACGAAGGTAAAACAGCCGAAACACAAAATAAATTGAGCAGTGTGCACATGAGCAAAAGCGATTGGCGTAAATCGGTGCCAGCTTGGTTGCGTGGGACAGCCATCGGTTTTCCTTTTGGTACGATACCAGCGGGTGGCACGGAGATCCCAACTTTTTTAAGCTACGCAACCGAGAAAAAACTAGCCAAAGACAACACTGATTTCGGTACCAAAGGCGCGATTCAAGGTGTGGCTGGCCCAGAAGCGGCCAACAATGCTGCAGTAACGGCCACATTGATTCCGCTTTTAACGCTGGGTATTCCAACTTCCAATACCGCTGCTATTTTGTTGGGCGCTTTCCAAAGCTACGGCATCCAACCTGGCCCGCAGCTGTTTCAAACCTCCGGTGCTTTGGTCTGGGCGCTGATTGCGTCACTCTATATTGGTAACGTGATGTTGTTGGTGCTGAACTTGCCCTTGGTAGGCATGTGGGTCAAGCTCCTCAAAATCCCAAAACCATACTTGTACGCGGGCATTTTGATTTTCGCCACAGTCGGTGTCTATGGCATGCGCCAAAGCGCTTTTGATTTGGTGTTGCTTTACGTCATCGGCGTGATTGGCGTAGTGATGCGGCGCTTTGACTTTCCAACTGCGCCCGTCGTCGTTGGCATGATTTTAGGCCCCTTGGCAGAAGCGCAATTGCGTAACGCATTGTCTATCGGTGAAGGCAAATGGACTGTGTTTTTAGAGCGCCCGATGTCTTTGACATTGTTGGCTGTCGTTATCGCCGTGCTGGTTTTGCCGCGTGCTGTCAAGTATTGGTCAAATCAACGCCTTTTAGCTTAGTTAGCGAGTCTGCTAAGCGCTAAACTAGTAGTCTATGTCGAAATACAAATTTGAAGTCTCCGTTACCGCGCAATACATCGCTGAGCAGTCTGATCCGGGTGAAGACAGCTACGCTTTTGCTTACACCATCACGGTTAACAATACGGGCCACATACCTGCACAACTCATTTCTCGCCATTGGGTCATTGTTGATGCTTCGGGGCATACTGAAGAAGTCAAGGGCTTGGGTGTGGTCGGTCATCAGCCCTTGCTTAAACCTGGTGAGTCGTTTCAGTACAGCAGTGGCTGCAGACTGCGCACACCCACAGGCACCATGCACGGCAGCTATTTTTGTGTCGCGGAAGATGGCGAGCGGTTTGAAGCGCCCGTTGCGTTGTTTGTATTAGAGGCAGACACGCCGGGTGCTCGCGTGCTGCATTGACAGCTCATTTCAAATCCACAAACGCAAAAGCTGTAATCAGACTTCTTTTTCGTTAAACAATTCAGCGCTATTTTTGGGCGGCAGCACACCCAAGTGGCGGTACGCCGCTAATGTGGCAATGCGTCCGCGTGGGGTGCGCTGCAAGTAGCCTTGCTGAATCAAATATGGCTCTATCACATCTTCAATCGTATCGCGCTCTTCGCCAATGCTGGCGGCGATATTATCTAGCCCGACCGGGCCGCCATCAAACCTATGAATCACCGCTTCCAACATCTTGCGGTCCATGATGTCCAAGCCTTGCGGGTCAACATCCAGCATGGCGAGTGCTTTGTTGGCAATATCCAAGGTGATACGGCCTTTGCCTTTGACATCGGCAAAATCACGCACACGTCGTAATAAGCGGTTAGCAATGCGGGGTGTGCCACGCGAGCGGCGTGCAATTTCAAAGCCACCCTCTTCATCGGTCGGTACATTGAGCAATTTCGCACTGCGTTTCACAATCCGCGCTAGCTCCTCAGAGGTGTAAAACTCCAACCGCGAAACAATGCCAAAGCGATCTCGTAGCGGATTCGTCAGCATGCCCGCTCGTGTCGTCGCGCCGACTAGGGTAAAAGGCTGCAAATCCAGTTTGATAGAGCGCGCCGATGGCCCTTCGCCAATCATGATGTCGATTTGAAAGTCTTCTAGCGCGGGGTATAAAATCTCTTCCACCACAGGGCTGAGGCGGTGAATTTCGTCGATGAACAACACATCGTTTTTTTCTAAATTGGTCAACAGTGCGGCCAAATCTTTCGGCTTTTCAAGCACGGGTCCACTGGTTTGGCGCAAATTCACCCCCATTTCGTGCGCAATGATATGCGACAGCGTGGTCTTGCCCAATCCCGGTGGCCCAAACAGCAGAACATGGTCCATTGACTCGTTGCGCATTTTGGCAGCTCCGATGAAAATTTCCAACTGCTCGCGTACCTTGGTTTGCCCCACATACTCGTCAAAGAGCTTGGGTCGCAAAGCGCGTTCGACCGCTTCTTCGTTCGGCGAAGCTGCAGCGGCAGAAATCACCCGCTTGTCCGGTGGCGGCAGGCCAAAATCGTCGGTTTGAATGCTCATTTAAGTCTATTTTATTTAACTGCTTACTTAGCCAAAGCCCGCAACGCCAGCTTGATGCCATCACTCACGCTCACATCTTGCGGTAGCGCTTTCAGCGCCAAGGCAGCTTCTTTGTCGCTGTAGCCCAGTGCGACCAATGCTTGAAGAATATCGATTTGCGCATCACTGCCCGCATGTGTTGGTATGCCAATGTCTGCACCCAGCTTGCCTTTGAGTTCAAGCAGCAAGCGCTCAGCTGTCTTTTTGCCAATACCGGGGACTTTGATCAACCTACCCGCTTCTTGCAGCGTGATAGCTTGCGCCAACTCACCCACACTCATGCCAGAGAGTACCGACAGAGCAGTGCGCGCACCGACACCAGAGATTTTGATGAGCTGGCGAAAAGCCGAGCGCTCTTGCGCGGTTTGAAATCCAAACAAGATTTGCGCGTCTTCACGCACGACAAAATGCGTCAACAGTGTGACTTGCTCGCCCAACGACGGCAGGTTGTAAAACGTGCTCATGGGCACATCCACCTCATAACCCACGCCGTGGCAATCAATGACGATTTGCGGTGGGTTTTTGTCGCTCAGCGTGCCAGTTAGTTTGCCAATCATGCGAGTTTGTTGTCTTTTAATGGATTTGTGGGATAAATATCGGTATTCGTGTAAATTAGAACACTAACAAGACCTGTTTTTCGTCTACTTTCACAGATTATTCCCAAGGATTCTGCACTTGATTCTGCGTCACACCTTTTCGCCACCCAACAACGCCCGCACCGGCCATTTGTGCGGCCCGCTAGATGTTCACTTGCGAACCATAGAAGCGGAGCTTGGCGTCAGCATCGCGCACCGGCACGAGCAGTTCAAGATTGATGGTGTTAAGCAAAAGGCAACGCTGGCGCTAGAAATGCTGCAAGCGCTGTACGAAATGGCAGACAAGCCGATTGCGACCGATATTGTGCAAATCATGCTGGCGGGCGACCCTGATTTGGTCAAAACCGGCAAAAATGGTAAAAAAGATGGTGGCTTGGCCACACGCCGCTTAGATTTACAAGCCAGAACGCCAAACCAGCAAACCTATTTAGACAACATTGCCAACCACGACATCACACTAGGCATTGGTCCTGCCGGCACCGGCAAAACTTATTTAGCGGTTGCAAGCGCGGTGGATGCACTGGAGCGAAGTTCTGTGCAACGCATCGTTTTGACGCGACCTGCTGTAGAAGCGGGTGAACGCTTGGGCTACTTGCCGGGTGATTTGACACAAAAAATCGACCCTTACCTGCGTCCACTCTACGATGCTTTGTACGAGTTGATGGGTTTTGACAAGGTGCAAAAAGCGTTTGAGCGCCAACAACTAGAAGTCGCGCCATTGGCTTTCATGCGCGGACGCACGCTAAACAACGCCTTTATCATCTTGGACGAAGCGCAAAACACCACGGCAGAGCAGATGAAAATGTTTTTAACCCGCATAGGTTTTGGCGCCAAAGCGGTGATCACGGGTGATGTGAGTCAGATTGATTTGCCGAAAACGCAGCTTAGCGGTTTGGTGGATGCAGAGAAGGTTTTGAAAAAGGTGCAAGGCATTGCGATTTCAAGATTCACCAGCGCCGATGTGGTGCGGCACCCTTTGGTAGCACGTATCGTGGATGCGTATGATGCTAAAAAATCTGTCAAATAAATTACCAAAACATGATCAAGCATAAACTCATATATTGTTATTTTGCTATATTTTTAATAGCTGTTTAGGCAATAAATACGCCGTCTAGAGCCAAAAATACATCTAAATTTATCTTAAAATGCCTATTCATCTATCACTGTCGCTGCAATTTGCCAAATTCGCTGACGTGGCGCGACACCGTGCTGCCTTGCCACGCCATGTGGTCGCTAAATACCTCAAACATGCCCTGCTGGCCGATGTAAAGTCTGCAGAAATCACCGTGCGCATTGTGGATGCTGAAGAAGGCAAAGCGCTGAATGCGAGTTACCGCAAGAAAGATTACGCGACCAACGTACTGACCTTTGACTACGCGCAAGCGCCCCATGTGGCAGCAGATTTGGTGTTGTGCGCTCCCGTTATCGCGCAAGAGGCGAAAGACAACAAAAAAACAATAGCGGCGCACTACGCCCACTTGCTGGTACACGGTGCATTGCATACGCAAGGTTTTGACCATGAAACCAGCGATGCAGACGCTGATGCGATGGAGGCGCTAGAGGTGCAAATTTTGGCTGATGTGGGTGTGGCGAACCCCTACAAAACGCAAATGGAAGCGAAAACTAAAGCTAAAAAGCCTTAAAAAGTATAAACCCCACCTATAAAAGCGGTCGGTTGCGTCTTTTTGCTGACGATGGGGCTGTTGGCGGCATCACCCATCAAGCGTTGCACAGACAAATTAGCAAACACGAATATTTCACGCGACAGCGGAGTACCCGCTGTCATTCCCACTTTAGCTGCAGAGAACCCAGCTGAGGGCTGATAAGCTTTGAGGCCAGAGGCAGCAGATTGGGCAGGCGTGACGCCAAAATACGATTGCATGTAATTACTGTCTGCGTATTTGAGGGACGCATTCAACGACACACCAAAAAAGCCAACTTGAAAAACCTTGTAGGAACCACCTAAGTGGAGCAGACTACCGTCTGCATCTTCACCCATGCCTAGGCGTAGCGCCGATCTCAGCGTCAACTTGTCGTTGACGACGTAATTAGCAAACGCACCTGGATTCGCTCGGGCATTGATTTTTTCAAAACCTGGCAAAGTAGTTTCTACTGATCGGCCTGTCTCAAGGTTGACGCGCAGACCGTATTGCAAACCGCCTTGAGGCTCAAAGCTGTAACCAATACCGTTGAGTGGGTCTGCAAACAAGCCGTTAGAGGCGTGTATAAAAACCCCAGGGACAGCAGATGCTTTTTGCTCGCTTGCGCCTTGATAGCGCTGCCCCGATATGACCACAGCACCGACGCGGATGGCTGTCTCAGCAGGACGTGGCCCTAAGTTATAAAAATCACCCAGTTCAGCTGCATATGAAACCGTGCAAAGCAAGCTTGCTGCAAAGCACATGGCAATAGGTTGTAGTGGGTGCGTGGTTAAGCTCATGTGATTTCCTGGGTGGTTATGACAAACGTTTGGCTGATTTTACATATTCAATACTATACGATTTAAATTATTACCTGATAGTCAGCACTTTTCGGTGACAAAAATAGCAATAGTCTCAGCTAACAAAAGAATCAAAGTGTAAAATAAACTTTACTTTTTATTGGTCTTTGAACAACATGAAAACTTACAGACAATACTTCTCAGCGCTGATTGCGATGCATTTATTAGTAATAGCTTTGCCTGTTTTGGCGCAAGCTGACGACAGCGCAGCACGAGCCGGCATTGTCAAAGTCGTGAACGGCGATGTGCGCATACGCGATGCCCAAGGTGAGCGTGCTCTGAAAAGCGGCGATGCTGTTTTAGAAAATACGCGTTTGATGTCTGCCAAAGACAGCTCAGCAAGCATGATTTTGCGTGATGGCACAACTTTGGTTTTGGGTAACAACAGCCAGTTTGAGGTGCAAAAGTTTGCGTTTGATGCCACCACACAAAAAGGCAATATGTTCGTGAATTTGCTGCAAGGCTCGATGCGAATGTTGACGGGCTTGATCGCCAAAGCGAACCCTGAAGCTATTCAAGTCAAAACCAAAACCTTGAGCGTGGGTATTCGAGGTACAGACTTTATCGTTGAAACGGAAGACAAGTTATGAACAGCATTCGAATCAAAACTGCAATTGCATTGTGTTTTGTCTTTTTAATCGGCGCTTGCGCTCCGTTGACCAAAGTTACTTTGTTGCCGCAAGCAGACGGCGCGGCCTCGGCTGTGTTGGTGACATCTAGTACGTCTAGTAAAAAAAGCGAGCAACTGCTTAACGTGCCTTACCAACAAGCTATCGGCCAAGAAGACAAGGTTCTGAAAGTGGCAACCACCACGGCTGCCGAGGTGCAAAAAGCGCATCCGCAGCTGTTTGCCGCAATGCCGAGCAAAGCCAACAAGTACATTTTGAACTTCTTGCCAGGTGGTACGAATTTAACGCCAGAATCTGAATCGCAATTGCCCGCTTTGATGGCGGATATCACACAGCGCAGCGGTGCGGACTTGGTGGTAACCGGACATACGGACACGACGGGCGCATTGGCGGCAAATGACGAGTTGTCACTCAAACGCGCCAGAGTGGTCGCGCAACTGTTGGTGAGCAAGGGCGCTGCCGAATCGCGCATAGAAGCGGTGGGTCGCGGCAAACGCGAGCTCTTGGTGCCGACCGAGGATGAGGTGAATGAGCCGAAAAATCGCCGCGTTGAAATCTTGGTGCGTTGAAAACCTTAAAAGGCGTTCGCGTCCTCAGCCTCAGTTTGAACCTGCCTGGCCCAGCCGCGTTGATGCGCTGCCAGCAGATGGGCGCCACATGCGTCAAACTAGAGCCGCCCAGCGGCGACCCCATGGATTTGTACAACCCGAGAGCTTATGCGCAATTGCATGCTGGCGTTCGCATCGCCAAAGCAGACTTAAAAACCGAGCTGGGTCAGCGTGCTTTGCACCGTGAATTGACCAAAACCGATGTGTTACTGACCTCGTTTCGCCCCTCAGCGCTGGAAAAACTGGGTTTGAATTGGAAGGAATTGCGCAAGCAATACTCCCAGCTCAGCTTGGTCGCCATCGTTGGCGCTCCAGGTGCGCGGGCGGAAGAGCCCGGTCATGATTTGACCTACATGGCTGAAAATGATTTGGTGCAAGGTTTGGATTTGCCTGCCAGTCTGTACGCTGACATGGGCGGCTCGTTGATGGCTTCTGAGGCTGTATTGAAAGCCGTTTTGATGCAACGCACTAAATCCAAAGGCGTTCAAATTGAAGTCGCCTTGTCAGAAGCCGCAGCGTACATGGGCTTGCCGCGTACTTGGGGTTTAACCCAACCAGGCGCTGCCGTGGGCGGTGGCCATGCCGGCTACCGTGTCTACGCCTGTAAAGATGGCCGCGTGGCTGTGGCCGCGCTGGAGCCGCACTTTGCTGAGTCTATTTGCGTTCTAGCAGGCGTTGATGTTGAGGGCATGAAAACCATGTTTCTGCCGCAAACGCATGAAACAATAAGCGCTTGGTTTGCCACTAAAACCTGCCAACAGTTAGACGATTTGGCCGTGCAGCGCGATATTCCACTGCATACCTTGCCAAAATAGTCTAAAACCAACGAAAGCTGACTGTTTTAGAGAATAAAGCGATTCTAACCGGCGTATTTGTTGCTTATACAGCTATAAAAAAATAGCATAAATTCGGTAATTAATTCAAGATCGCTTCAGCTGCAGCGCCGTTGGGCTTTATGAATGTTTCTAACCAAGCTCTTCGTTGGTTTGCAGGGCTTGTTTGCCAAATCGCATTCGTATGTAATGGCAATAGCGCGCGTTTAAATTGTTGCTGCAGCTTTACGCCAAGTTAGGGGGGCCATGCGTTTCACACGCATCGCGCTGAGTTTCTTAAGATTAAAAAAAGCGGTCTACAATGTTCAAACCTTTGTAACTTTAACACTTAAGGCTACTATGCCACACAATTTTTCACGCAAACGCTTGCGTGACAGCGCACTTTTGACGCACTGGGATGGTCAGGATGATGGTTATTTTTCACAGTTTGGCCTGACACGCGAGCAAGTCACGCAAGCCCAGCTGGGCTTGCTGGGCTATATCGTCATGCCCGATGACGCGGCCTACAACACCGACCGCATGTTGTTCAATCCGGTGTTTAACCCCCATCCAGCGATGATCATTTATTGTGCGGTGGAAAGCGATGTTGCCATTGCCCTGCAACTCTCCAAGAGTTCCAAGTTTCCATTGGCCGTGCGTTCGGGGGGGCATTGCACGGCGGGCTTTTCAGCAGGCTCGGGTGTATTGATAGACGTGAGTGCTTTGTCTGATGTGTGTGTCCACCCCGAGAGTTTGACTGTGACCGCGGGTTGTGGCACCAAGTTTGGCAAGCTCAACGCCTGCCTGGAGCCTTATGGTTTGCATGTGCCTGGCGGCGAATGTGACGACGTATGTGTGGGTGGCTATGTGCAAGGCGGCGGATACGGTTTTACCTCTGTCACCTACGGCATGAATTGCGACAACGTCTTGTCCATGCGTGTGATGTTGGCCAACGGCGGCATTGTGACGGCAACGCCTACGGTCAACTCTGACCTGTGGTGGGCCATGCGGGGCGGTACAGGGGGCAACTTTGGCGTGCTTCTTAAAGTGACTTACCAACTGCGTCCTCTAGGCCAAGTCTTTGGCTGGGCGATTATCTGGCCGTTGCAGACGGAGCAAGATTTTCAAAACGCAACGGGTGCCTTGCTAACGCTGCAAAACAATTACATGCGTACCGCTGCCTCAGCGAACTTGAATATCCAGGTCTCGCTGTGCAACCAGCCCGGGGTGGTTGCGGGTCTGCCACTGTCGCCCATGCAACCCTACCTGATGTTGCGTGGCCTGTATGTGGGCGACCAGGCCAGTGGGCAAGCATCCATTGACATGCTGTGTCAATTGCCGGGTGCCGTCGTGCAGTGGACGCGCATGGACAGCTTTCAAACGCTTAACCAAGACTTGCTCAACGTCCCCTACAGTATGCCCTGCTTTCCAAAGGACAGCCCGATGCCCAATGAGGACAAAGCTTCACGTTATGTCGCACGCGATTGGAGCAGCACGGAGTGGCGTGGCCTGCTCAATTTATTTGTGCAATCGCCCAACCCGTATTCCTACTTTTATATGGAGTTTTACGGTGGTGCGATCAATGCCTACCCTTACGATAACAGTGCGTTTGTTCACCGTAATGTGGTCTTCAATGCGGTACTGGATGTGTTTTGGTTCAACGAGGCGCAGCGTGTCCCGGCACAGGCCTTTTTGGTGGACTGGATTAATTTTATGGAGCCGCTGTATAACGGCCATGTGTACCAAAACTACCCCCGTCTGAACGAACCGAACTACGCGAACAAATATTGGGGTGACGCACAGGCGGGCCTGTACGCCGTGAAATGCAAATACGACCCAGGGGCCATGTTCAATTTCAGCCAAGCCGTGTGCCCTTTAATGTCACCTGGCGTTGGACCCGGCCCCGTTATTATTTTGCCGACCTATTTGCAAAATGCATTAGATCAACCCATTGCTTACGCCACCAACGCCGTAATACCGATGCGTACGGACGTGGACAAGCACTAGGTCTGCCATTGTGAATCCTCAGGGCGCCTTCGATATCACCACCTGGCTGGCTTCGCTAGGGCTGAGTCAGTACGCGCCCGGTTTTGTCGAAAACCATGTGGATTCTGAGGTGTTGCATTCACTGACGGGCGATGATCTGCGCGAACTGGGCGTTGCGTCAGTGGGCCATCGGCGCAAATTACAAGATGCCATTGTCAAACTGGCCGGCGCAAGCACTGCGGCTGTTGCCTCAGTGATGCAAATAGGGAGCCTTGGTGAGCCGGTGCGCATTGCCTCTGCAGTGCAGCGCAGGCAGATCACTGTGGTATTTTGTGATCTAGTCGGTTCTACCCAACTGTCCGCGACAGTTGATCCAGAAGATTTGCGCGAATATTTAAATGATTACCGTGCGGTGCTCGCGCAAGCCATTCAAGAACACAAGGGTTGGATATCGCAATATCTGGGCGACGGTGTGATGGCCTATTTTGGCTACCCACAGGCCCATGACCACGACACCGAGCACGCGGTGCGCTCCGCACTCACCATTCTGCAGCGTTGCGCTCTACTCCCGTTGTTTCATGGCAAGCCCACACAAGTGCGCATTGGTATCGCCACAGGTATGACAGTGATTGGCAAACCATTGGCCACTGGCGACGAGCATGAAGAAAATGCCATTGGACAAACTCCCAATCTGGCCGCGCGTGCACAAGCGGCTGCAGAGCCTAATACGATTTTCATTACGCCTACCACACGGCAACTGATTGGCAATTTGTTTGATTGCCAAGATTTAGGTCTGTTTGAGCTCAAAGGTTTGCCAGAGCCTACACGTTTATGGCGTGTTGTGGGTGTGAGTGCAAATAGCAGCCGGTTTGATGCCCGTCGTGTGGGCCGTGAGACGGTAGGCCTGATCGGGCGTGAGGCTGAGATGCTGCAAATCAATGCACTCCTTGATCAAACTCGGCAAGGTCAGGGGCAGCTTCTGGTCATGAAAGCCGAAGGGGGTATGGGCAAATCGCGGCTGGTGGAGCATGCGCTGCATGACCAAGTGCAGCCAGCACACCAAAAACTGGTGTTTCAATGTTCGTCCTACAACGCTGCAGTACCCTTGTTTGCGGTGCGCTATTTTGTGGAGCTGCAAGCGGGCATTGCCGCTGCCGATGCACCCGATATCGCATTGGAAAAGCTTCAGCGCCTCATGAAACGCGCGGGTGTAGTGCCTGCGCAAGATCTGGCTGTGATGGCAGATTTCATGCGCCTCAAAGCGGATGTGGGCGTGTCACTGGAGGGCATTGGGTCGCACGAACTGCGCGCCCTGCTTTTCAAAATTCTGCTGCATCTGCTACAAACACTGGCGTGCGAGACGGGCATCATGGTGGTAGAAGATCTGCATTGGATCGACCCCTCCACATCCGAGCTATTTGGTAACTTGGTCGCTGCGCTGCCGCACTTACCCGTTTTGTTTGTAGCAACCACCAGGCCTGATGTCACGCCCGGGTGGGCGAGCGATGAGAATGCGACGACGATGGTGCTCGAAAAGCTGGACGATACGCAAATCCAGCGCTTGGCCCAGGCCATCGCAGCACCGCAGGTTTTAAGCGCATCCGTGGTCAGTGCCATCGTTTCGCGCTCAGATGGGGTACCCATTTTTGCGGAAGAGCTGACCCGTGGCTATTTGGAATCTGCCACGCGCAATATCGATGCGAATAGCCAGTTGTCCAATATTCCCTCCACCTTGACCGAATCATTGCTGGCGCGGCTGGACAGTTTTGAGCACGGCCGCGAGATCGCACCCCTGGCAGCCGTTATAGGGCGAGAGTTTCCTATTGAATTTTTGGTCAAGCTCAGCGCCATGGACGCGGACAAGGTTCAACAGGGCGTTGCCGAGCTGATGCAGGCTGGCGTTTTTATCGAAGGTCACAGCCGATTTGGTAAAGCAGTTGCTTTTAGGCACATGCTGGTGCGCGAGGCCGCCTATAACCTGCTGGTGCGGCGCGAAAGAATACTCCTGCATGCAATGGTGGCTAACACACTGGAAAAAGACTTCCCCGCCATCGCAGCCGCGTCACCCCACTTCGTGGCCATGCACCTGGCCTCTGCGGGTGAAAGTGCCCGTGCCATTGCGCACTGGGAGCGCGCGGGCCATGATGCAGACAAGCGCTCCGCCTATCAGGAAGCCATTACTTATTTGCAGGAAGCGCTGGCGCTGAACCAAACTTTAGCGCCCAGTACCGCGCGCGACGAGCAGGAATACGAGCAACGGATGAGCCTGATCAGCCCATTGATCGCGGTGCATGGCCACGTGGCATTGGTGGTCGAGCAGCAGGTAGCACGCATCACCGACTTGAGCGTATCGCTCGGTAATCAGACCAGCGTGGTGGCTCCCCTGGCACTCAAACTGATGTTGCTCGCAGCGGCGGGCAACCACAAAGCCACCGTTGAAATGGCGCAAAGTATTCAGATGGCAGCAATAGGCGGTAGCGAAGAGGACCGTTTGATTGCGCATCGTTATATGAGCACGTCTTTGCTGTTTGGTGGCCGTTTTACTGAGGCTGTGGATGAAGCTGAGAATTTTTTGGGTCTTTACGATTCGCAGCGACATCGTCAAGCCATGGAAAAACTGGGACCATCCAACCACCAAGTGATGGTGATGGTGGGTCTGGCACAGGCTTATGTCATCTTTGAACAGCCTGCACGATCCAAAATATGGCGTGACAGAACCTTGAATGATGCACGCAGTAACAACAGTGCGCACACCCTGTCTACAGTGCTGATTTTTGCGCATTGCTTTTTAGCCGCTCTCAACGACGAAAAAGACGAGCTGATCGAGCGCGCGCAAGAGCTGCAGCAGACGGTGGCTCGCAACGATTTGCCGATTTGGCGAGGACATGCCGATCTTTTTGCGGGCTTGTCTTTGATTGTGCAGGGTCAGACGGAGCCAGGCTTTGCCCAAGCGCGCCAAGGTATTGGCCACCTTGCCGCTACACATGCACTTTCCAATATTTGGTATATCCTATATGCTCAAGCATGCCTGCGTGTGAGCCGCGTGCAAGAGGGCTTGGACAGTCTGGAACTGGCCGTGCCTCTTATCAATTCGGGTCTTTCGTGGCTGGAAGCAGAATACCTGCGTCTGCGGGGCTTGTTGCGCCACCAACGTGGCGATGCCCTAGAGTACGTTATGTACGATTTGCAGGCAGCAAAAGCCTTGGCTCAACAGCAAGGTGCCGTCTTATTTGCTAAACGTGCCCAGCTAGCCTTGAAGGATTTGGCTCTTAGTTAATTTCACTACGACTCTCACAAACATCGCATAAGCCGTGTAGGGAAGGAGTTCATACTTAGACGCCAAAGCGATATCTTCTCCCTTTGCCAACTAACTCGGGTTGTTTGGATAGATTTTTATTCAGAGAACATTAAAAAATGCTTAAATATGGCGTTAGCCGCTGTATTTATTGCCTAGACAGCTATAAATAATATAGCAATTAAGTGATTGATTAGCTCAGCGTCACTTTGGCAAACTTGCGCTTCCCCACCTGCAGCACGTAAACGCCAGCGCCCAATTTCAAGCCTTTGTCACTCACCACGTTAGAGTCCACCCTCACCCCACCGCCATCGATCAAACGGTTGCCTTCGCCGCTAGAAGCCACCAAGCTCGCTATTTTCAGCAAAGCACCAATGCCTATAGCCGCACCGCCATCGCCCAAGGGGAGATTGATTTCGGTAATCTCATCTGGCACACCACCTTTGCTGCGGTTGATGAAGTCTTGCTCTGCTGCATCTGCCGCCGCTGCTGAGTGAAAGCGGGCGGTGATTTCTTTGGCGAGTGCGACTTTGGCGACTTTGGGGTTGCGGCCAGCGTCAACTTCGGCTTTTAGCGCGGCGATGACGGCTTCGGATTGGAAGCTCAACAGCGTGTACCAGCGCCACATCAACACGTCAGAAATGCTCAATACCTTGGCGAACATGGTGTTAGCGTCTTCAGAAATACCGATATAGTTGTTTTTGCTTTTCGACATTTTTTCAACACCGTCCAAGCCTTCCAACAGTGGCATGGTCAAAATGCATTGCGGCTCTTGGCCGTATTCTTGCTGCAAATGGCGTCCGACTAGCAAGTTAAATTTTTGGTCTGTGCCGCCCAATTCCAAGTCAGATTTCAACGCTACCGAGTCATAACCCTGCATCAGGGGGTACAAAAACTCGTGCACACTGATGGATTGGCCGGTGGTGAAGCGCTTGTGGAAGTCGTCACGCTCCATCATTCGGGCGACGTTGTACTTGGCAGCCAGTTGGATCATGCCGCGCGCACCTAAGGGGTCGCTCCACTCGCTGTTGTAGCGAATTTCGGTCTTGGTCGGGTCTAAAACGAGGGAAGCTTGTTTGTAGTAAGTCTCAGCATTGGCCTTGATTTGCTCTTTGGTCAGCGGCGGGCGGGTGCTATTGCGGCCAGAGGGGTCGCCAATCAAGCTGGTGAAATCACCAATCAAAAAGATGACGGTGTGACCCAAATCTTGCAGCTGGCGCATTTTGTTCAATACCACGGTGTGGCCGATGTGAATGTCAGGTGCGGTAGGGTCTAGGCCAAGTTTGATGCGTAACGGTGTGTTTGTCGCTTCAGATTTGATTAATTTCTTGACCCAATCGGCCTGCGGCAACAGCTCATCACAGCCGCGTAAGCTAATACCTAAGGCTTCTTTCACTTTGTCAGATAAAGCGTTTGTATCAGTTTGTGAGCTATGTGATTGATTCATATAATAATTTTGCAAAGTTGATGGATGCCGCTATACTGTAGGATAGTGCCTACGTGCACCCCATTTTATCGTTGTCATTGATTTGCATTTCAATGGCGCTCATTCATTTACAACACGCCTTGTGCGTTTAAAAGATTTGACTAATTTTCAACTAAGCGCACAAGCCGCTCTAAACAGCACGTTAAACCGCGTCGTGCAAAGTGTTCACCAGCATCCCCATCGCTTAGCTGCCGCCGTTGCAACCTTGTTGTTGTCTATGGGTGGTGGCGCGTTTGCGCTGGCTTCGATTGAGTCCAACAGTAAAGAAGTGGTTGTTCGTGAAATCCTAGAAAACCTAGACCTGCCTGAAGCGAAACAAACATTTGCTGCCCTGCCGGTTGCGCCATTAACGCTGTTTCGTTCCACCACCACGCGCTCTAACGACACGGCTGAGACGCTTTTGAAGCGTTTGGGCTTGTTTGACACCGCCGCCGCCGCGTATATGCGCAGCAACAAAGAGGTGTACCAGTCATTGTTGGGTCGCACGGGCCGTATCGTGTCTGTCGAAGCCAATGGCAGCCACAATTTGGTTAAATTGACAGCGCGTTGGCTCAGTAAAGACGTCGATGACACCTTTCAGCGCTTGGTCATTGAAAAAACCGATGCAGGTTTTGTCTCCAGCCAAGTGACGGCACCCTTGCAATCGACGCAAGCTTTGGGAAGCGCAACGATCAGCTCGTCACTGTTTGCCGCAACCGATGAAGCAAGTATTCCAGACCCCGTTGCCGTGCAATTGGCAGAGATTTTCTCGGGTCAAATCGACTTTCGCCGTTCTTTGCGCAAGGGCGACAGATTATCCGTGGTTTACGAAGATCTGCAGGCTGATGGCGAATCCATGCGCAGCGGCAAGGTGCTGAGCGCAGAGTTTGTTAACAACGGCAAATCAAATCAAGCTGTGTTGTTCCAAGACGGAACGACTAGCAGCAAGGGGCAGTATTACACGTTTGACGGCCAAAGCCTGCGCAAAGCTTTTCTAGCATCGCCACTGGAATTTACCCGCATGTCCAGCGGTTATGGTATTCGCGTTCACCCGATCACAAACGACAAGCGTGCACACAAAGGCATTGACTACGCAGCACCCACTGGGACCCCGGTTCGTACCGTTGGTGACGGTGTGGTTGAGTTTGCCGGCACACAGCGTGGCTACGGCAATGTGATTGAAATCAAGCATCGCGATGGTAAAAGCACGCTATTTGCCCATTTGAGCCGTATCGGCGTCACAAAGGGTCAAAAAGTTGAGCAGGGTGACATCGTTGGTGCCGTTGGCTCTACGGGGTTCAGCACTGGGCCACATTTGCACTTTGAATTCCGCATCGATGGCGAACATAAAGACCCGCTGACGATTGTTGCCGAGGGCGGTGGCGCCGCGCCTTTGAGTGCAGCCGCTAAGCCGGTATTCGACCGAGCTTCTTTCCTTATGCGCGGTCAGCTAGCGCAAGCAGCATCTGTGAGGCTTGCCAGCGCCGAGTAAGCAAGATGTCCGAGCGCTTTATCGGCTTGATGTCCGGTACATCATTGGATGGCGTAGATGGTGTGGTTTATGATTTTGTTGGTCAATCACCCAAAGTCATAGCGTTCGCCAGTGCACCTTTTTCAGTTGAACTGCGCGTAGAGCTTTTAGCACTGAATTCAGCGGGCGGCAACGAGTTGCACCGCGCAGCCTTGGCCGCAAATGGTTTGACACGCGTTTACGCAGATGTTGTGAACAAGCTTTTGGCGCAATCAAGTTTAAAAGCAAGTGACATAAAAGCAATAGGCGCGCATGGGCAAACCGTGCGGCATCGTCCCGGCGAGTTTGATGGCACGGGCTACACCTTGCAGCTGAACAACCCAGCAATGCTGGTAGAACTCACACAGATTGATGTCGTCGCCGATTTTAGAAGCCGTGATGTCGCTGCGGGTGGCCAAGGCGCACCGTTGGTGCCAGCGTTTCACCAGGACATCTTTGCTAAGCCCAATGAAGCAGTCGCTGTGCTTAATATTGGTGGCATCTCCAACCTCAGCGTTTTGGGCAAAGTTGAACCCATGCTGGGCTTTGACTGCGGCCCAGGCAACGCGTTGATGGACTATTGGTGCCACTTGCACACCGGTCAGCTTTTTGACGCAGATGGCGCTTTGGCGGCATCTGGACGGGTGAGCGATGCGTTGTTGAATCAACTCATGTCAGAACCATTTATCAATAAAGTGCCACCCAAAAGCACGGGTCGCGATTTGTTCAATGCCGCTTGGTTACAGCACAAGATGCAGGGTTTTGCAGATATTACAGCCCAAGATGTACAAGCAACATTGACAGAATTCACCGCGTTGGCTTGCGCTGAAAATTGCAAACGTTATGCGAACAATTGCAAAACATTGATTGTTTGCGGCGGCGGAGCACTGAATGGCCATCTCATGCGGCGTTTACAAGCAGCTTTGCCAAACATGAATGTCGCAAGCTCGGAGGCGTTTGGGTTGCCACCCTTGCAAGTCGAAGCCGCAGCCTTTGCTTGGCTGGCACGCAAAGCCATTCGACGTGAAACAGCGAGTTTTAAAAGCGTAACGGGAGCACAAGGCTCCCGTATCTTAGGTGCGATTTACCCTTCTTAGGGCAAAATCTAATGTGCTGATTAAACTGCTGAATTAAGCGCTGAAGCTTGAACCGCAACCGCAAGTGGTTGTAGCGTTCGGGTTTTTAATCACGAACTGCGCACCCTGCAAATCTTCTTTGTAATCAATCTCAGCACCGACCAAATATTGGTAGCTCATCGCATCAATCAGCAATGACACGCCGTTTTTAGACATCGTGGTGTCGTCTTCGTTGGTGATTTCATCAAATGTGAATCCATATTGAAAACCAGAGCAGCCACCGCCTTGCACGAACACGCGTAGCTTCAAGTCAGGATTGCCTTCTTCCGCGATCAAGTCTGCAACTTTGGCGGCCGCATTGTCGGTAAAGACAATCGGCTCTGGCATTTGGGTTTGAATATTTTCTGCAACTGCGCTCATGGCGATCTCCTGTTAATGTTCAATTTCGAATCGAACGCAAATTTAATAACTAAGTAATTTTATCGGGAATTGCCATAATGTGCAAAAACACGCACTTTGTAAGGCAATTCAAGGCGAGGCGGAATTATTGGTTATTTGCTGCTAATTTAAGTGTGGTTTTCACGTCTGTATCAAGCCCTTGCAAGGCTGGTTGCAATAAGCCTGTAATAACCGCACCTTGATGCATTTCTAAGGCTTTGTAGAACACATCGCCCACAATTTGTGCTTTGGGTTGTAATTCGAGCATATGGCTGGCGTGTACAGGGCCGTTGACGCGCCCATTCACAATCACATGGTCGGCAAAAATTTGTCCAGTCACTGTGGCTGACTCAGAAATCACCAAAATACTGGGGTGATCATCGTTAGAGCGGATATCGCCCGTGATTTCGCCGTCTACGCGCAAACCATCGGTAAATTTAAGGTTTCCCTCAATATGGCTGCCAATAGCAATCAAGCTCTTGATCGGTGGTTGTTTCTTTTTTGCAAACATAGGTTCTCCAAATTTTCTTATTCAACACAAAATGCTAAGTTCACGGTGCATTTGTCTATATTACAGCTTTATTGCCAAAACGGCTTTGGAAGTGTTGCCATATAGCACCTTGGCGGAAACGGCTTTCACAGTCACTTGAGGTGGCAAATCAAGCAAACCATCCACGCGCTTGTATTGTGTCAGTTGTAACGGCTGGGCGCCAGCAGGCAAACCCATGCTCCAAGGCTTACCGTTTTGCAAACCAGAAAAAGTCAATTCAAGTTTGCCATTAAATTCAGGCGCGTTTTTCAAGGGCTGAATCACCAAGGCTTGCCATTTGATTTGGTTGCCGCCGGCTATCAATTCAGCCTGCAAGCTGCGAATCGCCAAGCTTTCAGTATTACCACCGGTGGTTAATTTTTCAAAAAACCCCAAATCGTCCCGCAGCGCACGGTTCTCAGCTTCTAGTTGTTTAAGTTGGTCATTAATTTTGTCTTTTTCAGCTTTTTCGCTGACTAGGGTCAAGCCAGAGGTATTGACGATAGAGAGATTTTTGTCGTTTTCGGCGCGAAGCTGCGTCACTTCCGTACGTAGCTTGATCAATTCTTCTTGCGCGCCTTGGTCAAGGCCAGCAATGTTTTTGCCGAACTCAAACGCCCATAATCCAATCGCAGCAGAAAAGCCCAGCATCAACGCCAGCGCCACCCAGCGCAGAGGCCACGGCAATGCACCACGCACGGTCATGCTGGGGGCACTGATGGTTAGACGGCGGCGAAGTAAACGAAAACGCATGGCAGATTATTAAGCAGGAATATAGAAATTAGTGAATTGACGCTTAAACAACAAAGCCGCAACAAGCATGACTTGTGCGGCTTTGTAACAGTTGCAAAATGCGACTATTGTGTTTTATCGCTTGCTAAACTGCTTGCGACGGCGTGCAGAACGCAAGCCGACCTTTTTACGCTCAACTTCACGTGAGTCACGTGTCACGAAACCAGCTTTTGACAGCTCAGGCTTCAAGGTCAAGTCATAGTCCATCAACGCACGGGTGATACCGTGGCGTGTTGCACCGGCTTGACCAGATTCGCCGCCGCCAGCGACGTTGACCATGATGTCAAACGTTTCTGCGTGGTTAGTCAACATTAGCGGTTGTTTCACGATCATGATGGAAGTCGCACGGCCGAAGTACTCGGCGATGTCTTTACCATTGACCTTGATTTGGCCTGAGCCTTTTTTGATGAAAACACGGGCGACGCTGGATTTGCGACGGCCGGTTCCGTTGTTCCAATCACCGATCATTTTGCGGCTCCCTTGTTAGCTGCTTTGAAGGCATTGTCAGACATGCCTTGAATATCCAACACTTTAGGTTGCTGTGCAGTATGCGGGTGCTCTGCACCACCGTAAACTTTGAGCTTCTTGATCATGGCGTAGCCCAAGGGGCCT
>JANMTB010000115.1:0-8812 GCA_031390045.1 Polaromonas sp.
TGCAGTTTGAGTCGGAAATGACCGTGCGCTACCAAATTCAAGAAATGCTACGTATTGAAAAAGTATTTGAAGAAGAAGGGATTTTGCAAGAAATCGAGGCTTACGTGCCGCTGGTTCCCGATGGTGGCAATTGGAAAGCCACGATGATGATCGAATATCCCGACGAAAACGAACGCCGCCGTGAGCTGAAGCGTCTGATTGGCGTGGAAGACCGCATGTTTGTAGAGGTCGAAGGCCATGCTCGCGTTTACGCGATTGCGGATGAAGATTTAGACCGCGAAACCGATGAGAAAACCTCTGCCGTACATTTTGTGCGTTTTGAGCTTAATACTGCCATGCGCAAAGCAGTATTAGCAGGCGCTGGCGTCAAACTGGGCTGCGACCATACCAACTACCCAGCGCATACGCAAATCCAACCTGAGGCACTGGCTTCCTTAGCGTCTGACTTGAAGCCCTAAGCGACCCGTCGAATCAATAAAAAAGCCTAGTTTACGAATGAACTAGGCTTTGATGCTTTAAGACAGAGTAAAAACCACTGTAGCCGGCGTATTTATTGCCTAAACTGCTATAAATTATATAGCAAAACTAGATTTCAATTTAGGCTGTATATCAACGAACTGTCGGCACGATCACGTTGTAGTAGTAGCTGGCATCGATGATCAAGCCAGGTGCGGGTACAAAATTAGACGTTGGTCCGCCGCAATAGGTGGGTGCTGAGTAGGTCAAGAATGGTGGGTTAGCAAATGGGTTAGCCATGCCATAGAAATTGGCAACATCGAAAGCAATTTGTGCGCCTTGTGCAGTGCCCGCTTCGACAAAGATGTCTTCGACGCAGACCACGCCATAACCACTGATATTGTCCACAGAGAAAAAGCTATGCGGCTGGTCAACCACAATAACCGTGTCGCCACCGCCACCACCGCATGCGCTAAGTACGGCAATAGAGGCAGCTGTCAGGCTAAGCTTGAGCGAATTTTTAAATGTTTTTTCCATACTATTCCTTTGAGGTGTTAATTGGTGCTGGCATCATCCATGATTACAGACTTTGAATATGACATCTGTTATATAACGAACAGAGCGGGCAAAAGTTACACAAATATAGTGTGAAAATTGTCTGAATGTGTTACGCTTTTGTAAAGTTTTGTCATACCTGAAAGCAGCTCGTCAACTTTTTCACGTTTTATAGCTTTAAATTTTCACGCAATCGGCAAAGTAATGTTTTTTGCCATCTTCACCGTCTTCCATAACCAAACCATGAATATCGGTCTCAAAACCGGGGCATTGGGCGTTGAATTCGCGTGAAAACTTGAGGTAATCGACGATTTTTTTGTTAAACACTTCACCCGGAATCAACAATGGGATGCCAGGTGGATATGGCGTTACCAAGCCCACTGTGATGCGGCCTTCTAGGTCGTCAATTGCCACACGCTCAGTCTTGCGCTGAGCAATGTGAGCATAGGCGTCGCTAGGCTTCATGGCTGGCTTCAGGTCGCTCAGGTACATATCTGTCGTCAAACGCGCTATGTCATATTTGGCATACAAAGTGTGCAAATGGTGGCAAAGGTCCGCCAAGCCCATTTTTTCGTACTTGCGATGTTTTTGGCAAAACTCGGGCAAGATGCGCCACATAGGTTGGTTTTTGTCGTAGTCGTCTTTGAACTGCTGCAACGCCGTCAACATGCTGTTCCAGCGACCTTTGGTGATACCGATGGTGAACAAGATGAAGAAGCTGTAAAGACCCGTTTTTTCGACCACAACGCCGTGCTCGGACAAAAATTTGGTGACGATGCTGGCTGGAATGCCTGTTTTGGAAAACTTGCCGTTCAAGTCCATGCCTGGGGTCACGATGGTGGCTTTGATCGGATCCAGCATGTTGAAGCCTGTCGCCATCTTGCCGAAACCGTGCCAATTGATGCCCGCTTTGGCGTTTTTAGACTCGCCTTTGATGATCCAGTCGCTGGCGCGACCCATGCCTTCGTCAACTAATTTTTCTGGTCCCCACACTTTGAACCACCAGTCTTTGCCATATTCTTCGTCAATTTTGCGCATGGCGCGACGGAAGTCTAGTGCTTCAACAATGCTCTCTTCCACCAAAGCGGTACCACCCGGTGGCTCCATCATGGCAGCTGCAACGTCGCAGCTGGCAATGATGCTGTACTGCGGCGAGGTAGAAGTGTGCATCAAATAGGCTTCGTTGAACAAATGTCGGTCCAACTTGACAGTTTGCGAATCTTGCACCAACACATGGCTGGCTTGGCTGATACCGGCCAGCAATTTGTGGATAGACTGCGTCGCGTAAACCACAGCTGATTTTGGGCGAATGCGTTTTTTACCCATCGCATGGTACGTACCGTAAAACGGGTGAAACGCTGCGTGCGGCAACCAAGCCTCGTCAAAATGTAAGTTTTCAACGTAGCCGTCCAACATGCCTTTGATGGTTTCTGTGTTGTACAGCACACCGTCGTAGGTGCTTTGGGTTACCGTCATCACGCGTGGTTTGATGGTTTTTGGGTCTACGCCCTCTAGGTGCTTCAGGAGTGGATTGGCTTTGATTTTGGCTTGAATCGATTTGACTTCAAATTCTTCTTTCGGAATAGGCCCAATGATGCCGAAATGATTGCGAGTCGGCTTCAAAAATACCGGAATAGCCCCCGTCATGATGATGGCGTGCAAGATCGACTTGTGGCAATTGCGGTCAACGACCACAACGTCGTTCGGTGCCACGGTGTGGTGCCAGACCATTTTGTTGGAAGTGCTGGTGCCATTGGTCACAAAAAAGCAATGATCGGCGTTGAAGATTCGCGCGGCATTGCGTTCACTTTCACCAATCGCGCCGTTGTGGTCTAGCAACTGACCAAGTTCTTCCACAGCATTGCACACATCAGCGCGCAGCATGTTTTCACCGTAAAACTGGTGGTACATCTGACCAACAGGGCTCTTCAGAAAGGCAACGCCTCCAGAATGGCCGGGGCAGTGCCAGCTGTAAGAGCCGTCTTCGGCGTAATCTAGCAAAGCTTTGAAAAACGGTGGCTGCACGCCTTCTAGATAACTTTTGGCTTCGCGAATGATGTGCCGCGCCACAAACTCAGGCGTGTCTTCAAACATATGGATGAAGCCATGCAGTTCGCGCAAAACGTCATTAGGAATGTGACGCGACGTTTTTGTCTCGCCATAGACATAAATAGGCACTTCTAAATTCTTGCGGCGCACTTCTTCGATGAAGTGGCGGAGGTTCAGAACTGCAGGGTCTAAATCAGGGCCAGGGGTGAATTCGTCATCATCTACTGACAAAATAAAGGCACTGGCACGGCTTTGCTGCTGGGCAAATTGGCTCAAATCGCCATAGCTGGTGACGCCCAGCACCTCAAAACCTTCGCTCTCAATGGCTTGCGCTAAGGCGCGAATGCCTAAGCCAGACGTGTTTTCTGAACGGAAATCTTCGTCGATGATGATGATGGGGAAGCGAAATTTCATGGCGGTCGTCAGTTATTGAAAAGGGTTAAAAGAACGTAAAAATAAAGAATAGGGGCAAAGTGTAAGGAAATATTGAGACTTAGCGTGCATCTGGGCAGTTATCAGGGCATGATTCAGTCAAAATGTGGTGCAAGTTACACAAAAAGGAGATTTATGGCTGATTCAACGATCTGGTGGTTGCTGACGGGCGCCGCTGTTGCCATTGAGCTCATGACGGGTACCTTTTACTTGCTGATGTTTGCTGTAGGGCTGGCAGCTTCTGCTATAGCAGCCCATTTGGGTACGAGTGTGGCGGCTCAATTGGTCATTGCTGCGTTGATAGGTGGCGGTGCTGTGGTTGCTTGGCATTTTCTGCGCGGTAAAAAAATGGTTGGTAAAAATGCTGAATTTAACAGTGATGTGAACATGGATATTGGTCAAACCGTGACTGTAGATGCTTGGCAAGCCGATGGCACTGCCAGCATCAAATACCGTGGTTCGAGCTGGACAGTGCAGCTGCAAAATGGTAGTGCTACAAGTGCAGGCAGTTACAGTATTGTGCAAGTCATCGGTAGTCGTTTAATAGTAAAAAAACTTTGATCTCTGTTTTTTTAATCTTTAATCGTTAAGCTTTAAAAGGAATCCTCATGGAAATCGCCATTGTTTTACTGGTCATTGCTGCCATCTTCATTGTACGCACCATCAAAGTCGTGCCGCAGCAACACGCTTGGGTGGTTGAGCGCTTGGGTAAATACAATGCCACACTCACGCCAGGATTGAATTTTTTGGTGCCATTTGTTGACAAGGTCGCCTACAAGCACGTGCTGAAAGAAATCACACTCGATATTCCTAGCCAAGTGTGTATTACCCGCGATAACACCCAATTACAGGTTGACGGCGTGTTGTACTTTCAAGTTACTGACGCCATGCGCGCGAGTTATGGGTCTAACAATTACGTCATGGCGATCACGCAATTGGCGCAGACGTCATTGCGTAGCGTGATTGGTAAATTAGAGCTAGACAAAACATTTGAAGAGCGTGACATCATCAACGCACAAGTTGTGGCAGCCATTGACGAAGCAGCACTCAACTGGGGTGTAAAAGTACTGCGTTATGAAATCAAAGACTTGACGCCCCCGAAAGAAATTTTGCATGCGATGCAGGCGCAAATCACGGCTGAGCGCGGCAAGCGTGCTTTGATTGCCGCGTCAGAAGGTCGCCGCCAGGAGCAAATCAATATAGCTACGGGTGAGCGTGAAGCTTTTATAGCCCGCTCAGAAGGTGAAAAAGCTGCTGCCATCAACAATGCACAGGGCGAAGCAGCAGCTATTTCTGCGGTGGCAGACGCTAATGCGCACGCGATTCAAGTGGTGGCAAATGCGATTCGTTTGCCAGGTGGCGCTGAGGCGGTGCAACTCAAAGTTGCTGAACGAGCCATGGATGCCTATGGCAAAGTCGCCAGCGATGCGGCAACTACATTGATTGTTCCAAGCGACATGAGCCAAGTAGCAGCCCTGATTGCTTCGGCCATGAAAATGGTGCAAACTACAAAATCTTAATTTTTCTGCATAGTTTTTAGTTTTATGAAATATATATTATGAAAATCATTGATTCCATCACCACACAAGCCGCTGGCATCGCCGCGATTCGAAAACAAATCCACGCTAACCCAGAGCTGTGTTTTGCTGAAGTGCAAACAGCCGATTTGGTCGCTGAAAAACTCAAAGAGTGGGGCATCACCCTGCACCGCGGTATGGGAACGACTGGCGTAGTCGGCATCATCAAAAACGGTACATCTGATCGTGCGATTGGCTTGCGTGCAGACATGGACGCGCTGCCGATGCAAGAGTACAACACCTTTTCCCATGCCAGTAAAAACGCTGGCAAGATGCACGCTTGTGGGCACGACGGCCACACCGCCATGCTCTTGGCTGCAGCGCAGCATTTTGCAAATCATCGTAATTTTGATGGCACGGTGTATTTGATTTTCCAACCTGCCGAGGAAGGTGGTGGCGGCGCAAGGGAGATGATCAAGGACGGGTTGTTTGAGAAATTCCCTATGGAAGCCGTCTATGGCATGCACAACTGGCCAGGTATGTCAGTCGGTAAGTTTGCTGTGAGTTCCGGGCCAGTGATGGCATCTAGCAATGAGTTCAAAATCGTTATTCACGGTAAAGGTGGCCACGCTGCTTTACCGCATGATGGTGTAGATCCTATCCAAGCGGCTTGCCAAATGGTTCAAGCGTTTCAAACCATCATCAGCCGTAATAAAAAACCGATTGATGCCGGTGTGATTTCAGTCACCATGATCCATGCGGGTGAAGCAACCAATGTGATTCCAGACAGCGTTGAAATTCAAGGAACGGTGCGCACATTCACCGCCGAATTGATTGACCTGATCGAAAAGCGGATGCGTGAAATTGCCGAGCACACCAGTGCTGCTTTCGGCGCCACATGCGACTTTGAATTTGACCGCAACTATCCGCCCACCATCAACTCCGCAGCCGAAGCCGAATTTGCCGCTAAGGTGATGGGCGATATTGTTGGCGCAGGCAATGTCTTGAAGCAAGAGCCGACTATGGGTGCGGAAGATTTTTCTTACATGTTACAGGCCAAGCCTGGTGCGTATTGTTTTATCGCTAACGGTGACGGCGACCACCGTGCTATCGGCCATGGCGGTGGTCCTTGCATGTTGCACAACCCAAGTTATGACTTTAACGACGATTTGATTCCATTAGGTGCGACTTTTTGGGTGCGCTTGGTTGAAGAATCTTTGAAGGCTGGCAGCAAAGGTTTAGCGAAATGATGGGTTTAGTAGATGCGTTTTCCCCAAGCTATGCGCAAGCGCGGGTTAAATTTTTAGAAGCTGCAGCTATAGCAGGGTTACAAATCGAGTCGTTCGACCACCCGCTCCTAGGTAAAGACGGTGAAACTTTGGCTATGGATACGGCGTTGCAACTACCTGCCAATGGCATACCTAGCGATAAGTTGCTGATTCTCAGCAGTGCCTGTCATGGTGTTGAAGGTTACTGTGGCTCTGGCGTTCAAGTGTTTGCATTGCACGACGCCGAATGGCTCGCCAAAGCGCGTGCGCAAAACGTGACTGTGCTGTACATCCATGCGCTCAACCCCTATGGTTTTTCGCATATTCGGCGTACCACGCATGAAAATGTCGATCTAAACCGTAATTTTCATGATTACGCAAAACCCTTACCTGTCAATGTTGCCTATCGCGAAGTTGCTGACATGTTGATGCCACCCAGCTGGCCACCAAGCGATGCAAACATGGCGCAGCTGAAAGCTTACTTGGATAAAAATGGCGAATTTGCTTTCCAATCTGCCGTCAGCGGTGGTCAGCATGAGTATGCGGAAGGCCTGTTCTTTGGTGGCACAGAAGCGACTTGGAGTAACAAAACCCTGAGAAAAGTGCTGTCAAAGCACAATTCAGTTATTAAAAAAGTAGGTTGGATTGATTTCCACACCGGTTTAGGTCCAAATGGACTAGGTGAGCGTATTTTTGCATGCAAAGAAGATGCGGCAGCTTTGCAACGTGCCCGAGCTTGGTGGGGTGGTGTACAGCATGCTGACGGCACGTTTGAAACGCCCATCACCTCGTTTTATGACGGATCGTCCAGCTCGGCCAAATTGACGGGTTTGATGTGGAGTTCGGCTTACGATGCCTTCCCAAACGCCGAATACACCGCAATTGCTATGGAATACGGCACCCAGCCGCCTTTGCAAATCAATATGGCAATGCGGGCTGAAAACTGGCTGCATCACAACCAAAAGCACCCCGATGCCACCCCCGCAGTGGCCAAAAAGATCAAACAGGATATGTTGGATGCGTTTTACACCGACACCGACAGCTGGAAAGGTCAAATCATCAGCCAAGCGCGGCAGTCAATGTTTCAGGCGGTGGACGGCTTAAACTCTTAAAAAACGTATGAATCAGACAGTAAATATGCCGCTTGACGTGGTGATCATGGCGGCTGGTAAGGGCACGCGGATGAAAAGTGCGTTGCCTAAGGTGTTGCACCAGTTGGGTGGCAAAGCATTGCTAGCACATGTAATTGCAACCGCAGCGCAATTGAAAGCTAGAAGCGCTGTCGTGATCACAGGTCATGAAGCTAAAGTTGTAAATAATGCTATAGTATTAATAGCTTCTGAGGCAATAAATACGCCGGCTACAGCTGAGTTTAATGCTAAAAATAGAACTTTTAAAATAAAAACCGTATTACAAGAGCCGCAGCATGGCACGGGGCATGCCGTGCTGCAAACCGTGCCGGAACTGGCGGACGACGGCATGGTTTTGGTACTCAGTGGCGACGTACCGCTAACGCAGGCGGACACCTTAAAAGAACTGATTGTTTTGGCAAATGGCGACAAGTTAGCGCTGTTGACGATTGATTTTGCTAATCCAGCGGGTTATGGACGCGTTGTTAGAAATGGTGAAAAAGTCATGGCGATTGTGGAGCAAAAAGACACTAACGATGCTCAAAAATTAATCAAAGAGGTTTACAGCGGCATCATGGCTGTGCCTGCGAAGCTTCTCAAAGGCTGGTTAACGCGGCTAGACAATGAAAATGCCCAAAATGAGTACTATTTGACCGATATCGTGAAATTCGCAGTCGCTGATGGACACACGGTGGTGGCACACAAAATTGCCGATGCAGCACAAGTAGCGGGCGTCAATAGCCCAGTTCAACTGGCTGAACTGGAGCGTGAATACCAACTTCGCCAAGCCACAGTGCTGATGGAGCAAGGCGTGCGATTGTCTGATCCTGCGCGTTTTGACCTGCGCGGCAGCTTGGTTTGTGGTCAAGACGTTGAAATTGACATCAACTGCATCTTTTCAGGACAAGTCTCCTTGGGTGCTGGTGTGAAAGTGGGCGCTCACTGCGTGATTTCCAATGCGACCATTGCTGAAGGTGCGGTGATTCAACCTTTCACCCATATCGAGGGTGAAAAACTGGGCGTCAGCATAGGCGCAGGTGCTTGGGTAGGACCTTTTGCGCGACTCCGTCCAGGGTCAGTTTTGGGTAAAGATGTGCATATTGGCAATTTTGTAGAGGTTAAAAATGCCACCTTGGCCGATGGCGCCAAAGCCAACCATTTGGCGTATTTAGGTGATGCCATGGTGGGTGAGCGGGTTAACTTTGGCGCTGGAAGTATCACCGCTAACTACGATGGCGCGAACAAACACCTGACCGTGATTGAGGCTGATGTGCATGTGGGCAGCAATTGCGTGTTGGTTGCGCCCGTCACCATAGGCGCGGGCGGTACTGTGGGCGGCGGCTCGACGATCACCAAAAGCACACCAGCCGGTGCGCTTAGCGTGGCGCGGGGCAAGCAAGTCAGC
>JANMTB010000121.1:0-44341 GCA_031390045.1 Polaromonas sp.
GCGATGGCCTTGGCGTTTTTGATAATGCTTACGACGGCGCATTTTGAAAATGTGCACTTTGTCGAATAAGCCGTGAGACAGCAATGTTGCTGTAACAGTAGCACCGGATACCAAGGGCGCACCAACCAAGAGATCACTGCCAGTACCTGGGTACCCGACTGCTAACACTTGATCAATCACGACTTCTTGGCCTACATCCGCAGCAATCTGTTCTACTTTAATTTTTTCTCCAGCGACAACACGAAATTGTTTGCCACCGGTTTTTATGACCGCGTACATAATAACCTTCCTAGAAGTTCTACAGAAGAATTTCCATAGAGCCTTAAATTATAGCATGCTTTACACCTACAAAGCTAGCCCCACAAGGTTAGAAACCTATCTGTAGCAAGATGGCACAGCCCCTGAAAAGACAACGCTGTGCTTCCTATAATAAACAAACTTTACGGTAATTTTATTTTGTCTGCTCAAATTGGCTCAAGCTCAGTCGCTATTCAACTCGTTGCAACCGATATGGCGCAGGTTGATGCCGTTATAGCCATGCGGCTTAACTCTGAAGTACCCCTGGTGGGACAAGTTGCCAAATATATTATTTCAGCTGGTGGCAAGCGGCTGCGCCCCGTTTTATTGTTACTTATTTGCGGTGCTTTGGGTTACAAAGGTTCGCAGCGTTACAACTTGGCTGCTGTAGTCGAATTCATACATACTGCAACACTTTTACACGACGATGTAGTCGATGGCTCAGAAATGCGTCGCGGATTAGCCACAGCCAACGAATCTTTTGGTAACCCAGCAAGCGTGCTGGTGGGCGATTTCTTGTACTCACGGGCGTTTCAAATGATGGTGGATGCGGGCGATATGCGGATTATGCAAATATTGTCTGACGCTACCAATGTGATCGCTGAAGGCGAAGTTATGCAGCTCATGAATATGCACGACCCATCGTTGGACGAGGCGGGATATTTGCGCGTCATTCGCTCGAAAACGGCTAAGCTGTTTGAAGCCAGTGCCAGGTTAGGTGCAATTTTGGCGAAATCGGATACAGAGGTCGAAAACGACTGCGCCCAGTATGGGCAGGCACTTGGGACAGCTTTTCAGGTCATTGACGATGTGTTGGATTACGACGGTGACCCAGTCGTAATGGGTAAAAATTTAGGTGATGATTTACGCGAAGGAAAGGCAACACTGCCGCTGATTATTGCTATGCAGCGAGGCACTGACGTGCAGCGAAGTATGATTCAGCAAGCGATAGAAACAGGCGATTTGTCGCAATTAAGCGTCATTTTGGCGGTGGTGCGTGATACAGGTGCTTTGGAAGCTTCGCGCCTAGCTGCTGCTTCTGAAGCGAAACGCGCTATAGAATCTCTAAACCACTTAAAACCTAGCCAATATAAGGATGCTTTATTACAATTAGCAAGTCAATTGTTAATTCGGCACGCATAATTAACTGAATTCAAAATTTCTAGGAACCTATGGCAACCACCGCAATAAAAAGCGTTAAAGAATTTGTTTTCGAATGGGAAGGCAAGGACCGCAAAGGTAAGCAGGTTCGTGGGGAAATTCGAGCGGCAGCTGAAAGCGTTGTTCAGGCATCGTTGCGCCGGCAAGGCGTTTTACCAACCAAGATCAAAAAGCGCTCTACGCGATCTGGCAAAGCCATCAAGCCAAAAGACATTGCCATTTTCACCCGCCAGTTTGCAACGATGATGAAGGCAGGCGTTCCATTATTACAAACATTTGACATCGTAGGTCGTGGCAATCCAAACCCCAGCGTAACAAAGCTATTAAGCGATATTCGTGCAGAAATTGAAACCGGCACAGCGCTAAGCTCTGCTTTTCGCAAATACCCAAAATACTTCAACACCTTGTATTGCAACTTGATTGAAGCTGGCGAAACCGCTGGTATTTTGGAAGCATTGCTAGACCGTTTAGCCACTTACATGGAAAAAACGGAAGCCATCAAGTCAAAAATCAAGTCTGCGTTGATGTACCCCATCGCTGTGGTGGTAGTGGCTTTTGTGGTGGTAACCATCATCATGATTTTTGTGATTCCAGCGTTTAAAAGCGTGTTTAGCTCTTTTGGCGCGGATTTGCCAGCGCCCACCTTGTTTGTGATGGCCATGAGCGAGTTCTTCGTCAGCTACTGGTGGCTGATTTTTAGCGTGATTGGTGGCGGCATTTACTTCTTTATGCAAGCTTGGCAACGCAACGAAAAAATGCAGATGGTGATGGACCGCATTCTGCTCAAAGTTCCCGTCTTTGGTGTTTTGGTAGAAAAATCGTGCGTGGCACGCTGGACGCGGACTTTATCAACCATGTTTGCCGCTGGTGTGCCCTTAGTAGAAGCGCTCGATTCTGTAGGCGGCGCAGCAGGGAATTCTGTTTATTTGAATGCGACAACCAATATCCAGCGCGAAGTGTCTACAGGTACAAGTTTGACTACCGCAATGACCAACGCAAGCGTCTTCCCGTCTATGGTTTTGCAAATGTGCGCTATTGGTGAAGAATCTGGCACGATTGACCACATGCTTGGTAAAGCAGCCGACTTTTATGAGGCTGAAGTTGATGACATGGTCGCAGGTTTGTCTAGCTTGTTAGAACCCATCATCATTGTGTTTTTAGGCACTCTTATCGGCGGCATTGTGGTTGCCATGTACTTGCCAATTTTCAAACTGGGACAAGTCGTTTAATGCTGTCGCTTGAAGTTCTGCAAGCCGGAATAGTTGGCTTTTTAGGGTTATTGGTTGGTAGTTTTTTGAATGTGGTGATCTATCGTTTGCCGAAAATGATGGAACAGCAATGGGCGGTCGAGGTGGCTGAATTCAAGGGAGAAACACTCCCGGATGCAGCCATATTCAACCTGATGCTCCCGCGCTCAAAGTGCCCCAAGTGTGCACATCAAATCCAATGGTATGAAAATATTCCCGTATTGAGTTACTTGTTTTTGCGTGGAAAATGCTCCGCATGCAAAACGTCGATCAGTTTGCGTTACCCCACGATAGAGCTTGTCACGGGCGCACTTTTCTTTTACTGCATCTGGCATTGGGGGCTCACTCCAATTGGTTTGGCTTGGTGCGGATTTAGTGCCGTGCTGCTTTCATTGTCGATAATTGATTGGGACACAACCTTGCTGCCTGACGACATGACACTGCCTTTGCTTTGGGCTGGCCTGCTACTGGCGGCACTAAAAATTACCAACGTTTCTCTTGAGTCTGCCATTTGGGGGACTGCAATTGGCTATTTTTCATTGTGGCTTATTTACTGGATTTTTAAGCTTGTCACTGGTAAAGAAGGCATGGGTTACGGAGACTTCAAACTGTTTGCGGCTTTGGGTGCGTGGTTTGGCTGGCAGGGATTGATTCCAATTATCCTGATGGCTTCGGTCATAGGTGCAGTCATTGGTATTGCGCTCAAATTTTCCAGCAATTTACGTGAAGGTGGTTACATCCCTTTCGGGCCATTCTTAGGGCTTGCAGGCTTCAGTGCCATGTTTTTTGGGCCACAAGCTATTTTGAAACTTGTAGGTCTGGCTTCACTTTAAGTGACAACTAGTCGAATGCTGCATCAACCAACACGTTTAGGATTGACTGGTGGCATTGGCAGTGGCAAAAGCACTGTTGCAGGTATGTTGACAGCTTTAGGAGCTGTGGTGATTGATGCTGACGCTATTTCTCGCAGTCTGACCACGACGCATGGCGCTGCCATAGAAACTATCAAACAGCAGTTTGGTGAAGCCATGATCAGCGCAGACGGCAGCTTAAACCGCAACTGCATGCGTGACTTGGTCTTTACAGACTCTGACGCGAAAAACCGACTTGAAAGTATCATTCACCCACTGATCAAACTTGAAATTCAGCGACAAGAGCAGTCAGCTATTTCCTTGGGCACCAAACTGATTGTGTATGACATACCTTTGCTGGTCGAGTCTACGAATTGGAGACCTGTGTTAGACCAAGTATTGGTGGTTGACTGCCCGGAACAAACTCAAATTGAACGCGTTATGGCACGCAACACGTTGGAACAAGAAGATGTGAAAAAAATAATCGCCAACCAAGCCAGTCGAAAAATGCGCAACAGCGCGGCTGATATCGTTATATTCAATGATAGTATCACCGTCGAACAGCTTCGAGAGCAAGTGACGCTTATTGCACAGCACTTACAGCACCCATTCGATGAACGGAAAAAATTGTGATCCTCTACGAATACCCATTTAACGAAAGAATCCGGACCTACCTTCGGCTTGAACACTTGTTCAATCGTCTTGGCGAATTATCGTCGCGCGAGTCCGCGCTTGACCATCATTACGCACTGACGACTATTTTCGAAGTGATGGATGTTGGCTCGCGTGCTGACCTCAAGTCTGACGTGATGAAAGACTTAGAAAAGCAAAAACAAATCTTCAACAGCTACCGCGGCAATCCAGCTATTGCCGAAGGTGCACTTGACGAGGTGATTGCCGAACTTGAACATTGCTTTAATACACTCAACAACTTAGCAGGCAAAGCGGGTCAATCGTTGACTGAAAATGACTGGTTGATGAGTGTGCGCAGTCGCATGGGCATACCGGGCGGAACCTGTGAGTTTGACCTGCCAGCTTATTTTGCATGGCAGCATATGTCATATTCACGCCGACAGACTGATTTATCGCGTTGGTCTGAGCCTCTAACTCCCCTAGCAAATGCTATTTTTCTATTACTTAAAATTCTTCGGGAATCAGGTTCTGCGCAAAAAATGATCGCCAGTGGGGGACAGTTTCAGCAAAATCTACCGCAAGGTAAACCGTACCAATTACTACGCATGCGCCTTGATCAATCTCTCGAATTGATTCCTGAAATCAGCGGTAACCGCTTGATTGTGATGATTCGTTTGATGCGCCAAGACGAAACTGAGCGATTACACCCGAGCGCAGAAGATGCCGCATTTGAATTAACGCTTTGCTCATGACGTCTACCAATCAAAATTCAATCAAAATTGTTACGTGCCCGCAATGCAGAGGCGAAAGTATTTTTGCTAGCAGCAATGTGTATCGACCATTTTGCAGTGAGCGATGCAAGTATATTGACTTTGGTGCTTGGGCGAGTGAGAGCTTTCGCATGGAGGCCGATGTATCGCCAGACGATCAAGCCTTTGGCGATGCCAAATTACAATAAAGCGCTAAAAACAAAGAAATTAGTTTTAGCTGATGTATCGCTTGCCTTTAATACTATTAAAAATATAGCAAAAAATCAATTTTAAGCGCCGACTTCATCTGCTAACCATTGCAATACAGGCAAAGTTCCTGCTAAGACTGGCGAGACTTGAACAGGCAAGGATTGCCATGAAAATTGCTGCGATTCATGCATCTGCAACTGACCAGTCCATGCGGATACTTTACAAAAGTTTAACCGAACCAAGGCATGTGGATAATCAATCACACTAGCTCGCCAAACGCATGTATCTTCAATCGTGACGCCAATTTCTTCAATTAACTCTCTACGAAGTGCCTCTACGACAGTTTCATTGGCCTCTAGTTTACCGCCAGGAAACTCCCAGTAGCCAGCGTATGCTTTGCCGGTTGGTCGTGTCGTCATTAAAAAATCGCCATTTGAGCGGATCAAAATACCTACGGCAACCTCTGTGACTAGTCTTTGGCCCAATGTCGTTCGAGTAATTTCAGGATCTACAACCTTGACGTCTTTCACTCAAGATCGCCCAGCAAAGTCCCGTGCAAACTGGTAGGCGACACGTCCACTGCGCGAGCCACGCTCTAAAGCCCAGACCAAAGACTGTGGCCTTGCTTCGGGTACTTTTTGCATCTCAATGCCAAAGAAATTCAACCACTGGGCCACGATGGCAAGATATTCTTCTTGGTTGAATGGGTAGAAACTGATCCACAAACCAAAGCGCTCAGACAATGAAATCTTCTCTTCAACACCTTCACCGGGATGCACTTCACCATCGTCCGTATGTTGGTAGGTCAAGTTTTCCTTCATGTACTCTGGCAGCAGATGCCGGCGATTGCTGGTGGCGTAAATAAGCACATTCGGCGATGCCGCAGCAATGGAACCATCTAATATTGACTTCAAAGCTTTGTAGCCTGGCTCACCCTCTTCAAAACTCAAATCATCGCAATAAACGATGAATTTTTCCGGACGATCTGATACCACATCGACAATATCCGGCAAATCAACCAAATCAGCTTTATCTACCTCAATCAAGCGCAGCCCAAGAGTTGAATATTCGTTCAAACAAGCTTTGATCAGCGATGATTTGCCCGTACCACGTGCGCCAGTAAGCAAAACATTGTTGGCCGATTTGCCATCTACAAATTGCTTGGTATTGCGTTCAATCTTTTCTTTTTGAACATCAATTTCTTTCAAATCACTCAAGCGAGTCGCGTCAATATGCCGAACCGGCTCCAAAGAGCCGTGATTGACGCTACGTTTTCTGTAGCGAAATGCAATAGCGCTATTCCAATCAGGAGCAGTCAAAGCTTGCGGAAGGGTTGCTTCCAGTCTGGATACCAAAGATTCGGCGCGAACTAAAAATTTCTCGAAATGCTCATTCATTTTTATAATTATTCGGAAATATACGGATTTAAGAACGGTAGTCTGCGTTAATTTTGACGTAATCGTAAGACAAATCGCAAGTCCAAACCGTCTCACTAACTCTGCCGCGACCCAAAACAACTCGCACCGTGATTTCAGATTGCTTCATGACTCGTTGACCGTCTGACTCTTGATAGTTTGGATTGCGGCCACCTTTTGTAGCCACATTGACGTCATCTAAAAACAAATCAATTTTGGTCTGATCAAGATCTTCGATCCCTGCATAACCAACCGCTGCCAAAATACGACCAAGATTTGGGTCACTAGCAAAAAAAGCTGTTTTCACCAAGGGAGAATGTGCAATGGCATAGGCGACTTTGCGGCATTCTTCGCTGGTTTTTCCGCCATTTACTTGCACAGAAATAAATTTTGTAGCACCTTCGCCATCGCGCACAATAGCTTGTGCTAAGTTGCGTGCAACATCCAGCATAGCAGCTTTTAGAACAACACCATCTGGACTTGACCAAGTCTTGATCGGGGTATGGTCTGCTTTGTTGGTCGCAATCACTACGAAAGAATCGTTGGTAGAAGTGTCGCCATCCACAGTGATGCAGTTGAACGAGCCTTGCGCTAATTCTGTGGCAAGTTGTTGCATGGCTTGCGGAGCTACGGATGCGTCTGTCGCCATAAAGCCGAGCATGGTTGCCATGTTTGGCCGAATCATGCCAGCGCCTTTACTGATGCCAGTGATATTGACAGTTTTGCCAGATATTTGAATTTGCTTACTGAATGCTTTGGGCACAGTGTCAGTCGTCATGATCGCCTCAGCAGCACGAAGCCAATGGCTTGTTTTTGCATCTTCGATGGCAGCATCTAAACCAGCTGCAATACGCTCATGCGGCAACGATTCCATGATCACACCAGTAGAAAACGGCAATACTTGCAGCGGTGACAAACCTAATTTTTGCGCTAAAGCTTCGCACGTAGAACGTGCTCGCATTAAACCGTCTTCGCCAGTTCCCGCATTGGCATTGCCAGTGTTGATCAACATGGCGCGAATACCTGCTGATGGCGCTATGTTTTGTTGAGAGATTTGTAGATGCTCTCTACAGATTTGCACAGGTGCCGCACAGAATCTGTTTTGCGTAAATACGCCCGCAACCGATGACCCTTCGTCCATCAAGACAACCGTCAAGTCTTTACGATTCGCTTTTCGAATACCAGCTTCAGCGACGCCAATACGAAGGCCTGTAATGTCATACAAGGAAGATGCGAGTGGTGCATTTAAATTAACAGGCATAGATGCTTTCAGCTAAATTTTCAAGCTAATTTACCGTGGCATTGCTTGTATTTTTTTCCACTACCGCAAGGGCATGGCTCGTTGCGACCGACGCGTGGCATACCATTGACACTGGACTTCGAAGCCAAATTAACCGTTGACTCGTCAACAACTGTTTGAGCTTCACCAGTTTCAGTCGGTGCTGTATAAGTTACATTCGCAATCTTTTCCGCGCGATTTTCCATATCTTCAGCAACACGCTCAATCTCTTCACCGGATTGAACTTTCACTGTCATCAAAATTTTAGTGACTTCGTTTTTGACCGCGTCAAGTAATTGACCAAACAACTCAAACGCTTCTCGCTTATATTCTTGTTTTGGTTGCTTTTGCGCATAACCGCGCAAATGAATGCCTTGGCGTAAATAATCCAACGCACTCAAATGTTCGCGCCAATGACTGTCAATGCTTTGTAGCAAAACCATACGCTCAAAATGCGTGAAGTTTTCCTCACCAATTTGCGCGATCTTGCCATTGAAAGTAGCATCAGCAGCCTGAATCACTTTTTCTAAGATTTCTTCGTCTTCAATCGCCGTAGCAGCTTGCACTTCTTGTACCAAAGGCATGTTGATTTGCCAATCTTGCGCAAGTGTTTTCTCTAATCCAACCAAATCCCATTGCTCTTCCAAAGAATCTTGCGGCACGAACTGACGCACTAAGTCCGTAAAACAGCCTTCACGTAAAGATTTAATTTGATCGCTCAAGTTTGCAGCGTCTAAAATATCATTGCGTTGCTGATAAATCACTTTACGTTGATCGTTTGCGACATCATCGTATTCAAGTAATTGCTTGCGTATATCGAAATTTCTAGCTTCAACTTTGCGTTGCGCACTTTCAATACTGCGCGTGACAATACCAGCTTCTATCGCTTCGCCATCGGGCATTTTCAGCCTGTCCATGATTGATTTAACGCGATCACCCGCAAAGATGCGCATCAAAGAATCATCAAGACTTAAAAAGAAACGCGAAGAGCCATTGTCACCTTGCCGACCCGAGCGTCCACGAAGCTGGTTGTCAATCCGACGCGATTCATGCCGCTCTGTCGCTACTATGCGAAGGCCGCCCACAGACTTGACAAAATCGTGATCCTTAGCCCAATTTGTCCTCAATGTGTCTACTTGCTGCAGTTTTATAGATGCATCTAAAGACTCGTCTTCCTCAACTGCATCAATCGCCATTTGCAAATTACCGCCCAACACGATATCGGTACCGCGACCAGCCATGTTGGTGGCAATCGTGATCATCTTTGGCCGGCCAGCTTGCGCCACAATATCTGCCTCGCGCGCATGCTGTTTCGCATTGAGCACCTGATGCGGCAAACCTTCTTTGGTCAGAAGTTGGTCAATAATTTCAGAATTTTCAATCGACGTAGTTCCCACCAGCACAGGCTGCCCGCGCTCATAACACTCACGAATATCTTTAACTGCTGCCTCGTATTTTTCACGTGTGGTTTTGTAGACACGGTCTAGCTGGTCATCACGCTGGCTAGGGCGGTTGGGTGGCATCACCAACGTCTCTAAGCCATAGATTTCTTGAAATTCATACGCTTCAGTATCAGCAGTACCAGTCATGCCAGCTAATTTGCCATACAAACGGAAATAATTTTGAAACGTGATCGACGCCATCGTTTGATTTTCAGCTTGAATTGCCACACCTTCTTTGGCTTCAACGGCTTGGTGCAAGCCATCGCTCCATCGACGACCAGACATCAAACGACCCGTGAACTCATCAACAATGACGATTTCACCTTCTTGCACCACATAGTGTTGATCGCGATGAAATAAATTCTTGGCGCGCAAAGCTGCATACAAATGGTGAACCAAAGTGATGTTAGCCGGGTCATACAAGGTCGAGCCTTCAGGAATCAAACCCATGTTTGCCAGCACACGCTCAGCATTTTCATGGCCGATTTCTGTTAAAACAACCTGCTGGGTTTTCTCATCTAAAGTAAAGTCGCCAGGCTTGATGACGCCCTCACCCGTGCGCGGGTCAGCTTCGCCTTCTTGTCTTGTCAATGTAGGGGCTACTTTGTTCATAGCTACATACATTTCCGTTTGATCTTCTGCTTGACCGCTGATGATCAATGGCGTTCTGGCTTCGTCGATCAAAATAGAATCTACTTCATCAACAATGGCGTAATTCAAACTGCGTTGGACCCGATCATTCACCTCGTAAACCATGTTGTCACGTAAGTAGTCGAAACCATACTCGTTATTGGTTCCGTAAGTGATATCAGCTCGATAAGCAGACTGCTTTTCTTCACGCGGCATATTTGGTAAATTGATGCCAACACTCAAACCCAAAAAGTTGTACAACTTACCCATCCATCGAGCATCACGATTGGCCAAGTAATCATTCACGGTGACAACATGAACGCCCCTACCAGTTAAAGCATTCAAATATACGGGCAAAGTAGCTGTTAAAGTTTTACCTTCACCTGTACCCATTTCTGAAATTTTACCGTTGTGAAGCGACATGCCGCCCAACATTTGCACATCAAAATGACGCAGCTTCATGATGCGCTTAGAGCCTTCGCGAACGACTGCAAACGCTTCAACCAACAGATCATCAAGCGACTCACCTTTGGCGACTCGGTCTTTAAACTCTTGGGTTTTATTTTTTAACTGCTCATCACTGAGTGATTCCAATGATGGTTCTAATGCGTTGATTTTTGCAATCGTTTTACGGTATTGCTTCAACTGCCTGTCATTACGACTGCCAAAAATTTGCGTTAGAAAGTTACTTGCCATGGATACTGTGCCAACTTACGCGCTAATTTGCTCGCAAGTCAGAGTCGCTAGTTAATGTTATGAATAGATATGAGGATAATCAAACAGATTTCAATGTTCGATTACTACGGTCAATAACCGTAGATTTTACCTTTGCTAGCAAGCAATTCTCAAAAAATCAATTATTCAGTTGATTTTGAGTTGGCTTACCTTTGCTTTGGTTTTTGTCATTTTTGGCAATCAGTTCGTTTACCATGGCTTGACCAGCAGTCAAGAACTTTTGCGGATCTTGCGGAACGCTTTGTACTAGCACCTCAAAATGCAAATGCGGCCCGGTTGAGCGCCCAGTTGTACCGACTTCTGCGATTTTTTTGCCGCGCTTGATCAAATCGCCCTTTTTGACAAATACCTGCGATGCATGAGCGTAACGTGTGATCAAATCATTGCCATGGTCAATTTCAATCATGTTGCCATAAGCTGCGTGATACTCCTGAGTAACGACAACACCACCAGCAGCTGCAACGATGGGTGTACCCGTGTTGGCCTGGAAATCTAACCCCGTATGCATCGCTAAGCCACCATTGATAGGGTCAATGCGGTTACCAAATAACGAACCCAAATTTCCAGATGCAACTGGATGCTGCGTGGGTATCATAGACTTTTTAATTTTCAAATCAAATAATCTCGACTCTGCAACTGTCAGCATATCCACGTGTTGTCCAGTTGCTATTTCCAGACTATTCAAGGTTGCTTGCAACTCCTCCAACGACAAAGGGCGAGCAGCCACCAAAGTACCGCCACGACCTGGCACTGCGCTAAGTGGCGCTGGCAAGCCAGCTAAGCCAGAGACGCGCTCACCCAAAGCGTTTAATTGCAACATTTTGGCTTGCATTTCACCAACTTTTTTAGCCATGGCATCTAAATTTTCTCGCAAAAACCGCTCTCGCTGCACCGAGTCATCTTTAGCAACTAATTTAACGATGCCGCCGACAAAGGGCCAGCCCTCACGTGCGGCCTTTAAAAAAACCCAGTGGTAAAGTCCAACAGACACAAGCATCACGCATAAAGCACTCACAAATCCAGCGAGCAATAACTTGCTTCCGCTTAGATGTAAAGCTTTGCTTTTTGCCATCCACGCGTCAGTGATAATCAAATGCATACCGAATGCTCCAAAATACTTGATCCATGAATCGCCGCAAAACACCTTACTCGATTGAAGAGGCAACGCAAGAGTCGCCTACTTTAGCAAAACTCATAGATTTGTCTCGTGAATCGAATGCTATGCTGCAGTCCATTCAGCCGCTAATTCCCCAAAATCTAAGACCTGCCATAAAAGCAGGACCCATTGACACAACCGTCAATGGTACTACGTGGTGCTTGATTGTCGAGGGGAATGCAGCGGTTGCCAAATTAAGACAACTGCTGCCTAAATTTCAAACACACTTGCTTTCGACGGGAAAGCAAATCACTGGCATACGTTTAAAAGTGCGCTTGCATGCACATTCAGTTAATAAAAATAAATATTAAACTAAATTAATAAACAAAAAAGTGGTGCCGATTATCGGAGTCGAACTGATGACCTACCGCTTACAAGGCGGGTGCTCTACCAACTGAGCTAAATCGGCGTATCTCGTATTTTAACTTGAATTTCAAGTAACTCTGAAGTTGCTATTTTAAAATTTCAAGAAAGTTTACGAAATTTTCAAATTACTTCACAATTTTTAATGCAGGCCTAGCAACTGCTGACGTCACAGCTTGTTTTACAGCTTGGTCGACTTTTGTTTTTGCAAGACTGTCAGCACTCGTATCTGCGTCAATGACGGCATCGAGTGCAGCAATATTTGGGAATGCCATACCTTGGCTGTTTTCACGAGCATAAATCGCGATAATGCGATTTACAGGCACAATAATATCTCGTGCTACCCCTGAAAATCTGGCTTTGAATTCTATGTAATCGTTGCCCAATTTCAAACCACTTGTCGCGTCGAAGCTGAGGTTCAAGACAATCTCTTTGTCTTTGACGTGCTCTTTCGGCACTTGTGTGTTGGCATCAACCAGCACTGTGATCAATGGCGTGAAACCATTATCGATACACCATTCGTGCAGAGCACGAATGAGGTAGGGACGCGTGGAGGTAGATGTGGCTGTTGTTGAACTAATCACAATCTAATACCATTTAAGGCGAAGTAAATTACTTACGCATCACCTTTTCAGACGGCGTCAACGCTTCAATATAGGCTGGGCGCGAGAAAATGCGCTCGGCGTATTTGAGCAAAGGCGCCGCATTTTTGCTGAGCTCAATGCCATAGAAATCTAAGCGCCAGAGCAAAGGTGCAATCGCCACGTCAAGCATCGAGAAATTGTCGCCCAACATGTATTTGTTTTTCAAGAAAACAGGTGCAAGTTGTGTCAAGCGGTCGCGAATGTGTGCACGGGCTTTTTCCAACACTTTGTCGTTGCCCTTGTTGGCACGGTTTTCTAAAGTACTGACGTGAACAAACAATTCTTTTTCGAAATTGAGCAAAAACAAACGCACGCGTGCACGGTCAACAGGGTCACCGGGCATGAGTTGAGGATGAGGAAACCGCTCATCGATGTATTCGTTGATGATGTTTGATTCGTACAAAATCAAATCACGCTCAACCAAAATAGGCACTTGGCCATATGGATTCATCAACAAAATATCTTCTGATTTGTTGTACAAATCAACATCACGGATTTCAAAATCCATGCCTTTTTCAAACAACACAAAACGGCTGCGGTGCGAATAGGGGCATGTCGTGCCCGAGTAAAGTACCATCATAATGAGGCTCCTAAAAGACGATTAAAAACTACTTAACGTCTTTCCAATATGACGCATTCAAGCGCCATGCAACGACTGCAAACGCCAACAAAAACAACAACACCCACACGCCTACGCGTACGCGACTGGCTTGTGAAGGCTCACCCATCCACTGCATGTAACCGACCAAATCACCAACCGCTTGGTCGTACTGTAAAGGCGTCATTGAGCCAGGTTTAACTTGCTCCCACTTGCCAGCAAATACCTGCGTTTTATGGCCATTGTGGTCAACTTCATTGAAAACTGGTTTGCGCTCACCTTGCAATTCCCACAAGGCGTGTGGCATTGCCACGTTTGGCATGGCAAGGTTATTCCATCCCGTTGCTTTAGTGTCATCGCGGTAATAAGAACGCAAATAAGTGTACAAATAATCTGCGCCTGACCCTTTGCTACCATCTGCACGTGAACGCGCAATGACAGTCAAATCTGGCGGATTTGCGCCAAACCAATCTTTGGCTTGCTTCGGATCGATCGCAGCTTTCATGGTTTCGCCGACTTTGTCAGTCGTGAACAACAAGTTTTCTTTGATTTGCTTTTCAGTCAAACCAATGTCTTGCAAACGGTTGTAGCGCATGTAAGCGGCTGAGTGGCAATTCAAACAGTAATTCACAAACAACTTGGCGCCGTTTTGCATAGACGCCATGTCGTTGATGTGGTTAGGAGCCCTGTCCCATTGAATACCTTCAGAAGCAGCTTGCGCACCCGTGACAAAACCCAAAGACAAGATCAGGCTAAGAAGTAGTTTTTTCATTTTTATGGTTCTCCTTCTAATCAATGGGCAGCAAAAGTAACGCGATCAGGCACAGCTTTTGACTCGCCCAATTTGCTCCACCAAGGCATCAACAAGAAGAAGCCGAAATAAAACAAGGTACCCAATTGCGACACGCGCTCGCCGATAGCCGATGGTGGTTGCACACCTAAATAACCCAAAACGAGGAAGTTGATGACAAAAATGCCGTACATGTACTTGTGCCAATCTGGACGGTATCGAATAGACTTAACCGCGCTGTTGTCCAGCCAAGGTAAGAAGAACAAAATGATGACCGCACCGCCCATGACGACCACGCCCCAGAACTTCGCATCAATTGCCAACATCATCGCGCTGATACCTATAGCAGCAACAATCGCCACACCTTTGAAAAGTGCAGGTAATTTTGACTTGACAGCAGTAAATACAGCGGCAGCTACAACGCAAGCGATCAAGACGTACATCATCTCTGATGTAATCGCACGCAGCATCGAATAATACGGCGTGAAGTACCACACTGGGGCAATGTGTGCTGGTGTCTTCAATGGGTCTGCGGGGATGAAGTTGTTGTACTCTAAAAAGTAACCACCAAACTCTGGCGCAAAGAAGATGATGGCGGTGAACACCATCAAGAACATGCTGACTGCAAAAATGTCGTGCACGGTGTAGTACGGGTGGAACGGAATACCATCCAGCGGGTGACCGGCTGCGTCTTTAGGCGCATTTGGACCTTTGATTTCAACACCATCTGGGTTGTTAGAACCTACTTCATGCAAGGCAATGATGTGCGCAACTACCAAACCGAGTAATACCAACGGCACAGCAATAACATGGAAGCTGAAGAATCGGTTCAACGTCGCATCTCCCACCACGTAGTCACCACGAATCAGCAATGCCAAATCTGGACCGATGAACGGAATCGCAGCAAACAAATTAACGATCACTTGTGCGCCCCAATAGCTCATCTGACCCCAAGGGAGCAAATAACCCATGAACGCCTCGGCCATCAAGCACAAGAAAATCGCGCAACCGAAAATCCAAACCAATTCACGTGGTTTGCGGTAGCTGCCGTAGATCAAACCACGGAACATGTGCATGTAAACCACGACAAAGAACATCGATGCACCCGTGGAATGCATGTATCGCACCAACCAGCCCCAAGGCACGTCGCGCATGATGTATTCAACCGAGGCGAACGCCAAAGCGGCATCAGGCTTGTAATGCATCACCAAAAAGATACCAGTGACAATTTGAATCACCAGCACCAAGAGGGCTAATGAGCCAAAAATGTACCAAAAGTTGAAGTTTTTCGGTGCGTAGTATTGCCCAACATGCTCATTCCACAGCTTGGAAGCGGGGAAACGGTTGTCCACCCAATTCAGCAATTTTTCGCCAGCAGGGGCGTTAGGAGAAATTTCTTTATAAACAGCCATTGTGATTACTCTTTAATACTCTCTGATTTAACGTCAAGCTTTTTTATCTTCGCCAATGATGAGGCGAGAATCGGACAAATACATGTGTGGGGGTATTTCTAGGTTGTCTGGAGCAGGTTTGTTTTTGTAAACGCGACCAGCCAAGTCAAACGTAGAGCCGTGGCAAGGGCACAAAAAGCCGCCTGTCCAATCGCTTGAAAGCGACGGCTGAGCACCTGGCGTGAATTTATCTATCGGCGAGCAACCCAAATGTGAGCAAATACCCACAGCGACAAAAATTTCAGGCTTGATCGAGCGCGCTTCGTTTTTAGCGTATGCAGGTGTCAACTCATCGGGTTTGCGCTCAGACTTTGGGTCGGCAAGCTGACCGTCAATACCTTTAAGAGCCGCCAACTGCTCAGGTGTGCGTTTGACGATCCAAACTGGTTTACCGCGCCATTCCACGGTGATTTTTTCACCCGGTTTCATGGCGGAAATATCAACCTCAACCGCAGCGCCGGCGGCTTTGGCCCGCTCAGACGGTGAGAAACTGCTGACGAAGGGGACGGCGGCAAAGCCTGCGCCCACTGCGCCTGCGCAACTGGAGGCTATCAGCCATGTTCTTTTACTGGTATCGACGCTTGCGCTCATAGGTGCATTCTTTTGTGAAATTTAACGAAATGTGATGCAAATTAAGGGGTAACCCCATATTGTAGCTGACCGCTCAAAGCAAAATCAATTCAAGGGACACTTAAAAGATACCTCAAAGCGCGTCAAAACAGCATTTTCTTGACCCTTATATTACCCTTCAGTGAGCTATTTATCGTCAAAAACCTGAAGTTGACAGACAACTTACAAAGGTCATAATCGCCACCTTAGCTTTTTAACGATAAATAAGGAACCAAATTATGAGCGTGATGTCTGAATTTAAAGCCTTTGCGGTTAAAGGCAATGTGATGGATCTGGCCGTTGGTGTGATTATTGGTGCCGCATTTGGCAAAATCGTAGACTCCCTCGTGGGCGACATGATTATGCCTATCGTGGGCAAGATCTTCGGTGGCATGAATTTCACAGAGATGTACGTCATGCTCTCGCCCCCAGCTAAAGCCGTTGAAGGCGCCGCCAGCTACGCTTCTTTAAAGGCCGCCGGCGCTAACCTTTTCGCTTACGGTAACTTCTTAACGATCTTGGTCAACTTCCTAATTTTGGCCTTCATCATTTTCATGCTTGTTAAAGCCATCAACAACATGAAGAAAAACGAGCCAGCTCCTGCGCCCGCACCTACTCCTGAAGACGTCGTGTTGTTGCGCCAAATCCGCGACAGCTTGGCTAAATAAACTCGCTTTTTAGCCCTCAAAAAACCGCCTGCAGGGTAGCCTGTAGGCGGTTTTTTACATTCAAATTACATAGATATACATATTATTGCTATAATTTTAATAGCTGCTTAGGCAATAAATATGCCGGCTAAAGCCGTTTTTATCTGTGAATTGGATATTTTTAGTGTTTTTTGAACTTTTTTGAACTTTTTCAGCCTACAGAACCAAGCTTTTCGCCATTTTGATCGCCGCAATCAAGCTGGCAGGGTCCGCAACGCCCTTACCTGCAATGTCAAACGCCGTGCCGTGGTCAGGGCTGGTTCTTACCAATGGCAGCCCCAGCGTGACATTCACGCCCTGCTCCACGCCTAGGTATTTCACGGGAATCAGCCCTTGGTCATGGTACATGGCAATGACGGCGTCAAATTCGCCAACCTGCTTTTCAGCTAAGCCATTGTCTTTGTTGATTATTTTGTCTCTGGCTCGCATAAAAATCGTATCTGGTGCGAAGGGGCCAATCACATCAATCCCCTCTTTTTGAGCGGTTGCGATAGCGGGAGAAATGATCTCCATCTCTTCCCGACCGAACAATCCGCCCTCGCCTGCATGCGGATTCAGTCCTGCGACACCAATTTTCATGCGTTTCGGCCGCCCATTCGGTGCTGAGTTTTGTTGTGATTTGTCTACGGTTCTGTGCAAAAAATCACGGGTTATGCGAATAGTTTGCAGCACGTTTTCGAAGGAAACAGCCTCAATCGCGTCCCTCAACGATAGATGAATGCTGACCAGTACAGTTTTCAGCTCCTCATTAGCCAACATCATCCGAACAGGTACTTCAGCAACCGATTTGCCTAAAAAAGCAGCCGATTCTGCCTGCAACAGCTCGGTATGCCCCGGAAATTTCACGCCCGCGGCATGCAATGCTTCTTTGTGCAGCGGCGCGGTGACGATAGCAGCAATTTGCCCTTTCAGCGCCGCACGTGCAGCCCAAACCACCGCATCAGCCGCAGCTTTGCCTGATTTGGCGCTTATTTTGCCTATTTCAAAATGCTCAGGAATATCTACTTTTTTACCCTGTTTTTGCTCATCTATTTGTAGCACTCTAAGCATATGATACGCCGGCTTTATGCCAATTTCATACTCTAAAATCTCTTCAATTTTGATAGCCCCACTTCCACCATCAACAAAACTAGCCGCCAGCTGCAGCGCAGCTACATCACCCACGACGAAGCAGTTTTGCGTCAACTCGGGCTCTTGCTTAAAGGCTTTGACGATGATTTCAGGACCGATCCCAGCTGGGTCGCCCATGGTGATCGCTATTGGTAAGTTGCTCATAAATTAAGCAGGATTGTCGATTTCAATAAACTCGTGCGCGATTCCACACATTTCCGCCACATGCGCTGCCACGGCCGGCGCGCCATAGCGCTCAGTCGCGTGATGGCCGCAAGCGAAGTAGGAAACGCCGCATTCGCGTGCTAAATGGGCTTGGGGTTCGGACATTTCGCCAGTGATAAAGGCGTCGGCTCCTGCCGCAATGGCGGCTTCAAAATAACTTTGCGCGCCACCTGTGCACCATGCTATTTTTTTAATAGCATCTGAGGCAACAAATACGCCGGCTATTTGCCTTTTTAGGGTGTTTTCTAGGTGTTTTTGCAGATTTTCGGGGTTTTGAAGTGTTTTTAGCTCGGTTTTCTCAATATTAGCCATCCAACCCAGTGATTGATCGCCAAAACGGGTGATTTCGCCTCTTTCTTCGGCTTTTGGCGTGATAAAACCGAGTTTTTGCCCTAATTGGGCGTTATTGCCCAGTTCTGGATGCGCATCCAGCGGTAAATGGTAGGCAAAGAGGTTGATGTCGTGCGCCAAGAGACGTTTCAAACGCTCTTTCATCCAACCCGTCACCACACCTGTCTGACCGCGCCAAAACAGGCCGTGGTGTACGAAAATGGCGTCTGCTTTTGCCTCTATCGCCGCTTCAATCAGGGCACGACTGGCGGTGACTCCGGATACGATTTTGCGAATCTGCCCTTTGCCTTCAACTTGCAGACCGTTGGGGCCGTAATCGGTGAAACGTTCGGGCTGCAGCAATGCATTGAATGTGCTCAAAAGCTCCTGTCGGGCTATGGTTTGTCGGTCGGTCATGGCAGTTGAAACGTTGATGAAGGGTTGATGGTATGAAGATTGCTTTGAATTTCATCATTTTGCCCCCAGTTTAATTAGTCAATGGCAAAGTTGGCGTAAAGCTTGCCATGATCCGCTTAATTTCTGCCACTTTTAGATGGACAATGCTGTATGAAACGATTTTGGCTCTTTTTCTCTCAAACGGTGACCGTGTTGTTGGCGGCGCTTTTCATCGTCACCACGTTGAAACCAGCTTGGCTGGGTAACTCAGCGGGTTGGCTGGGCAGCTCCAAGGCTCAGGTTGCCGGAATCACCGTAACGGAAGCGCCCGCGCAAATCAGCGGTACAACGCCTGTGGGCAGCTTTAGACTCGCCGCACAAAAGGCTTCGGCGGCCGTGGTTAGCATCAACGTCAGTAAAAATGCCTCGAAAAATCCGCAAATGGACGACCCGTGGTTCAGATTCTTTTTTGGCGAACGGGGTGAGCGCGGTCAAGGTGGTGGGCAAGGAGGCCAAGGTAGGGGCGCTGATCCACAAGCCGGCTTGGGCAGTGGCGTGATTGTCAGCGCCGATGGCTATATTTTGACGAACAACCACGTCGTCGAAGGCGCTGATGAGATCGAGGTGATCTTGAACGACAGCCGTCGCGCGATTGCCAAAGTGATCGGTACCGACCCAGATTCTGACCTCGCGATTTTAAAAATCTCTCTCGACAAGCTGCCCGCCATCGTGCTGGGCAACTCAGATGCATTGCAAGTCGGCGACCAGGTTTTAGCCATCGGCAACCCGTTTGGCGTGGGGCAAACCGTGACCAGTGGCATTGTGAGCGCGTTGAATAAAAATCAATTGGGTATCAACACCTTTGAGAACTTCATCCAAACCGATGCAGCCATCAACCCCGGTAATTCAGGTGGCGCACTGGTTGATGTGAATGGCAATTTGCAAGGCATCAACACCGCGATTTATTCTCGATCAGGTGGCAGCTTGGGCATTGGCTTTGCGATTCCGGTATCTACGGCTAAGCAGGTCATGGAAGGCATCGTCAAAGACGGCGTGGTGACGCGCGGCTGGATTGGCGTAGAGCCACAAGATTTGTCGGCCGAGCTTGCCGTTACTTTTGGTATCAAAAATTCGACGAAGTCTGGCGAAACTTTACAAGGCGTGATCATCACTGGTGTTTTGCAAGGCGCACCTGCGGCCAAAGCTGGCATTGTTCCGGGGGACATCATTGTGAGCATCGCTGGAAAACCAATCCGTACCGTCTCAGAATTACTGACACAAGTCGCGATGATAAAACCCGGAAACAGTGAGAAATTTGGCATTATTCGCAAAGAAGCACCCATAGAGTTGAGTGTCGCAGCTGGCACGCGTCCACGGCCGAGGGCGCAGGCGCGTTAAAGGACGGTAGGCGATTATTTTTTAGAAAATAATGCTTCCAACCCATCGACCCTTTGGATAACTTATTGGAGTGCTAACTTGAAAAAATTCAACCTATTAAAAATAGCCTGCGCTGCGCTGATTGCGACCGCTGCAATGGCGGCACAAGCGGCTGGCCCTGACTGGAGTTTGATCATTACCGGCCCTGGCATTGTGGTGCCGCCAGCCCCTGCGCAAGTAGCACCAGTGCGTGTAGCGCCTATCGTGGTAGCGCCACCAGCGCCTCAATCTCAAACTGCGCCGGTGCAAGGTGGCTATCGCCAGGATTTGGGATGGGAGCGCGACCGCGATCGTCAATACCAAGACCGCTTTCAAGAGCGTTTCTTGGAGCGTGAAAACTACTATTTAGAGCGTGAACGAGCTTTTATTGCGCGTGAAACCGCATTTTTAGAGCGCGAACGCCAACGCCAGCTCGTGGTTGAAAACAACCGCGCTGCAGCAGCCGCTATCAACGACCGCCAAGACGCACAGCTTGACCAAGTGGTTGAGGGCGTCAACACGGGCCGCATCACTCGTGAACAGTTCAGCGCCATCATGGTGCAACAAAGAGAAATTAAAAACAAAGAACGCGAGTTTTTGAAAGATGGTTTTTTAGCGCGTGAAGAATACGAAGCACTGCAAGCTGATTTGGATCGTGCCGATCAAGCGATTCGCTACGCTGGTCGTGGTCGTCTACAACCACGTGAGCGTATTTATTACCCACAGAATCGCTAATGTGATCTAGCATTTCTTGCCATATCTCCTCAAAGCCGCAAAACCTAAAAATCTTGCGGCTTTGTTATTTCTAAGTTTAAATATATAATTAGGGTTAATCCGAGGAGCGATGCAGTTCAAATCAGTTGAACGAGGCTCGGACAGCATGTTTAGCAGCTAACTTTTTAAGTTAATTTGCTCGCACTGCACCAACCGCGCTCACCCACTGTTCTGTGAGGTGAAGCCGGTGAATCAATATTCCCCAAAGTTTCGACAATCAGCCACAGTGGTTAGCCTTATTTATTTTTAACTTTAAATATTTGGAGTGTGAGCTATGAAACCAGTCGCAAAATCGAAAACTTCTGCTGATAAAAAATCAGCTACAAAATCAACAACTAAGCCTACTGCAAAAGCTATCGCAAAATCGGTGGTTGAGGCCGTTGTTGCAGCTGCCAAGCAAGACTACGTCGTTGCCGACATGAGCCTTGCCGCTTTTGGCCGCAAAGAGTTGAATATCGCCGAAACGGAAATGCCTGGCTTGATGTCTATCCGTGAAGAATTCGCCCAAGCGCAGCCCCTCAAAGGCGCACGCATCACTGGCTCTTTGCACATGACGATTCAAACCGCTGTGTTGGTTGAAACTTTGCAAGCTTTGGGTGCTGACGTGCGCTGGGCTTCATGCAACATTTTCTCGACACAAGACCACGCCGCTGCCGCTTTGGTAGCCGCAGGCACACCCGTGTTTGCCTACAAAGGCATGAGCTTGGACGTGTACTGGGATTATACGCACCGCATTTTTGAATTCACCGGCAAAAAAGGTACGGCTGGCGAAGGCCCGAACATGATTTTGGACGACGGTGGCGATGCTACTTTGTTGATGCATTTGGGCACACAAGCTGAGAAAGACCTCAAAGTCATCTCTAAGCCAGGCAGCGAAGAAGAGATTTGCTTGTTCAACGCGATCAAAGCAAAACTCAAAGTTGACCCAACTTGGTACAGCCGCCGACTGAAAAACATCATGGGCGTGACGGAAGAAACCACCACGGGCGTGCTGCGTTTGAACGAAATGTCTGTCAAAGGCACTTTGAAAATTCGTGCTATCAACGTGAACGACTCTGTGACTAAGTCAAAATTCGACAACCTGTACGGCTGCCGTGAGTCTTTGGTTGACGCGATCAAACGCGCAACTGATGTGATGATTGCTGGCAAAGTAGCCGTCGTAGCTGGATACGGCGACGTGGGCAAGGGTTCTGCACAAGCATTACGTGCTTTGAGCGCACAAGTGTGGGTGACAGAAATTGACCCGATCAATGCACTACAAGCTGCAATGGAAGGCTACAAAGTCGTGACCATGGAATACGCTGCAGATAAGTGCGATATTTTTGTATCTGCCACTGGCAACAAAAACGTCATCACCTATAAGCACATGGACGCGATGAAGAACAACGCCATCGTTTGCAACATTGGCCACTTTGACAATGAAATCGACGTTGCATCACTCGCTAAATGCAAGTGGGAAGAAATTAAGCCACAAGTTGACCATGTGATTTTCCCGAAAGACGGCAAAAAAGCATCTAAACGCATCATCTTGTTGGCGCAAGGCCGCTTGGTGAACTTGGGCTGCGGCACCGGCCACCCTAGCTTTGTGATGTCTTCTAGCTTTGCGAACCAAACGATTGCACAAATCGAGCTGTTCACCAAGCCAAAAGAATACAAAATCGGCAAAGTGTATGTGTTGCCAAAGCATTTGGACGAAAAAGTAGCACGTTTGCACCTGAAAAAGGTGGGCGCTGTATTGACTGAATTGACCACAGAGCAAGCGGACTACATTGGCGTGAAGAAAACTGGCCCTTACAAGGCAGATACTTACCGCTATTAATTAGCTTGATTGACGCCTGAAAAACGTTAATATATGCTATTATTATAATAGCGCTACTGGCAAACAATACGCCAGCTAGCGCTATTTTTAACTCCAAAACACCTATTTCATGCGTGCAGATCAACTTCTCGTTCAACGTGGCCTAGCCAGTACCCGTGCGCAAGCACAGCGGCTGATAGCCAGCGGTGTGCAGTGGCTCAAACTCAGCCACCACCACACGGCTCAGGGAGCGACTAGCAGCGCGGAGATAGGCGCATCTTCAAACGCCGCAAGTTCAACACTAAGCTCGACACTTTACTGGCAACGCATTGCCAAAAATGGCGACATCTTGCCAGATGACGCGCAAATTGAGCTGCTCAACGACGCTGAAGCCCGCTACGTCTCACGCGGTGGTTTGAAGCTGGAAGGCGCATTGAAATCCCTTGGCCTGTTAGTAAAAGGCAGTACTTGCTTAGACGTGGGGCAATCAACGGGCGGATTTACAGATTGTCTACTCCAGCAAGGCGCAACGCGAGTCGTTGGTGTGGACGTTGGCTTTGGTCAATTGCACGATAAGCTGCGATCAGACGAACGTGTCCTTTGCTTTGAGCGCGTGAATGCACGTGAACCCGGGGTGATTGCAGCTGAGATTGCAAAACTTCTTGCAGGCGATGAGGAAGCGGATATTGATTCAGAGTTTGACGATGATGATAACTATGGTGAAGGCTATGATGATGCCAAATTTACTCCTAAAAATATAGCTGCTCAGGCAACAAATACGCCGGCTACAGCCATGAATTTAGAGGTAAATAACGATATCTTCGAACCTGATTTTGTCACTGAATTCGACTTGATCGTCGGTGACTTGTCGTTCATCTCCCAAACCCTCGTTTTACCCGCCATCGCACCTTTGCTGAAGTCAAACGGTTGCATGGTCATGCTAGTCAAACCGCAGTTTGAGCTGAATTTTGGTCAAGTTGGCAAAGGTGGCATCGTACGTGAAGCGGCCTTGTACGAGCAGGTTGAAAAACGGGTGCGTGAAGCTTATGCAGAAGAAGGTTTAACGGTTCATGCTTGGTTGGAATCACCCATTCAAGGGGGCGACGGCAACCGTGAGTTTTTCATTCACGCATCAAAAGCAAAATAAAACAACGTTGAGAAAATCAGCATGACAACTAATTTACCGATCAGTTTAGAGTTTTTCCCACCGAAAACGCCAGAAGGTTTCGACAAACTGCGCGTGGTGCGCAAAGCTTTGTACTCATTGAAACCTGAGTTTTGTTCCGTTACCTTTGGCGCTGGTGGCTCGACCCAAGCTGGCACGTTTGGCACAGTCAATGAAATTTTAGCGGAAGGTGTGGATGCCGCATCGCATTTCTCCTGCGTTGGTGCAACCAAAGCGACTGTGCTAGAGCAATTGGCTACATTGAAAGCCAACGGCGTAAAACGCTTGGTGGCATTGCGTGGTGACTTGCCCAGCGGGTACGGCGCAGGTGGTGAGTTTCAATATGCCAGTGATCTCGTTGCTTTTATCCGCTCTGAAACGGGCGATACTTTTCATCTAGAGGTCGCCAGCTACCCTGAGGTGCACCCACAAGCAAAGTCGCCTGATGCTGACATGCAAGCCTTTGTGACCAAGGTCAAAGCAGGGGCGGATTCGTCCATCACCCAGTATTTTTACAATGCAGCGGCCTACTTTCACTTCATGGAAGCATGTGCCAAGCAGAACATCACCATTCCAGTGATTCCAGGCATCATGCCTATCACCAGTTCAACGCAGTTGATGCGTTTTTCTGACGCTTGCGGCGCTGAGATTCCACGCTGGATTCGCCTGCGACTAAGCGCTTTCGGCGACGATACTGCCTCTATCAAAGCCTTTGGGTTGGACGTGGTGAGCAGTTTGTGCGAAGAGCTAATCCAAGGCGGTGCGCCCGGCATCCACTTTTACACCATGAACCAAAGCGTGGCGACCCTGGCAATTTGCAAAAACTTGAGCCTATAAACCTCATTTAAAACCCATTTTTTAGCAACTAGCGAGTGCGTCATTTACACTCGCAAAATGGCTACTAATTTAAATGGGCAACTCGTTGTTGCCATTTCATCCCGTGCTTTGTTCGACTTTGAGCAAGAAAACGAAGTTTTCGAGCAAGGTGATGATCGCGCTTATATGGACTTGCAGTTGTCCAAGCTTGACGAGCCAGCCAAGCCGGGCGTGGCTTTTTCATTGGTTAAAAAACTTCTTGCATTCAATTCTGATGACATCAAGCGCGTTGAAGTCGTCATCTTGTCCCGCAATGACCCAGTGTCAGGCATGCGGGTTTTCAGGTCAGCACAGCATTACGGATTGGCTGTGCAGCGCGGCACGTTCACCCGTGGTCAGCCACCGTGGCGCTACCTCAAACCGCTGCATGCGAACTTATTTTTATCAACGCATTTGAGTGACGTTCGTGCCGCCTTAGAAGCGGGCGTACCGGCAGCGCAGGTTTACCCACAATCCACCCACGCCAGCAGCGCCCACCCGAACGAGGTGCGCATTGCTTTTGATGGCGATGCGGTGCTTTTCAGCGACGAAGCTGAGCGTGTGTTTCAAGAACACGGTTTATCGGCTTTTCAGCAGCATGAAAAAGACAATGCCAACTTACCTCTCAGCGGTGGCCCGTTCAAACCCTTGTTGGAAGCTTTGCACCGCTTGCAGCGGGAAGGAACGCCAACCATGCGGCTGCGCACCGCCCTTGTCACCGCCCGTAGCGCACCTGCGCATGAGCGCGCGATTCGCACCTTGATGAACTGGAACATCGAAGTTGATGAAGCCATGTTTTTAGGCGGTTTGGCCAAGGGGGAGTTTTTACGTGAGTTTGAGCCAGACTTTTTCTTTGACGACCAGACCGGCCATGTCAACTCTGCCGCCATGCATGTGCCGTCTGGGCACGTTGCCAGTGGCGTATCAAATATATAAAAAGTTTTAGGAACTGGAATGCAATTTATAGCCAAATTCAAATCCTTTAATGCCTTTGTCAAACGCGTTGTCAAACTGGCGATGCCTTATTTCAAGTCAGAGGAAAAATGGAAAGCACGTGGCCTACTGCTTGCCATCATCCTGTTGAATTTAGGCACCGTCTACATGGCGGTTCAGTTCAACGATTGGAATAGGGTTTTTTACGATGCTCTTCAGGCGAAAGACGAACTAGTTTTTTGGCAACAATTAACACGTTTTACATATCTGGCTTTTGCCAGCATTGCGATTGCGGTGTATAAGTTTTACCTCACACAAGTGTTAGAAATGCGATGGCGCAAGTGGATGACGACGCATTATTTGCAACGCTGGCTCAGCAACCAAACTTTTTACAAACTTGAGCTAACGCGTTTCACTAAAACTGCCAGTACCGCTACAAATGCGCTTAATACTGATAACCCTGACCAACGGATATCAGAAGACGTGAACCAATTCACCACCCAGACGGTTTCACTGTGCATGGGTTTGCTGAATGCTGTGGTAACTTTGGTTAGCTTTGTGGGCATCCTTTGGGCATTGTCTGGTGCTTTTTCGTTCGTATTGGGAGGCACTAACTACACCATCCCTGGCTACATGCTCTGGGCAGCTGTCGTGTATTGCCTCGTTGGCAGTGTGTTGACGCACTACATTGGAAAATCTCAGATCAAGTTAAACTTTTTCCAGCAAAAGTATGAAGCTGATTTCCGCCATCATATGGTGCGAGTCAGAGAATACAGCGAATCTATCGCTCTGGATAAAGGTGAAATCGTTGAAAAAACTCAGCTGGATAAACGGTTTACAACTGTTATCAGCAACTACCTGAAACTCATCAAAGCGCAAAAAAACCTGATTTGGTTCACCAGCTTTTTTGGTCAAGCCGCCATTATTTTTCCGTTTCTCGTAGCGTCACCACGTTTTTTCAGTGGTGCGATTCAGCTTGGGCAATTGATGCAAATTTCTAGCGCTTTTGGGCAAGTTCAGAACTCACTGAGTTGGTTTGTGGACAGCTACAGCGGCTTAGCCAGCTGGCGCGCCACGACGGATCGATTGACCAGTTTTGACGAAAATATGACAGCGAGCGAAGCCTTACTACCAACGCAAACCGCAATTAATACAAGCTCAAACAGCTTGTCCACCAACGACTTAACACTGTCACTGCCCAACGGCAAAGTGCTGCTGGCTCATGCCGCGCTTAACGCTCAAGCTGGCGACAGCATATTACTCAATGGTCCCTCAGGCAGTGGCAAATCAACGCTGTTCCGCGCATTCGCTGGTATCTGGCCATTCAGCAAAGGACAAATTCATATGCCAGCAAACGCGATGTTTATTCCACAACACCCTTATTTCCCCAACGGTACTTTGCGCGATGCACTGGCATACCCAGAGCCCGCTAGCAAATACGACGATGCAGCCCTGCAAACCGCTTTGACACAAGCATTGTTACCGCAATTGGCTAGTCGATTAGACGACACAGAAGCTTGGGGTCAAATGCTCTCTGGTGGCGAACAACAGCGCCTAGCCATCGCCCGCGTATTGCTTAAAAAACCACAATGGATTTTTGCCGATGAAGCAACCAGCGCACTTGATGTTGAGGCTGAAAATACCTTGTACAAACGACTTATAGCCGTCGTATTAATTGCCAAAGGTGCTATTATATCTATAGCGCATAGACCAAGTGTTGCAGCGTTTCATAACACAACTTGGACGCTTGAAAAGTCTGCTGCCGCCGACGTCTCAAGCGATTCAGTTTCAGCAACTTACACGGTAGCAGCTACCCAGCGGTCGTAGCCCTTAGCTCGCAAATCGCACGCGGGGCAGGTGCCACAGCCGTAACCCCAAACATGGCGATGCTCACGGTCGCCCAAATAGCAGGTGTGGGTATGCTCAATGATCAAATCGACCAGTGGCTGTCCACCTAGCGATGCCGCCAAAGCCCACGTATCGGCCTTGTCGATCCACATCAGCGGCGTTTCAATCAAAAACCGCTTATCCATGCCCAATGAAAGCGCCAGCTGCATAGCTTTCATCGTATCGTCACGGCAATCAGGGTAGCCAGAAAAATCGGTTTCGCACACGCCAGTGACCATCACTTGCAAATCGCGTCTATACGCCAAGGCTGCGGCCAAGGTCAAAAACAGCAAATTGCGACCTGGCACAAACGTGTTCGGCAGCCCCGAGCTTTCCATTTTGAAAGCCACATCCCGCGTCAACGACGTTTCACTGACCTGCCCAAGAACGCCCAAATCGAGCAAATGGTCTTCACCCAGCTTGTGTGCCCAGTGTGGGAATTGCTGTTTGATTTGCTCCAACACACGTAAACGCGCTTGCAACTCAACACTGTGCCGTTGGCGATAATCAAACGCAATCGTCTCGACTCGTTCATATTTACTCAAAGCAAGTGCTAAGCAGGTGGTGGAGTCTTGACCGCCGGAAAATAAAACGAGTGCGCTGGTATGCATATCAATGGCAGGGCTTTAATGGTGAAGTCATTTGTAAAACTTAGATTGTCTAATTTTAAACGCCCCGTAATACACTAAGCCAGATGAGCACGCCTCCCTCCCCGCACGATACGCCGCATCAACTGACTTCCTATTACTGGAGCGGCGGCGTCATCCGCAGCCGAAACGTGAGTGATGTCGTGCTAACAGGCACAGTCGATGTGCCTGCACCACCTGCCAGGCTGATCGCCGATTGGGAAAGGGAGATATCACAACGCTTGGAGCTAGAACCCGGCGATGTAGAAACCTTGCCCTTGGCTAGAACGCGTATGCGCTGGCCTGACTACAACCGTTGTGTGCAGGCGATGTCTGATTGGACGCGCGAACTTGGCCTGCAAGATATCCTTACCGAAAGCAGCGTAGCGCTGATGGCCTGCCGGGGCGCGAAGTACCACCATGACGGCGAACACTATGGTGGCGCGGCCTTTTGCAATCTCTTTTTGAGTGAAGACAAAGGCTTAAATTTGCATTTCCCGTCTACGGGGCATCGCATCCCATTGGTCAAAGGAACGGTGGTTATCTTCGATACTGGGCAGCCGCACGCCGTTATTCAGCGCAGCAGCAATGGGTTCAACGTGGCCGACTTCCCAGCAGGCCAAGATTACACCCAAGTCTTTTTAACGTGGGAGCTTCCCATCGAAGATGCCCACGTCGCGCACAAACTTCAGATTGACTTTGATACCAACCCTTCGACTTCGTCGAAACTGAATAAAGAGCAAGTTTGGCTGAACGGCGCGCGGGGTAAGGTGAGTTCGGATTCGGGGCTGTGGTGCCGGGCTGACTAGCCTTCAAGCCATATCTGCCGCTGCAACGCAACGGTATGTGGGACAACGCACAGACGTCGAATGGCTCAAAGTCGATCATTGGCGCTCAATAGCAACCGTTTTCAAGGAGTTCACCATGGCGATATGCGACGCATGCGGAAACGACTACGACCAATCCTTCCAGCTAACTGCTCATGGAAAGACCTATACCTTCGACAGTTTTGAATGCGCGATTCATAAGCTGGCACCCACCTGCGCGCATTGCGGTGTGCGCATCATCGGCCATGGCCTGCAGAAGGGCGAAAAGATGTTCTGCTGCGACCATTGCGCCGAAAGGTCAGGCGTAAAGGAGTTGCGAGACCGTGCATGAACATCCTAAATAGCTCACCGTACAAATTTCACCCTACACACCCTACAAATTGATACAAGGAAAATGAAAATGCAGCAACTAAAAGACCTGATGAGTCGCGACGTGAAGGTCATCAACCCTGACATGAGCATCAAGGAAGCCGCAATAAAGATGCGTGATGGGGACTTCGGCATGATGCCAGTCGGCGAGGATGACCGGATGATAGGAACACTCTCGGATCGCTACATCGTCATCCGTGCCGTTGCCGACGGTTTGGATGCCGACACCAAGGTTCGTGATGTGATGTCTGAAGGCATCGCTTGGGCCTACGAGGACGATTCGGTCGAAAATGCCGCAAAGATCATGAGCGAGTGGCAGGTGCGGCGTCTGCCGGTGGTCGACCGCGACAAGCGCCTCGTCGGCATTGTGGCGCTGGGCGATTTTGCCGTCGAGAGTTCGGACATTCAACCGGTCGCCGAAGCGCTGTCTGAAATATCGCAACCCGCTTGAACCCTCTTAGCGCGACTCCACCCTTTTTAACAACCTGGAATTATTATGAAACCCATAAAAACTGATACCGAGCCGCATACACCCCCTGCACCCCTGAATCCGCAGCAGTTCCCGTTGCATTCGCAGACAGACCCCACGGCTGGTCGTGAGGATGTTCGCAAAGTGACGCATGTGCACGCACCACGCCAGTCTCAGCGTCCGGCGGAACGCTCCAACAAAAAGCCGGGCGGTTAGCCCTTTTCAAGCTCATTCCACCGTGACAGATTTCGCCAAATTCCTCGGCTTGTCCACATCCGTCCCCTTCGCTAATGCGGTGTGATACGCCAACAACTGTAGTGGCACAACGTGCAATAGTGGACTTAGCGCACCATAGTTTTCAGGCATGTGGATGACGTGCAAGCCGTCTCCGCTTTCGATTTTGGTATCTGCATCGGCCAGCACATACAGCACACCACCACGGGCGCGGACTTCATGCATATTGCTTTTTAGTTTTTCTAGTAGCGCGTCGTTGGGAGCGACGGTGACGACGGGCATTTCACTCGTTACTAACGCCAGCGGGCCGTGTTTCAATTCGCCAGCGGCGTAGGCTTCGGCGTGGATATAGGTAATTTCTTTGAGCTTCAGCGCGCCTTCCAAAGCGATCGGGTAATGCATGCCGCGCCCTAAAAATAGTGCGTTGTCGCACTTGGCAAAATCTTCTGCCCAGCTGATGATTTGTGGCTCTAGCGCCAACACCGCTTGTAAAGCAGCGGGTAAGTGGCGCATGGAAACCAAATGCGCGGCTTCTTGTGCATCAGTGAGGCGCCCTTTGCTTTGCGCCAATGCCAAGGTGAGCAAAAACAAACCGGCCAATTGCGTGGTGAAGGCTTTGGTCGATGCAACGCCGATTTCGACCCCTGCGCGGGTGATATAGGCCAGCGAACACTCGCGCACCATGGCACTGGTGGCGACGTTGCAAATCGTCAGCGTGTGCTCCATACCTAAAGACTGTGCATGTCGTAGCGCAGCCAAGGTGTCTGCCGTCTCGCCCGATTGGGTGATGGTGACGACCAAGGTGTTCGCATCTGGCACCGAATCTCGGTAGCGGTATTCACTAGCTACTTCGACTTGGGTCGGAATTTGCGCGATACTTTCCAACCAATACTTGGCCGTGCAGCCGCTGTAATAGCTGGTGCCACAGGCGAGGATGAGGACTTTGTCGATCTTTTTGAACACCGCATGTGCGTTTTCACCAACTTTGTGCGTCATCAAAGCATCGAACAGCTCAGGGACAATCTCCTCGACACCCTCTAGCGTGTCGGCGATGGCACGTGGTTGTTCAAAAATCTCTTTTTGCATGTAGTGGCGATAGGGGCCAAGTTCTGCAGCACCGCTGTGCGCCAACACGGTTTTGACGGGGCGCTGCACTGCTGACAATGATTTGAAAGTTTTGTCCAAAATCCAGTATTTGCCGAGCTGTAAGTCAACCACATCGCCCTCTTCGAGGTAAATGATTTGATCCGTAACGCCTGCCAAAGCCATAGCATCGCTGGCTAAATAATTAGCACTATCCGCTTTGCCAACGCCCAAGATCAGTGGCGAACCAGCGCGTGCACCAACGATGCGATGTGGCTCATCTTTGCAAAACACCGCAATCGCATACGCGCCATGCAGCTGCGGCAAGGCGGCTTTGACGGCTTCTAGCAAATCACCGTTGTAAAGGCTGTCCACCAAGTGAGCAATCACTTCAGTATCGGTTTGGCTGACAAAAACGTAGCCTTTGGCACGTAACTCAGCACGCAATTCGTCGTGGTTTTCAATGATGCCGTTGTGCACCAGTCCAATTTTTCCTGCTTTGCCAGCGGTTTCGCCTGGTCCGAAGCTGAAATGCGGATGCGCATTGCCCTCAGATGGCACGCCATGTGTTGCCCAGCGGGTATGCGCGATGCCAGTGTGACCGGCAAATTGGTCAGCAGTGATCTGGTCTTGCAGCTCCGCAACCCGTGCCGTGCTGCGCGCACGCTTCAAACCGCCCGCATGCACCGCTACGCCGCAGGAGTCGTAGCCACGGTATTCCAACCGAGCTAAACCTTGAACCAAGACTGGTACGACGTCTTTTGTAGAGACCGCAGCAACAATTCCGCACATACAACACCTCTTGAATGAATTTTGAATGGATGTGATATTACTTCTGTTAAAAAAAAATTATTCACTTTATTTTGTTTAAATTTGAAATTTAATTACACATATTCATTGCAATGAAATTTAAATTCAAATAAACTGCATTAATGAAAGAAATGAATATAGATCCCATCGATGCCAAGCTTCTGGAGTTGCTGCAAACCGATGCCAGCCAAAGCAATCAGAGCCTTGCTGAACAAGTGCACATATCTCCACCCACCTGCCTACGCCGCATCAAAGCATTGGTAGACAGTGGTTTGATAGAGCGGCAAATCGCTATTTTGAACCCTGATAAATTAGCGGCAATTCAAGGCTATGGGCTGACCGCCTTGGTCGAAATCACCCTCGACCGGCAAGGCGCTGAGCATTTGGAAGCGTTTGAAGCGAAGGTGATTCAAGACAGTGCCGTACAACAATGCTACCGCGTCTCCCCAGGGCCAGATTTTTGCTTGGTCGTCTATTGCGCTGACATGCCAGCGTATTTGGATTTGGCGAATCGGCTTTTTACGCAGGATGCGAATGTGCGCAATGTGAAAGCGTTTTTTAGCACCAAACGCGCTAAATTTCAGCTAAAAATCGATTTAAAGGCTCTAAAAAGCAATAAGACCGGCTAAATATGCACTTAGCCGGCGTATTTATTGCCTAAGTAGCTATTAAAATAATAGCAAAAATAATTAAACTTTATCTTCCCGACCCTGCAATCAGTCGTTTCAACACCCAGCCGTTGCTGAAATTACTGCCATCTGCATTCAAATAATCCCCTGACTCTTTGCCGCTAATGTTGATCTCTTCGTCTTTTCTTAAAGTCGCGAGGGTTGCGCTGTTTTCCTCTGGCTTAGAGAATACTTTTACATTGTTTAGACGTGCTTTGTAGGTGTCACCAGAGTTCAAAACCACAGCAGGGTTGGCATAAGCTTGCGCGTTGGCCTGTGTGCCTGGGCCGCCGGTTTGGTTGACTAGGCTGGATTTATCGCGAATTTCTTTGACGACGTTGTTGTAGTTGTCTAACAAGCTGCTTGCTACCAGCTTTCCTTCTGGCGTGCTGGTGTAGCCACCTACACCCGCCCAAACCACCCAAGCGACCCAAACCACCCAGTGAACCGCCGCCACCGCCCGTTTCAGCCGCGAAAATGACGTTTGGCGTCATCACAGAGTCAGCTGCAACCATTTGATCGCCACCCACGTTCTAGCCACCGCGTAACTGCCCTTGCGCAGCTAAAGCGCGCTCTTGTTGCAAGTTTTGCATGGCTACGCCAAGCTCAACCACCGTAAAACAGCCTGATTGCTGGATGTAGATACGAAGCAGTGGCAGGGGCGAAAGCAGACAATATAACCAGAGTATTTTTTAAAAAAAGCAGAAAAGAAGTCTTCTGATTTATTAATACACTATGAATGTATCACCAAGTCCGTCTAATCACCTGCCTTGCCTTTAAAATCTAAGGGTTTTGCAAAAAAATTCACAGAACCATTTCACTTGTCACTTACGCACTCAACCACCCCCGCTATGTCCGATCTACTAACCACTCGCGCAGCTCAAGAACCTATTGAAGAGAATCAACTCATACTTGAGCGCCGTGAAAAGCTCAAAGCGATTCGTCAAGCGCAGGTAGACGGCAAAGGGATTGCGTTTCCTAACGACTTCAAGCCGCAGCACCGCGCAGTCAAATTGATTGCCAGCTGCGATGGCGAGGCCAAGGACGAGCTGGATCCGCAAAAAATCGTTGCTAGTGTCGCTGGCCGCATGATGCTCAAACGCGTGATGGGCAAGGCCAGCTTTGCCACGCTGCAAGACAGCACGGGGCAAATTCAAATTTATGTGACGAATGACGGCGTGGGTGAAGCACTGCACAGCAGCTTCAAACACTGGGATTTGGGTGACATTGTGGCCTGCGTCGGCACGCTGTTCAAAACCAAAACGGGGGAATTGTCGATTCACGCCACCGAAGTTCGTTTACTTACGAAAAGCCTTCGCCCCCTGCCCGACAAATTTCACGGCATGGCCGACCAAGAGACGAAATACCGCCAGCGATATGTCGATTTGATCACTGACGAGTCTGCCCGCAACCGCTTCAAGGCGCGTAGCAAAGCAGTGAGCGCAATTCGTGAATTCATGGTGGCCAACGAGTTTTTAGAGGTGGAAACACCGATGTTGCACCCCATCCCCGGTGGTGCCAATGCCAAGCCGTTCAAAACGCACCACAATGCGTTGGATCAAGAGATGTTTTTGCGCATCGCGCCTGAGTTGTACCTCAAGCGCCTGATCGTGGGCGGTTTTGAGCGTGTGTTTGAAATCAACCGCAGCTACCGCAACGAAGGCATCAGCGTGCGGCATAACCCCGAATTCACCATGATGGAGTTTTACGCGGCGTATTGGGATTACAACGATTTGATGGCCTACACCGAAGCGATTATTCGCGATGTGGCGATGAAGGCGACGGGTTCGTTGCAACTCAGCTACGGCGGCAAACCCGTCGATTTGAGCCAACCCTTTGAGCGCTTGACGATTCGCGAAGCTATCATCAAGCACACAGAAGCCGCTCAAGCGATGGACGACGGCTCTGGCATGCGTGTAGACGATAGCTTGTGGTTGACGAATGCACTTAAAAAACTGGGCATGAATGAGGCAAAGCACAAGTTATCAACCCGCTCCCTCGCTAGCTTGCAGGTACTGTATTTTGAAGAAACAGTTGAAGAAAAGCTGTGGCAGCCGACCTTCATCATGGAGCACCCAACCGAGATTTCACCACTTGCACGCGCCAACGATGACCGGCCAGAAGTGACAGAGCGCTTTGAGCTGTACATCACAGGACGCGAATTTGGCAACGGTTTCAGCGAGCTGAACGATGCTGAAGAACAAGCCGCTCGCTTCAACGCGCAAGTTAACGCCAAAGACAGCGGGGATGACGAGGCCATGTTTTATGACCACGATTTTGTACGTGCCTTGGAGTACGGCATGCCGCCCACAGGTGGTTGCGGCATCGGTATTGACCGCTTGATGATGCTGCTAACCGACAGCCCGAGCATTCGAGATGTGATTTTGTTTCCCGCTCTGCGACGAGAAGTTTGAGTTTTCATCTTTTACCGTGCTTTGGAGTGCGTGCATTGAAGTACCTCGCGCATTATTCTGAAGGTTTGCAATCGCAGGTGCGTGAGTTAATCACCAATAACAAACTTGGCGAATTATTACTCAAAAAATACGGTACTACGCATACCATTCGCAACGACAAAGCGCTGTTTGACTATGTGATGGCGATTAAAAATGAGTTTTTACGTGGTGCTGATCCTCTGAGTAAAGTGGCGTTCGACAGCAAGCTCAAAGTCATTCAGCATGCCTTAGGTACGCACACCACGGTATCCCGCGTTCAAGGTAATAAGCTCAAATCTAAACGCGAAATTCGGGTGGCAACACTTTTCAAAGATGTGCCGATAGAGCTACTGAGAATGATCGTCGTCCATGAACTCGCACACATCAAAGAACGCGAGCATGACAAAGCTTTTTATAAACTCTGCACCTACATGGAACCGCAATACCACCAATACGAGTTGGATTTACGGCTTTATTTGACCTACCAAGACTTGCCGAAACTTGAAGGCAGCCCAGCCACGCTTTGGCTTAGCTCTTGATGTCGATGCACCAGCTAGTGCTTACCGATCAAGGACTTTAATCGTTGTAATTTGGGGTAAACGACAGGAACCGTCAGCATCGTACTGGCAATGGCCATGAGCAACAAAGCAGTGAAGGTCACTGAGGTGATGATGCCTTTGTCAAGCAAGATGTTGACAAAAATTATCATGATCAATGCCTTGGTTTGAAGCAGCCAACCGATGATGGATGCCTCGCCCTTTTCCCAACCAAGTATCTTGCCCGCCATATGAATGCCAGCTAATTTACCAACAACAGACGCCACCAACAGCACGGCTGCAGCCACAAAGACCATCGCGCCACCCACAGCCCAATTGGTCTTCAAACCTGTGCTGAGAAAGAATACTGGCATGATGGCAAGCAAGACATGATGGCGCAGCAAATCCATTTTTTCTTGGTTAAACCAATTCGAATCCATCACAGCACCTGCCAAAAAAGCACCCACCATATAGTGCAAGCCAGCCCAATCCGCTGCAAGGCTGCAAGCAATCAACCAGATTAACGCCGCGTACCAACGGTCGCGTTCTTCCAGCCGCACTATCAATTGTCGATATGCAATCGTAGCAGCTGTAAAAAAGACAAAAAACCCTATTTGACGACCTACCCGCGTCCAATCTAACAAAATAATAGCTAGTACGCCCCAGATGGCAATGTCGTCAATACTGGCGTAACGCAAAATACGCTGCCCAATCGGTTGCCGCAAAATATCCAATTTTTCCATCAGCAAAATTAAAATCGGCAGCGCGGTCACGGCACAAGCCATCCCGATACCCAAGATAAATTGCCATGTCATCGCCTTGGGTCCCATCCAGCCCGCACTAGCAAACGGGCCTATCAACATCGCCGTGGCAGCCACGGCGCCAAACAACAATGGCATGCCAAGTGCCAAACCAGCAGTGATTGAACTCTCACGCCTGTAAATCCATGCTTTTTTGAGATCGAGCTCGATGCCTGCAATCATCACAAAAATCATCACAGCCCACCAAGCAATCCCGTTAAGCGATTGCACCACCTGCGGATTGAAGACAAACTTGTAGTATTCGGGGTAGATAGCCCCCAAAATGCCAGGACCAAGCAATATGCCGGTTATGATTTGCACCACCACCAACGGTGCGTAATAATCTGTTTTTCCGATTCGCCAAATCAAATAGGGAATGCTGAAAATAATCAGCATAGCGATTAAAAAAATCTCCGTCGTCGTCATTTCCATGCCTTAGTTCGAACTCTGATTTTTTGTCTTTATGCCGGCATCTAACCTACAACATGGATTTTTTGAATAAGCTCAAGGCATCAAACTCAAGGCTTGAATATAGGCTGGCTGCACCATCAAGGAATCCCACTCGGGCGCAGGTATCGTTGGCAACAGCGCTAAGCGACGCAAATCACTGGCCTCGCACGGCTCCCAATTGCGCTTAACAAGCTCTTCGACCATGCCGTTGATGAGTTCGTCAACCGCTTCGCCACCATCGACCGATTGGTTGCACAGCAGCACCATATCGCAACCCGCATTCAGGGCAGTCACAGCTGCTTGCGTGTAACTGACTTTTTTACCGTCAATCAATCGCGCGGCTTCCATGCTCAAATCGTCACTAAAAATAGCGCCCGTGAAACCACATTCACCTCGCAAAATATCGCCTAACCACTTAGACGAAAAACCGGCTGGTCGGCTGTCTACCTTTGGGTAAATCACATGTGCCGGCATGACGCTGGTTAAACTGCTTGACAGCCAGTTGTAAGGTGCAGCATCGTCCGTCAAGATTGCTTTGAGGCTACGCTTGTCAAGCGGAATATCAGTGTGCGAATCTGCTTTGACAAAACCGTGACCCGGGAAGTGCTTGCCGCAATTGGCCATACCGCTTTGCAGCAAACCATGCATCAAACTTTTAGCCAACAGCGCTGTAACGCGTGCGTCGCGGTTAAACGAGCGGTCACCAATAACGCTGCTTTCGCCAAAATCAAGGTCTAACACAGGTGTGAAGCTGAAATCGACACCACATGCGCGCAGCTCAGACGCCAATATATAGCCGCAAGCAGTAGCTGCATTGGTAGCTTTCATGGCATCTTTCATCCATAAATCACCTAAAGCGCGCATGGTTGGCAAATGGGTGAAGCCATCAGTTCTGAAACGCTGTACGCGGCCGCCTTCGTGGTCAACGCAGATGAGCAGGTCTTTTCGGATTTGCTTGATCGAATCGCATAACGTCGTTAATTGCTCGCGGTTTTTCCAATTACGCGCAAACAAAATGATGCCCCCAACTAACGGGTGCTTGAGACGCAGCCGATCTTGCTTGGTCAGTGTTAAACCATCGACATCAATGATGAGTGGGGCATGTAGTGTCATGTTATAAATTCTTTTCAGGTTTAAAATAAGTATCAATTATTGCTATATTTTTTATAGCATTTTAGGCATTAAATACGGAGTATGCATGCATATTTTATTAATTTTTATGGATTTTTTCGATAACACAAAAACTGGCTGCATAATCTGACTCATCGGTTAAGGTGATATGCGAAGTTAGCTCTTTTTCTAAAAACCAGTCTTTCAAAACGCCATGCAAAATAATTTCTGGCTTCCCACTCGCCGTGTTGTTGACTTCGCACAAACGCCAGCTCATAGGTAAAAGCATGCCCATGCCGATTGCTTTACTAAAGGCTTCTTTGGCTGAGAACCGAGTGGCTAAATAGCGCATACCACGCTCGGGCAAGCGCTCACGACGCGACTTCCAAGTGATCAATTCGGCATCACTCAAAATCTTTTCTGCAAAGCGCTCGCCTTGACGCTCAAACGTTGCACGTATACGCCGAATATCGCAAATATCAGTGCCAATGCCGTAAATCATGGGTGATAGATTTGTCCGTTTTTAAGCTGCAGTGATACAGCGCAAATAGGCGGCAACCGTTTCAGAATAACCTAACTCTAACGCGTCAGCAATCAATGCATGGCCAATGGACACCTCTTGCACACCGGGAACTAGCTGGACAAAAGTGCTCAAATTCACACGGTTTAAATCATGCCCTGCATTAACGCCCAAGCCCACAGCCAACGCTGCCTGCGCCGCTTTGGCAAATCGTTCTAATTGCGCTGCTTGAGTAAAGTTGCCCCATGCAGCTGCAAAAGGCTCGGTGTACAACTCTATCCTGTCAGCCCCCACAGATTTCGCCCAAGCCATGTGTGATGGCTCGGCGTCCATGAACAAACTAACGCGCACACCGAGCGCTTTACACTCAGCAATCAGGGGGCGCAGTTTGTCGGTATCCGTCGCAGGATTCCAGCCGTGATCGCTGGTGAATTGGTCTTCACCATCAGGCACAAAGGTGGCTTGATGCGGTTTGAATTGGCGCACAAAGCCCATCAAATTCTGCAACGGGTTGCCTTCAATGTTGTATTCACGTTCAGGCCAAGCTTTCATCAAAGCAGACAAATCGGCCACATCAGTAGCTCGGATATGCCGCTCGTCAGGTCGCGGATGCACGGTGATGCCGTGTGCGCCCGCTTGCAAGCACAGCGTCGCCGCGCGGGTGACGCTGGGGATGCCCAAATGTCGGGTGTTACGGACGAGTGCAACCTTGTTTAAATTGACGGATAAGTTTATTTGGGTATTTATGTTACTCATAGATTTTGCAAATCCATCATCATTTGGCGTGTTTTTAAAGTTGTGACACCACAATGGTAATGCAACAAGGTGCGTAACTGCGTTTTGAGTGGCTGCACACAGCTGCTACAAACCTGCAAAAGTAGAGAAAACGGCGTGTCGGAGTCTAATGCCGTTTGCAGCGATAACCATTGCGCCCCTGTCAAACTGCTGCGATCTTCGGCATGCGCAGCTCGCAAGCCGCCTTCAGGTACCAAAACATAGTTTGCGTCGATCAACAAACCTGCCAAACTGGCGGTTTGAGACTGCAAAGTCGGCAAGAAGCCAATTTCGCGCAACAGCATCAGTTCAAACGCACGCAGCGCAACTTCTAGAACTTTCTCGCCTGCAGCTTCTTTGCGAAACTCTTGTGCAATGATGTGAACGGTCAGAGCATAGGCGTCGAACAAGGCAGGATGTGGATCATCCCGAGCAAGCAGTCTCATCAACAGCTCGTTGAGGTAATAACCCGCCATCAGCGCCTCACCCGTAGGCATGACGTGGCCACCCATCCACTCAGAGCTGCGCAAGGTGCGGATTTCAGCATCGCCGCCAAACGCAATATGCAACGGCTGCAAAGGCAACAAAATCGGACGAAAGTTGGAGCTGGGTTTTTTTGCCCCCTTGGCGACGAGGGCAATACGACCATGATGACGCGTCAGCACATCAAGAATCAGACTAGATTCGCTCCAGTCATAGCGGTGCAGCACATAAGCGGGCTCGTCGGTGATTTTTTTACTCGTAGCCAAACGAGCGTACCCGTGCTTCATCATCCGCCCAACCCGAACGTACTTTGACCCACAATTCGATGAACACTTTAGCATCCATCAAACGTTCAAGCTCAACGCGGGTTTCGGTACCAATGCGTTTGATGCGCTCCCCTTTGTCGCCAATCACCATGGCTTTGTGGCCATCACGCTCAACAATAATAGTTGCGGCAACTTTGACCAAGCGTTTTTGTCCCTTTTTCTTGGGTGCTTCTTCTTCAAATTTATCGATAACGACGGTCGAAGTGTAGGGCAACTCATCACCCGTCAAACGGAACAACTTCTCACGCACCATCTCACCGGCTAAAAATTTCTCGCTTTTGTCAGTCAGCTCTTCTGAATCGTACATCCACTGTTGCAGTGGCAAGTATTTTTCGCAAATACCAAATAAACGCTCAATGTCTTTTGCGTTCTTAGCTGACATGGGGACAAATTCGTCAAACTTATGCTGTGCTTGCATGCCTTGCAGCCAGGGTGCAATGTCGCCACGGCGATTCACCATGTCAAGCTTGTTGGCAATTAAAAGCGTGGGAATATCGTTGCTCAGCAATGAAACCACTTTGTCATCAGCCATATTCGATCTCCCGGCTTCCACGACAAACAACACCAAATCAACGTCGCTCACCGCACCTTGCACGGCTTTGTTCAACGAACGGTTCAGTGCGTTGCCATGCAGGGTTTGAAAACCTGGCGTATCAACAAATACAAACTGCACCTCGCCACGGGTGTGCATACCGGTGATGCGATGGCGTGTCGTTTGTGCTTTACGTGAGGTGATACTGATTTTTTGACCGACCAAGGCATTCAACAAGGTTGATTTACCCACATTGGGCTTACCCACAATAGCGATCAAACCGCAACGCTGCGATTCAATAGGAACGTTTGTAATAGTTTTAGGCGCAACTGCCGCACCTAGCATGGCTGTGATGCGATCGCTTTCACTAGCTGCAGTAATATTACTTAAATTAGTGTCATTTTCGTTATTAGCCGGCTTATATACTGCTTCTATTGCTATATTTTTAATAGCGATAGGCTTTGTAGTTTTTATAATTTTTTTATCACTCATTTAATTTTCTGTGCTTTCATTGCAGTTTTTATACATTGCAATGCCACGGTAGCAGCGGCTTGTTCGCCCGCTCTACGAGATGTACCAATGCCGCGTTCGCTTAATTTCAGCTCTTCAATTTCACATTCAACTTCAAAAGTCTGTTCATGCGCTGCGCCCAAAGTCCCGACCACGCGGTAAATGGGTAGCTTCATTTTGCGTCCTTGCAGCCATTCTTGCAATTCTGTTTTGGGGTCTTTGCCGATGGCTTGCATCTGCGGGTTGAAATCGACCGCTTTAAACAATCGCACCACCAAGGCTTGCGCTGTCGCGAAACCTGCATCTAAATATACTGCGCCAATCAAAGCCTCTAAAGCATCCGCCAATATTGATGGGCGTTTTTGACCGCCAGATTTAGATTCGCCTTCGCCCAAGCGTAGTACTTCCGACAAACCAAGCTCCAAAGCGAGTTGATGCAGCGTCTCTTGACGCACCAAATTAGCGCGAACACGTGATAAATCACCCTCAGGCAAATCACGTAACCGCTCATACAACATGCCAGCGATAACCATACCCAGCACCGAGTCGCCCAAAAATTCAAGCCTCTCGTTATGGTCAGCCGAAAAGCTGCGGTGTGTAACAGCTCGCTGCAGCAAACCTGCGTCTTTAAACTGGTGCTGCAACCGCGTTTGTAGGCCGATCAGTGGTGTAGTCACGCTTTACTTTAACCACATTTAATTGGTTTTACCTTCATATTTGAGCAGTAAATAAGCAGGTCCTGCCAACGCAATTTCTTTTTGATATGCAAAGCTGACAACGAATTTGTCTGCGACTTTCTCAATCACCAAGTCTTTGCTACTGATGGAATCAAAATAACCGGTGGCTTGATTTTTATCAAACGCGCTGCGCACTTCAGCAACTGAGTTACCCATTTTGGCGGTGTTAACCGCCTTAAGGATGGCCTGATACTCAATAACTGTAGGTGTTACCTTCGCGCCTACAACAAACACAATACCTATCACCGCTGCAAAAAACAGCATGCCCAAAAAACTAGCGCCACGCTGTTTTGCGTTCCGTTGAGACAGGAAAATTGTATCCAAAGTAAATTTAGTCATCATGGTCTCCAAAAAATCTAAAGCTCTATTTGCTTAATTAAATCCACCGATGCGTTTCAAGTTGCCAAAATTCATCCATACGTAAAAAGCACGGCCGACAATGTTTTTATCTGGCACAAAACCCCAATAACGCGAGTCCAATGAATTATCACGGTTATCGCCCATCATAAAATAGTGGCCTGCAGGTACTTTGCAAACCACACCTTCAATACTGTAATTGCAATTTTGATTAAATTCAAAGTCACTTGCACCAGAAATGAAGGCTGGCTGTGTTTCTTCATTGAGCAGTTTATGCGTTTTTTCACCCAATAATTCTTCGAATTGTTTTGAATATCGCATGGAATCATCATCAAAAAAGTCTGGCAAACTATTTTTACTAAGCGGTTTTCCGTTGATCGTCAGTTTTTTATTCAAATAAGCCACTTCGTCACCAGGCAAGCCGACGACACGTTTGATGTAGTCTTGGCTAGGACGCGGTGGATAGCGAAAAACCATCACATCACCACGCACTGGCGGCGTACCTTCGGTGATTTTGTGGTTGATTACAGGTAAACGAACACCGTAATGAAACTTATTCACTAAGATCAAGTCACCAATCATCAAAGTTGGAATCATCGAGCCAGATGGAATTTTGAACGGCTCAAACAAAAAAGAACGCAATAAGAAGACCACCAAAATGACTGGGAACAAACCCGCCGTCCAATCCAACCACCAAGGTTGAGCTCTGATTTTTTCTTGTGCAGCTTGAATATTGGCCAAATCGCCATCAACACGGCTTATACCCATTTTGGTAAGTTCGGTCATACGTACAGTGGATGCGTCTTGCAATGCTTGCGCAGCTTTTTCACGCTGTGGTAAGAAATAGAACCGCTCTGCCAGCCAATAACAACCGGTGACAACAACCGCTACAAACAACAGCAGGGCAAAATTGCCATCATGCAGGCCTAAATACCAGCTACCTGCGTAGCCTACAAAGCATGCGAGTATGAGTGACGTGATGAATTGCATTAATCTTGTACCTGTAATATGGCTAAAAACGCTTCTTGGGGAACCTCAACAGAGCCGATTTGTTTCATGCGCTTTTTACCCGCTTTTTGCTTTTCTAACAATTTCTTTTTCCGCGAAATATCGCCGCCGTAACATTTGGCAATCACGTTTTTACGCAATGCTTTGAGGGATTCACGGGCAATGATGTTGGCACCAATTGCTGCTTGAATCGCCACATCGAACTGTTGCCGCGCAATAATCTCACGCATTTTAGCAACGACAGCACGCCCACGGTACTGTGACTGCGATCTATGGACGATGATTGACAGCGCATCGACCTTTTCGCCATTGAGCAAAATATCAACTTTCACGACATCAGCGACGCGAAACTCTTTGAATTCGTAATCCATAGACGCATAACCACGGCTGACAGACTTCAACTTGTCAAAAAAGTCCAAAACGATTTCGCCCAATGGAATTTCGTAGGTCAACTTCACTTGTCGACCCGCATAGGTCATGTCTAGTTGGATGCCGCGCTTTTGGTTGGCAAGAGTCATCACTGCGCCTACATACTCTTGCGGCATGTACAAATGCACGGTCACGATGGGTTCGCGAATTTCCACCATTTTGCCTTGATCGGGCATTTTGGCTGGGTTTTCAACCTTGGTAACCTCGCCATCGGCCGTCATCACCTCGTACACCACGCTTGGCGCGGTCGTGATCAAGTCTTGGTCAAACTCACGTTCCAATCGCTCTTGCACGATTTCCATATGCAACAGGCCCAAAAACCCGCAGCGAAAACCAAAACCTAGCGCTTGACTGACTTCAGGCTCGTAATGTAGGGACGCGTCATTGAGTTTGAG
>JANMTB010000159.1:0-1649 GCA_031390045.1 Polaromonas sp.
AAGGTTCACATCAGCACCATAGACTATCAACGAAAAGCTAGCCCCCAATTGCGATAGCAGCCACGACGCGCTGCCATCTGGCAATTGCACTGGCGCATCTAGCGCCACACTGCCAGGCACCAAGCGACATTCAAATGCATCGACATCTGGCGTATTCAGCATAGAACCGTGCAAGGTTGCAGGTACCGACAAACGCCCGCTGTTAACCAGTGTGCGAGCAAACGGGTAATCCGTCGCCAAGTCCAGCACTGCATTACGTAACACGCGGCTGATGTCACTTTTAGGGGTAATGAAGTCGGTTGCACGGGTGGAATTGCGGATGTTTTCATCCGCAGCGTACTCACGCTCGCTGGCGTAGCTGTTCAACAACGCTTCAGGCGCTTGGCCGCGAAGCACAGCATCCAGCTTCCACGCCAAATTTTCTGCGTCTTGAATGCCCGAATTCGCCCCCCGTGCACCAAAAGGCGAGACACCGTGGGCTGAGTCCCCCGCAAACAGTACGCGTCCATGTCGAAAGCTGGCCATGCGCTGGCAGGCAAAGGTGTAGACGCTGGCCCATTCCAACTCAAACTCTGGTGCAGTGACTTTATCCTTTGCCCCATAAGCCAATAGCGCTTTGACGCGGGGAATAATTTTCTCAGGTTTCTTTTCTTCCTCAGGATCAGCATCCCAACCTAACTGAAAATCAATGCGCCAGACGTTGTCGGGCTGGCGATGCAACAAAACGCTTTGATTCGGGTGAAACGGCGGGTCAAACCAAAACCAGCGCTCGGTCGGAAACTCAGCGGTCATTTTCACGTCGGCAATTAAAAACCGATCCTGAAACACCCTGCCCGTGCTCTCCAACCCCATCAACTGCCGCACGGTGGAGCGCGACCCGTCGCAAGCCACCACATACTGCGCTTGCAAGGTGTATCTGCCTTCTGGCGTTTCCACCGTCAATGCCGTTGCATCTGCGGTTTGGCTAATCGCGGTGACTTTGTGCAACCAGCGAATGTCCAAATTCGGCAATTCAGCCGCTCTATCGGCTAAATACTCTTCCACGTAATATTGCTGTAGATTGATAAACGCTGGTCGCGCATGACCCGGCTCGGGCAGCAGGTCAAAGCCATACAAGGGCTTGTCTTTCAAAAACACCTTGCCCACATTCCAAGACACGCCTTTGTCGACCATGCGTTGGCCGCAGCCTAATCGGTCCAAAATTTCTAAGCTCCGTTTTGAAAAGCAAATCGCTTTTGAGCCGCTCGCCGTGAGTTTGCCTTTGTTCAGCAAAACAACGTTTTGGCCACGTTGCGCCAAATCAATTGCCAAAGTCAAACCTACAGGCCCAGCACCAATAATGACGACGGGATGCATACTTTATTAACCTTATATACAACCTTGATTATTGATTCTCTAAAGCTTTCCACATCTCAATATCGCGTTCGGCTGTCCAGATGCGCGGGTCGGTGTATTTGGTCGCCTCGTCGTAAGCGCGGGTCACGTCAAACGGCATGCAGTGGTCAAAAATCACCCATTGGCCGTAGGTCGGGCGCAGGCGGTTCATGGTTTCGTTGTAAACGGTATTCAGGTCTTTACCGGCTTTGGCACCCGCCTGCACACTGGCGTATACGTCCGACACAAACGCACGCGTCTCAGTCAAACCTTGC
>JANMTB010000157.1:0-25021 GCA_031390045.1 Polaromonas sp.
GAATTACCTTATCCATCTTTAAATGAAGTAAATTATTTGGCTTTTGGTGAATCGGATGATGAGTACCATAATGAGCTATATGGATATATCGAAAGTGAAGAAAAACTACCAGACTACAAAAATGGCAAGGTTCAAATTCCATACAAGAAACTAAAAGGCGCTGTTCTTGTTGATACGCAAATAATCCTTAGTGAATATATTCGTCATCAAATACATCATCCTGAAAATACACACAACGTTCGATATACAAATGAACAACTGCAGGAATCAATTGGCCATATGAGAGTGTTTGTTCAGACACTGGTTTGATAAAATTTTAAAACAGAAAATAGGCAATAAATACGCATCTAATCGGCGTATTTATTGCCTAAATTGCTATTAAAGTCATAGCAAATCAGGTAATTTTTTACAGGACTTCACTCGCAAAATCCGCTAATCGCGACCGCTCCCCGCGTGCCAACGTGATATGCCCGCCATGCGGCCAACCTTTGAACTTGTCTACAGCGAATGTCATGCCGGATGAGCCTTCGGTTAAGTACGGGGTGTCGATTTGCGCCAAGTTACCCATGCAGACGATTTTTGTCCCCGGACCAGCGCGGGTGATCAGGGTTTTCATCTGCTTGGGGGTCAAGTTTTGGGCTTCGTCGATGATGACGTATTTGTTTAAAAACGTGCGTCCGCGCATGAAGTTCATGCTTTTGACTTTGATGCGGCTGCGAATCAACTCGTTCGTCGCGGCACGGCCCCACTCTCCCGCCGTGGTTTCAGTTTTGGCGAGAACTTCTAGGTTGTCGTCCATCGCACCCATCCACGGGCCCATTTTTTCTTCTTCGGTGCCGGGTAAAAAGCCGATGTCTTCACCCACGCTGACCGTCGCACGGGTCATGATGATTTCGGTGTAACGGCGATCGTCCAGTACTTGGGTCAGGCCGCAGGCCAGCGCCATCAAGGTCTTGCCCGTACCTGCCGTACCGGCGAGGGTGACGAAATCGACTTCCGGATCCATCAACAGGTTCATGGCGAAGTTTTGCTCGCGGTTGCGGGCTGCTACGCCCCAAACGACGTTTTTCAGATGCTTGTAGTCTTTCAGCGTCTTCAAAACCACGGTTTGGTTACGTACTTCTACCACGCGGGCGTACAAACTCGGCTCTCCTGCCGCCTCGAAATAAACAAATTGGTTCACCAGCATTTCCTGCACCAGTGGGCCTGACAGGCGATAAAACGTGGCGTGGCCTTCTTGCCAGCTTTCGATGTTTTTGGCTTGTTTGGTCCAAAAATCAGCCGGTAATGCCAAAGCGCCAGAGTAGAGCAGGTCGCCATCTTCTAGCGTTTTGTCGTTTTGGTAGTCGTCTGTTGACAGTCCCAACGCGCGTGCCTTGACCCGCATATTGATATCTTTTGAGACCAAAACCACGTCTTTACCCGCATTGACTTTGCGAAGAGCAGCGACAACGCCTAAAATCTGGTTATCCGCCTTGCCCTGCGGCAGACTGGCGGGCAAGCTGTAGTCTAAAATTTGTGTTTGAAAGAACAGTCTGCCCTTGGCCTCACGGTGGCCCGTACTGTCCAAGCGCAGACCAAGCGCCATGTCCGCGTCTTTGGCACCCGCCAGGGCATCTAGCGAACGGCTGGTTTGGCGTGCGTTGCGGTTGACCTCGGTCATCCCTTTTTTGTGACCATCCAGCTCTTCCAGCACGATCATGGGCAGGTAAATGTCGTGCTCTTCAAAGCGAAACAGGCACATCGGGTCGTGCATCAGCACATTGGTGTCTAAAACAAAGAGTTTTGCAGGCCCATTTGGCTTGGTTCGTTTGGCTTTCGTGGCTGCTGTAGCCACCTGCACAGGCGTGGTTGATGCCACTTTTTGATAATTTGGCAAAGAATCTATTGTGGCTACAACTGAGTTTTTATTGCTGCTTTTTTGATAGCTGTCTAGGCTTATATCACGCCTGCTAGAGCCAGATTTTCCTCTAAAATCATCGACATGATGATCTTTTGCTGTTGCTTTTTCATGTTTCTCTGCACTGGCCGTTGTCGAAAACTTGCTGGAGGCTAATAGGGATGCGCGTTTGGTCGGTGCTGGTGGTAATGGCATAGCGTTTTAGCAATCCTGTATAAACATTCAGTTAAAAAAGCAAAAAAGCCGCCTAGTTGCCAAGGCGGCTTTGATGGGTGAGCACAAGTTAAAATTCAAATGCATGGGTTTATTATGCACAACCCAGATGAATTATTGACGTGTTACAAAATTTTTAAATATAAATTTAAAACACAACGCAAACGACGAATTTTAAGCAGCTAGTTTTTCTTTTTCTTTGACAATTTTGGTTTTATTCAGTGCTTTGACTGCTTTGAGCACGTCTTCCACATGACCAGGCACTTTCAAGCCGCGCCATTCTTCAACCAAAATGCCGTCAGGGCCGATCAAAAAGGTGCTGCGCTCAATGCCTTTAACCTTTTTGCCGTACATGATCTTGTTTTTAACCACACCAAACATGTGGCACATCTTCTCTTCAGTGTCAGCAATCAGCTCAAACGGCAGCTCAAGCTTAAGCTTGAAGTCATTGTGTGAGGTCATGTTGTCGCGTGATACACCAAAAACGACAGCGCCAGCTTTAACGAAGTCTTTGTTTTTGTCGCGAAATTGCATTGCCTCAGTCGTGCAGCCCGGCGTGTTGTCTTTTGGGTAAAAGAACAAAACCATCGTGGTACCGAGGTGAGAGTGGTTGGTTACTTTGACGCCACTGGTAGCAATCGATTCAAATTCAGGAAGGAGTTTATTAACAACGATCGCCATATAAGTATTAAATCCCGCAATGTTTTCGTGCTGAAGTAGCAACCCTCTATTTTACTCTAGAAACTAGCTAATTTGACTGCTGGCTTACGACTTAAGTTAGACCTCTAGGATCAATGCGACAACAACGCGTCGGCCTTCGCCGGCCAAAATGTTGTACGTGCGGCAAGCAGCGCCCGTGTCCATCGTCTCTAAGCCCATGTGTTTTGCCATCAAAGGCTGTAACCATGCTGGTTGTGGGAATCTGATGCGCTTTCCTGAACCGAAAATGACCAATTCAGCGTCAAATTCAGCTAGTTTTGCAAAATGATCAGCGGTCAAATCTTCAAATTCAGAGCATTGCCAGTCCACACGCTGGCCTTGAGAGCTCAAAATCACGCTGTGGCTGATTTTTTCGCCCCGTACACCCACCCAGCCAGGCCCGTAGCCCTGTATGGTTTGAACATCAAAATTGTCGGCTTCTAGTTTCATAGCAACATTTTAAACGGCTAGTTTGTTGCACTGCACTATTTTGGGCAATATCTGTGGTCAAATTAAAGGTTAACCCTTGAAAAACATCAACATTTGTTAGCTGGAGAGATTGTGAAAACGATTCAAAAATCGGCCAAATTGGCCAACGTGCTCTATGACATTCGCGGTCCTATCATGGACGCCGCCCGTCAAATGGAGGACGAAGGCCAGAAAATCATCAAACTCAACCTCGGCAACCTGGCCGTGTTTGGCTTTGACGCGCCTGAGGAAATTCAGCAAGACATGATTCGTAATCTGCCCAATTCAGCAGGTTACTCAGACAGCAAAGGTATTTTTGGCGCGCGTAAAGCGGTCATGCATGAGACGCAAAAACAAGGCATCGTTGGCGTGACGCTGGACGACGTTTACTTGGGCAACGGTGCCAGTGAGCTCATCACCATGGCTACCAATGCGCTACTGGACAACGGCGACGAGCTGCTTCTGCCTATGCCCGACTACCCGCTGTGGACAGCGGCGACCAGTCTTTCAGGCGGCAAGCCCGTGCATTACATGTGCGACGAAGAAAACGGCTGGATGCCGAATTTGGACGATATTCGCGCCAAAATCACACCTCGTACCAAAGGCATCGTCGTTATCAACCCCAACAACCCGACGGGTGTGCTGTATTCCGACGACCTGCTCAAGCAAATCGTTTTGATCGCACGTGAGCACGGCCTGGTGATTTTGGCCGATGAGGTGTATGACAAGGTGCTGTATGTCGGCATCAAGCACACCGCGCTGGCGAGTTTGTCGACCGATGTGTTGACGTTGACCTTCAATTCACTCAGCAAAAGCTACCGCTCCTGCGGCTACCGCGCGGGCTGGATGGTGGTGTCGGGCGACAAGAGTTTTGCCAAAGACTACATCGAAGGGCTGAACATGCTCAGCAACATGAAGCTGTGCTCGAACGTGCCTGGTCAGTGGGCGATTCAAACCGCACTGGGCGGCTACCAAAGCATCAACGAGCTGGTGGGCGAGGGCGGTCGCCTGCGCCGCCAGCGCGATTTGGCGTATGAGTTGATCACCGCGATTCCGGGTGTGAGCTGCGTCAAACCGATGGCTGCGCTGTACATGTTCCCTAAGCTAGACCCCAAGGTTTACCCCATCAAAGACGACCGCCAGTTTTTCTTAGAATTGCTCAAAGCCACGCGCGTCATGCTGGTGCAGGGAACGGGCTTCAATTGGCCTGCGCCAGACCACTTCCGCATTGTTTTCTTACCGCATGAAGATGATCTGCGCGAGGCGATCGACCGCATTGCCAAGTTTTTAGAAAGCTATAGAAAACGTAGCGGAACAGGCAATTAATACGCCGGCTAGAACGATAATTACTTATATTTCTATTGTTTTTGATATTTTTTGATATTTTTTAGTTTTTTGACCCTTTTATGAAACCTATCCAAGTTGGCCTACTAGGCATCGGCACCGTCGGCAGCGGCGTGTTTAACGTTCTCAATCGCAACCAAAACGAGATCCAGCGCCGTGCTGGCCGTGGTATCGAGATCACGATGGTGGCAGACCTGGATACCGCCCGTGCCCAAGCCGTTGTTGGCGCAAACGTTAGAGTCGTCAACGACGCCCGCGCCATCATCGCCAACCCTGAGATTGACATCGTTATCGAACTCATAGGCGGATACGGCATCGCCAAGCAGTTGGTGATGGAAGCGATTGCTGCAGGTAAGCACGTCGTCACGGCTAACAAAGCTTTGCTGGCTGTGCATGGCACCGAAATTTTTGCAGCTGCTCATGCCAAAGGCGTGATGGTCGCGTTTGAAGCGGCAGTCGCAGGTGGTATACCTATCATCAAATCCCTGCGTGAAGGCCTGACCGCCAACCGCATCCAGTGGATCGCCGGCATCATCAACGGCACGACTAATTTCATTTTGAGCGAGATGCGCGACAAAGGCATAGACTTCGCTGCAGCTTTGAAAGACGCGCAAGCGCTGGGTTACGCCGAAGCCGACCCGACTTTTGACATTGAGGGCGTAGACGCCGCGCACAAAGTGACGCTGATGTCGGCGATTGCTTTCGGTATCCCTGTGCAATTTGACAAAGCCTACGTTGAAGGCATCTCCAAACTAGCCGCGCAAGACATCAAATACGCCGAGCAATTGGGTTACCGCATTAAGCTTTTGGGCATCACCAAGCGTGTGACCGTCAACGGCAAAGAAGGCATCGAACTTCGCGTTCACCCAAGTCTCGTACCCAACAAACGCTTGATCGCCAATGTTGAAGGCGCGATGAACGCCGTCATGGCACATGGCGACGCGGTTGGCACGACCCTTTACTACGGCAAAGGCGCAGGCTCAGAGCCCACCGCCAGCGCCGTGATTGCCGATTTGGTAGACATCACCCGCCTACACACCGCCGACCCTGCCCACCGTGTGCCGCATTTGGCTTTCCAGCCCGACGCGATGAGTGATTTGCAAGTCTTGCCGATGAGCGACATCGTCACCAGCTACTACCTGCGCCTGCGCGTGGCAGATGAGGCGGGCGTGCTGGCCAAGGTCACAGGCATCTTGGCAACTGCCGACATTAGTATCGACGCTGTGCTACAGCGGGAAGCGGATGAAGTTGGCGGTGAAGGTTCAAACCAGACCGATGTGATTATTTTGACCCACGATTGTGTCGAGTCAAAAATGAATGCAGCTTTGGCACAAATGCAGGCTTTGAGCAGCGTGCTTGCTCCGATTACCCGTATTCGTAAGGAAGAGTTGGCGTAATGAACTACCTCTCGACCCGTGGCGACGCCACACCGCGCAAATTCTGCGAAATCCTGCTCGAAGGCCTCGCACCCGATGGTGGCTTGTATTTGCCGCAAAACTATCCGCAAATCAATGAGATTGCGCTAGGCAAACTGCGTGATATCTATGATAAACACGGTTATGCCGACTTGGCGTTTGCGATTTTGTCGCTTTACATTGACGACATTCCCGCTGCCGATTTGCAAGCCATTTGCCGCAAAACCTACACCAAAGAGGTGTTTGGCACGAAAGACATCGTTCCGCTGAAAGAGTTGGACGACAAGTTGTACTTAGAGGCCTTGTCCAATGGTCCGACGCTGGCTTTCAAAGACATGGCGATGCAGTTGCTGGGCAATTTGTTTGAGTACGAATTAGCGCGACGCGGCGAAACGCTGAATATCTTTGGCGCGACCAGTGGCGACACTGGCAGTGCAGCGGAATATGCCATGCGTGGCAAAAAGGGTGTTCGCGTCTTCATGACCAGCCCGCAAGGCCGCATGAGCGCCTTTCAACAGGCGCAGATGTTCAGCTTGATGGACGAGAACATCCACAACATTGCCATTAACGGCGTGTTTGATGACTGTCAGGACATGGTCAAAGCTGTGTCAAACGACCTGGAATTCAAGAAAAAATACAAAATCGGCACGGTCAACAGCATCAACTGGGCGCGTTTGTTGGCTCAAGTTGTTTATTACTTCGCGGGTTATTTCCAAGCCACAGGTTCTAACACTGAAAAGGTTAATTTCACTGTGCCAAGCGGCAATTTCGGCAACGTCTGCGCTGGCCACGTCGCACGGATGATGGGTTTGCCCATTTGGAAGTTGGTCGTTGCCACCAATGAAAACGACGTGTTGGACGAGTTTTTCCGAACCGGCGTTTACCGTGTGCGGGGCAGCGCGGATACGCATGAAACCTCCAGCCCGTCTATGGATATCTCCAAAGCGTCCAACTTTGAGCGCTTTGTGTTCGATTTGCTAGGGCGCGATGCAGCTAAAACCAAAGATTTGTTCACAACGCAGTTGGCGAAATCAGGCCAATTTGACTTGAGCCAAGACCCAGCTTTCAAAGAAGCTGCGACCACATACGGTTTTTTGAGCGGCAAAAGTACCCACAACGACCGCTTGAACACCATTCGCAGCACCTACAAAGACCACGCGTTGATGGTTGACACCCACACGGCAGACGGCATGAAAGTGGCTCATGATGTTATCAAAGCTGGCAAGGTCAAAGCTGGCATGGCGATGATCATCTTGGAAACCGCACTGCCTATCAAGTTTGCCGAAACGATCGTCGTAGCCTTGGGTGTGGAGCCTGATCGCCCAGCGAAGTTTGAAGGCATCGAAGCCTTACCCAAGCGCGTGATTAACATGCCAGCGGATGTGGCGATGTTGAAGGCGTTTATTGTCGAAAAATGTGCCTAAAAGCGGTTTAAATGCTAAAAAAAGTGATAAATATGACTCTAGCCGGCGTATTTATTGCCTAAGTAGCTATTAAAAGTATAGCATTAAATAACAATCTATTCAACGAATATAGCATCAACATCTACCATGATACAAGCTCGCGCTCCTCTTAAATCACTTGACGATGCGTTGGCTGAGCTGTTGGCGCAGGTGCATGGTTTGCAACAAACAGAGCTGGTTTCTACGTTCGATGCAGATGGTCGCGTACTCGCGCAAGCTGTCACTTCTAGTCTGCACGTGCCACCGCAAGACAACAGCGCGATGGATGGCTATGCGGTTCGCTGTGCGGATCTAGTTTCTGGCGAGGTGCTGCCACCCTTACTCCCAATTAGCCAACGCATTCCTGCTGGCAGCGCCGGTTCGGCATTGCAAGCTGGAACAGTGGCGCGGATTTTTACGGGTGCGCCGATTCCAGCTGGAGCTGATGCTGTTGTCATGCAAGAAAACTGTGAATTTGTACAGTCAAAAATTGCTGATTTGTTGGGTAAAGTGCGCGTTAATGCAGTTCCAAAAGTGGGCCAATGGATTCGCAAAGCGGGTGAAGACGTCGCGCGAGGGGCAGTGGTGCTGCAAAAGGGGGCGCGTTTAACGCCTGCCTCCCTTGGGCTAGCGGCCAGTGTCGGTTTGGCGCAATTGTCTGTGGTGCGGCAGCCCAAAGTGGCTTTGTTCTCTACGGGCGACGAGTTAGTCATGCCGGGAGACATTGCGCCAGAAAACATGCCTGCGGGCAGTATTTACAACTCCAACCGTTTCTTTTTGCGGGCTTTGCTGAAGCGTTTGGGATGCGACGTCACCGATATGGGCATCGTTCCCGATAATTTAGAAACGACCAAAGCTGCTTTACGCAGCGCCGCCGAGGGGCACGACTTGATTTTGACCAGTGGTGGTGTCTCCGTCGGTGAAGAAGACCACATCAAGCCCGCTGTGACGGCACTGGGTGAGCTGAATTTGTGGCAAATTGCCATCAAACCTGGCAAGCCGTTTGCGTATGGGAAAGTCAATAATTCCGGAAGTTCAACGCATTTCATCGGTTTGCCCGGCAACCCAGTATCGAGTTTCATCACCTTTTTGGTATTGGTACGCCCCTTCATTTTGAAGCTACAAGGGCTAGAAAATGTAGCACCTATTGCTACACAATCCATAGCTGTTAAGTCAGACTTTACATGGGATAAGGCAGATAAACGCCGTGAATTTCTTCGTGTTAAGCGTAATGCATCAGGCGGTTTGGATTTGTTCCCCAATCAAAGCTCTGGCGTCTTGACTTCTGCCGTTTGGGGTGATGGCGTGGTCGATAACCCGTCTGGGCAGACCATCGCCGTTGGTGATATGGTTCAGTTTGTGTCGTTTGCTGATTTACTGTCATAAAAATTACCTGATAGCTATGAAAATCCATGTTAAATACTTTGCCTCGATCCGCGAAGCCATCGGCGAAGGCTCGGAAGTGCTGCAAACCAGTGCAACCACGCTTGGGCAACTGCGCAACGAACTGGCTGCACGCGGCGGCGCGTATGCCGAATGCTTGGACGCGGCCTTCAAAGGTAAAACCCTTCGAATGGCTTTGAATCAAGACATGATTGGCGATGATGCGGTGTTGCTAGAGGGCTGTGAAGTCGCCTTTTTCCCGCCTGTAACGGGTGGATAGGAAATACTGATGTTGCCAAGAGTAGTTGTCCAATCCGAAGATTTCGATCTTAGCAACGAGATTGCCAAACTCCGCGCTTCAGACAAACGCGTAGGCGCAGTTTGCAGCTTTGTCGGCACAGTACGCGATGTCAACGAAGGCGACCACGTCAGCGAGCTTGAGCTAGAGCACTACCCGGGTATGACAGAGAAATCTATCGAAGCCACCATTGATGCGGCTTTCAAGCGGTTTGATATCTACGCAGTCCGCGTCATTCACCGTATCGGCAAATTGCAGCCCTTGGATCAAATCGTGATGGTAGTTGTCACCTCAGCGCACCGAGGTGAATCATTCCAAGCCTGTGAATTTGTGATGGATTACCTGAAAACCCAAGCGCCATTTTGGAAGAAAGAGCTAACCCCAGGTTCGACTACAGCAGCAGCGCGGTGGGTGGATGCGCGGTCAAGTGATGAGCTTGCACTTGCCAAGTGGCAAAAGTAAAAAACGAACAATTTATGCCGTTTTGAGCGCTTGTTTTTGAATGCACACTGGCTCAGACACTTCTTCATTCGCTATTACTTTGAAATCATCTTTGATAGGTGATACAAAAGCTGCGCGCGCATCGCCTTCAAGCCCGGTTGTCAAAAGTTGCAGCAATGAAACGAGTTGATTGCGCTGCTCGTGGTTGAGCGGTGCCATCAATCGGTTGTAGGCGTGCTCAGCAGGTTCTTGTGTTTTGAGCAGCAAGTCTAATCCAGCGTCTGACAACGATATTGACAAGTTGCGTCTGTTAGTAGGTGGATAGACTCTGCGAATCAAGCCGCGAGTCTCAAGGCCTCGCATCACGCGCATGACAGTGACTTTGTCGAACCCTAGGGCTCGACCCAAAGTTGATTGGTCCAAGCCTGGGCTAGCATGCAACACACACAGCACGCCAAATTGCGCGGGTGTGAGGCCAACGACTTTGCATTCGTCCTCAAACACTGCGGAAGATATTTGATGCGCACGCCTGAGCAAGAAGCCGGGGCGGGCGTAAAGTTGGGATAAATTGATGAATGCTGGCACTGTGTTGTTTGTAGAAATTTCAATCACCTTACTCTATAGCAAAATCCTAGGGAAAACCTAGGGTGACATCGGGTTAATAATACCTAATAATGGTTAGCATGCAAACAAAAATAATCAAATACTTGAAATTAGAAATATGAGCAAGGTACCGTATTTACGAATTGCGACTGAAGAGGCCTTTGCGCCGCCAGAAATGTTAGACATTTACAGCAAGATTCTTGCCAAAAAAGACGTAGACCCAGGTTTCAAAGGTTTGATGGGTTTTTACATGAGTAGCCCCAGCGCACGCGCAGCCCACATCATGCGCTGTTTGACGGATTTGGACCAAGTGCGGCTTCAGCATATGGACGAGGCGGGCATTGACCACCAGGTGATCGCGCTGACTTCGCCGGGCGTGCAGGTGATGGACAAAGCGACAGCTGTGTCGTTCAGCATATTAGCAAACGACCAGCTCGCTGAGGCCGTGCGACGACACCCAACGCGTTTTACTGGAATGATCGCCGTCGCGCCGCAAGACCCGGTGGCTGCTGCCAAAGAAATCGAACGTGGCGTGACTAAGCTGGGCATGCACTCGCTCATCATCAACTCGCACACGCAGGGTGAATATTTGTCTGACCCAAAATTTTGGGATATTTTCGCTGCTGCTGAGGCGCATGATGTGCCGATTTATCTGCACCCAAATTCACTGCCAAAAAACATGATTGAGCCATTTCAAGAGTGTGGTTTAGATGGCGCTATTTATGGCTTTGGTGTTGAGACAGGCATGCACGCCATGCGCATCATCACCGCTGGTGTGTTTGATCGTTTCCCCAAACTGCAGATGATCATCTGTCACATGGGAGAAGCCTTGCCGTTTTGGGCGTATCGCTTAGACTACATGCACCAAGCCACGGTGAAATCTCAACGCTACGATAGCATGAAGCCAATACGCAAAAAGCCTAGCGATTATTTGAGAGAAAACTTTATCATCACCAACAGCGGTGTGGCATGGGAAAAAGCCATTAAATTCACGCAAGACGTCGTCGGTGTTGACCGCGTGATGTACGCGATGGACTATCCCTACCAATACGCAGTCGAAGAAGTCGCCGTGATGGACAACATGCAGATGAGCGATGCTGATAAATTGAAGTTTTTCCAAACCAATGCGCAACGTGTTTTTAAGATCAAGTTTTAAGTTCAATATTTAAATTAAAGATAAAAAGAGACAAACCCATGAAAATATTTTTTCAGAAAACCACATTGACTGGCTTGCTGGCGGTAGTTGCATTTGCAGCGAGCGCACAGACGTGGCCATCACAGACCGTCAAAATCATCGTCCCTTTCACGGCAGGCACGGGCATGGACACGATTGCCCGCGCTGTTGCACCAAAACTAAGCGAAAAATTGGGTCAACCCGTTGTCGTGCAAAACATGGCTGGTGCGAGTGGCAATATTGGCGCAGATGCGGTTGCCAAAGCCAGCCCTGACGGCTATACCGTCATGATGGGGGCGAATACCATGTTGATGGCGTCGCAGCTTTATAAAAATGTACCTTTCAATCCAACCAAAGATTTTTCTCCTGTGTCCTTAGCGGCTTGGGGTACGTTGATGATGGTCAGCAACCCCAAAACGGGCATCAAAACCGTGAATGATTTGGTCACCCAAGCCAAGGCAAAGCCTGGCTACATCAACTATGGTTCGCCAGGCATAGGCACACCGCACCACATGGCGATGGAGTTGTTCAAAGTTAAGACGAATCTTTTTATGTTGCATGTGCCGTATCGCGGCACGGCTGGTTATACGCAAGACATTTTGTCGGGTGAAATCATGGTGGGCTTTTTGCCTGTGCATATTGCGCAGGGCTTTGTGCAAGCTGGCAAACTCAATGCCATAGCTGTGGGCAGCCCAAAGCGCCACCCTGTAGCGCCAAATGTAGCTACCTTTGGTGAGCTGGGTATCAAAGACATTGAGGTCGATCTTTGGTATGCTTTTTTCGCGCCTAGCAAAACGTCTGCGTCGGTCTTGAATCGTTTGAATGCGGAAATTTCTGGGATTTTGAAACTCCCTGAAATCACTGACTTACTCAAACGAGCAGGTATGGATGCAAACACGTCAACACCAGATGAATTAACCCAGCTCGTTAACAAAGACTATCCGCGCTGGGGCGAAGTTATTCGACGTAACGGTATCACTGCAGAATAACAGCCGAATGACGATAAATACCAAAAAAAATCCACAAAAAAATAAACAGCAATTGAAAATCGCCGTTGTTGGAGGTGGTATTGCAGGTTTAGCTTTTGCGCTTTCGCTGCATCAGCATGGCTTGTCGTGTGATGTTTACGAATCTGTGCCCGATGTCAAAGAGCTTGGTGTTGGTATCACGTTGCTACCACATGCCATGCGCGAGTTGGCACATTTAGGTTTGCAAGCTGAGCTGGAGGCTGTTGGTATCGAAAACTTGGAGAGTGTGTTTTTCAATCGTTTTGGGCAATACATTTACAAAGAACCGCGTGGCAGACACGCTGGTTATGCCCTGCCTGAAGTCGGCATTCATCGTGGTAAATTGCACCGGATTTTGTTTGATGCTGCTGTCAAGCGTTTAGGCGCAGAACGCGTACACACCAACCATCGTTGTGTCGGGGTCACACAAGACGCTGCAAGTGCTACCGTTCATTTTGTACAGCTAAGTGACGGTCAATCTTTGCCTTGTGTGGCAGCAGATGTGGTTATCGCTTGCGACGGTATTCATTCAGCAATACGCAAACAGTTTTATCCCAATGAAAAACTCGCATTTGCTGGTATCAATACTTGGCGTGGCGTGACACGACACAAACCGATATTGACCGGCAAAAGTTACATGCGCATTGGTTCCATTAAAACTGGCAAGATGGTGATTTATCCTATTGTTGATAATATTGATGGCGAGGGCAATCAACTTATCAACTGGATGGCGGAAATCGAAGGTGACAACCGCGACATGAACGACTGGAACAGCGGCGGCAAGATAGAAGATTTCATGCCGATTTTCAAAGATTGGACATTCGACTGGCTGGATGTTCCTGCGCTGATTCGCAATGCCGATCAAGTGCTGCAATATCCGATGGTTGACAAAGACCCGATCGCACAATGGACATTTGGTCGCGTCACTTTGATGGGCGATGCTGCACACCCCATGTATCCGCGCGGTTCAAACGGTTCGGCACAGGCGCTGATTGATGCACATACTTTGGCAGCAGAGTTAGCGCAACAGGCTGATCCGCTGCAGGCACTACAAAACTATGAAGCCAAGCGACGCGACGTCACTTCTCGTATCGTAGAGACAAACCGCAGCTTACCGCCAGACTTTATCAATATCAAAGTTGACGAGCTCGCTGGTGACAAACCATTTCGGCATATTGATGATGTGATTAGCCAGAAGGAGTTAAGCGCTATTTCTGAGCATTACAAAAAAATTGCAGGTTTTTCGCTGGAAAGTGCGAAATCTTGATTTAAAGGCCGTTGTGGAGTCTTGAGTTTGATTTTAGTCAAGCTGCATGTTGGCTATTGACTTGAAAATTTATCCAGAAGCCCAAAGTGTTGGCTATTCTGGAGGATATTCATGCGTGCAGACAAACTAACCACAAAATTTCAAGAGGCTTTGAGTGAGGCGCAAAGCCTCGCTGTGGGGCAAGATCACCCCTATATCGAACCAGTGCATTTGCTGGCGGCTATGCTGCGTCAAGATGAAGGGCCTAAGGCACTGCTGCAACGTGCTGGCGTCAACGTCACAGGGATATTGACGGGTGCAGAAGAGCAAATCAAAAAACTCCCGCAAGTGCAAGGCCAAGAGCTGGTGCAGCCGGGGCGCGATTTGCTGAGTTTGCTGCAAACCACTGAAAAAGAAGCCCTGAAACGTGGTGACCAGTTCGTTGCCAGTGAGTTGTTTCTACTTGCCTTGTGTGACTTTAAAGGTGATTTGGGCAAACTCGCCAAAACCAACGGTTTGAACCGTAAAACATTGGAATCTGCCATAGACACCGTAAGAGGTGGTCAAAATATGGACAATGCCGATGCTGAAGACCAACGCGAGTCACTCAAAAAATACTGTGTTGATTTGACCGAGCGTGCCCGCATGGGCAAGTTGGACCCGGTCATCGGTCGCGACGACGAAATTCGCCGTGCTATTCAAGTGCTGCAACGCCGCACCAAAAATAACCCAGTGTTGATTGGTGAGCCAGGCGTCGGCAAAACTGCCATTGTGGAAGGTTTGGCGCAGCGCATCGTCGCAGGTGAAGTGCCTGAATCACTCAAAGGTAAACGAGTGCTGAGCTTGGACATGGCAGCGCTGCTGGCGGGTGCTAAGTTCCGTGGTGAGTTTGAGGAGCGCTTGAAAACGGTATTGAAAGATCTCGCCAAAGACGAAGGGCAAACGATTGTCTTTATCGACGAGCTACACACCATGGTGGGCGCGGGCAAGGCCGAAGGTGCCATGGACGCCGGCAATATGCTCAAACCCGCTTTGGCGCGGGGTGAGTTGCACTGCGTGGGTGCAACCACGCTTGACGAGTACAGAAAATACATTGAAAAAGATGCGGCTTTAGAACGTCGTTTCCAAAAGATCCTAGTCGGTGAACCCACTGTTGAAGCAACAATCGCTATTCTGCGCGGCTTGCAAGAGAAATATGAAGTGCACCATGGCGTGCAAATCACCGACCCCGCGATAGTAGCCGCAGCCGAGCTGAGCCACCGCTACATCACAGACCGTTTTTTGCCAGATAAGGCGATTGATTTGATAGACGAAGCTGCGTCCAAAATCAAAATTGAGCTCGATTCCAAACCTGAGGTGATGGACAAGTTGGATCGCCGTTTGATTCAGCTGCAAATCGAGCGAGAAGCTGTGAAGCGCGAGAAAGACGAATCTTCTCAAAAACGCTATGGTTTGATTGAAGAAGAAATATTGACCTTGCAAAAGGAAATCTCTGATCTAGATGAAATTTGGCAGGCTGAAAAAGCGCAAGCACAGGGTTCAAAAACTGTCATGGAAGACATGGAAAAGATCAAATTCCAGATAGAAGATTTGAAGCGCAAAGGCGATTTCAACAAAGTAGCCGAGCTGCAATACGGCAAGCTGCCAGAACTAGAAAAACGCTTAAAAGAAGCTCAAGCCGCTGAAGAGGACAATACTGGGCAAGGTTCGTCCAAGCCCCGTCTACTACGCACTCAAGTCGGCGCTGAAGAAATTGCTGAAGTGGTGGCGCGTGCTACCGGTATCCCTGTGGCCAAACTCATGCAAGGCGAGCGAGACAAGTTGTTGGTGATGGAGGGCAAATTGCATGACCGCGTAGTGGGGCAAGAAGAAGCCATCACGGCGGTAGCCAATGCGATTCGCCGCTCGCGCGCTGGCTTGTCTGACCCCAATCGTCCAACGGGTTCCTTTTTGTTCCTTGGTCCAACAGGGGTGGGTAAAACAGAGCTGTGTAAGGCGTTGGCGGGTTTCCTATTTGACTCGGAAGACCATTTGATTCGCATCGATATGAGTGAGTTTATGGAAAAACACAGCGTTGCACGCTTGATAGGCGCACCGCCAGGTTATGTGGGTTACGAGGAGGGCGGCTATTTAACTGAGGCCGTCCGTCGAAAACCTTATAGTGTGATTTTGTTGGACGAAGTTGAAAAAGCGCACCCAGACGTTTTCAATGTTCTTTTACAAGTGCTAGACGATGGTCGTCTCACCGATGGTCAAGGTCGAACCGTAGACTTCAAAAATGCGGTGATCGTGATGACCAGTAACATTGGCTCGCATAAAATCCAAGCCATGGTGGGCAAGCCTTACGATGAGATCAAAGAAGCGGTTTGGGATGAGTTGAAAGACCATTTCCGTCCCGAATTTTTGAACCGCATCGATGAAACCGTGGTCTTCCATGCCTTGGGAGTGAAAGAAATTCAATCCATAGCCGCCATTCAGCTCAAAATCTTGCAAGCACGCTTGGCTAAGATGGATTTGACTTTGGAGGTGTCCACGGCAGCGTTGGCAGAATTGGCAAAAGTCGGTTTTGACCCTGTCTTTGGCGCACGCCCATTGAAGCGCGCCATTCAGCAGCGGATTGAAAACCCGTTGTCAAGGCTCATGTTAGAAGGTAAGTTTTTACCTAAATCGACTATTTCCGTTAGTGTGGATCCAATTCATGCGCCGGGTTTGTTTGTGTTCAAGTAAAAATCGCAGGGTATAGCTTGCTATCATCGTGGCATGAGTACTGCCACACTTGATAGTAAGTCTGTCGCGCTGTCACAGGACGCCAAAGTCATTGGCTTGGTCAGCCTTGCGCATGCCATGTCGCATTTCTCGCACTTGCTGCTAGTGCCGTTATTTCCAGTTTTTCAAAAAGAGTTTGCGTTGAGCTTTTCTCAGCTCGGACTCTTAGTCACCGTGTTTTTTGTGGTGTCTGGCGTTGGGCAGGCTCTCTCGGGTTTTTTGGTTGATCGCGTTGGCGCTCGGCCTGTACTTTTCTCAGCTATTGGCGTTTTTGTCTTGGCTGCACTGGTTGCAGCAAACGCTCAGGGTTACCCTTGGCTGATAGTGGCCGCAGCCTTGGCTGGTTTGGGAAATTCGCCGTTTCACCCTTGTGATTTCACAATTTTGAACCAACGCGTTTCACCTTCAAGATTAGGTCACGCTTTTAGCACGCATGGCATTTCGGGAAGCTTGGGATGGGCTATAGCGCCTATCTTTTATGCGGGTCTGACGAGCTTGGTAGGTTGGCGCAACGCTTATTTTTCTGCGGCTTTACTGTATGCGGTAGTTTTAATGGTTTTGTGGTTGAATCGTCAAAGCTTTGACACTGAAGTAGCTAAAACTCCAGAAGTTAAAGATGTTCTTGACTTCAATTCAATGGCAACAATACAGGTAACAAAAACCGAAAGTCCTTTTGCTTTTCTAAAACTACCTGTCGTGTGGTGGTGCTTCGGCTTTTTCATGCTATCAACAGTCACCTTGGCGATGGTGCAAAGTTTCTCTGTTCCCATTCTTAAAGCTTTGCATGGCGTGAGTTTTGAGATGGCCACGTTGACCTTAACCGCCTATTTGCTTTGTGGTGCATTGGGTATTTTGGTAGGTGGTTTCATCGCTTCCAGCCAAGCCAAACGGGGCATCAGTAGCGACCAAGCAATCATGTTTTGCTATTTAATTGGAGCCGCGCTATTAGTGCTCTGTGCAACAGGTATTTTAGGTGCAGACGGTACAATGATTGCCTTAGCTGCTACAGGTTTTGTAGTGGGAATTGGTAACCCCAGCCGCGACATGATGGTAAAAAATGCAACACCCAAGGGTGCATCGGGTCGTATGTATGGCGCGGTTTATTCGGGGTTTGATGTTGGTTTTGCAGTATCTCCATTGATCTTCGGTGCATTGATGGACAAGCAAATGTACAGCGCTTGTTTGTATGGCGTGGCCTTTGTACTTTTCATCAGTATCGTTGTAGCCAGAGGCGTAGGAAAACGTTCAAACAAGATTTAAAAAAGTTTAAAAAAGTTTAAAAATTAAAACTATGACAAAACAAATAGCGGGACATTTATTGGTTGAATGCTTGGTCAAGCAAGGTGTGACACATGCTTTTGGTGTGCCTGGCGAGAGTTTCTTGGCCGTGTTGGACGGTTTTCATGCCTACAAAGACGATATTGAATTCGTCATCAACCGGCAGGAAGGCGGCGCAGCTTTCATGGCTGAGGCTGCAGGTAAGCTGACGGGTCGACCCGGCGTGTGCTTTGTAACCCGTGGTCCCGGTGCTACCAACGCTTCGATTGGGGTACACACCGCATATCAAGATTCCACTCCCATGGTGTTATTTGTTGGCGATGTGGCCAGCGATACGCGTGACCGCGAAGCCTTTCAAGAAGTTAACTACCTCAGTTTTTTTGGCCCCTCAACCGGCGGCATGGCTAAGCGGGTAGAGCGCATTGACGACGTCAAACGCATCCCCGAATACGTCGCTCGCGCTTTTGCCACGGCGATGAATGGCCGCCCCGGCCCTGTCGTAGTCGTTTTGCCAGAGGATATGTTGACACAAACGGTAGATGCCTTGCCATTACCCAAGGTCATACCAGCTGAAGCTTGGAGTGACCCTGGAGCATTGCGTTCACTGCGCGAGATGCTCTTAAAAGCAGAGCGCCCCTTTGTCATTGCAGGTGGCAGTGGCTGGACACCACAGTCTGCCCAAGCCTTGCAGCGCTTTGCTGAAAATTGGTCGTTGCCTGTGGGCAATGCGTTTAGATTTCAGGATACGTTTGATAATTTTCACCAGCTATATGCTGGCGATGTAGGTATAGGCATCAACCCAAAATTGGCAGCCCGCATCAAACAAAGTGATCTCATTATTGCTATTGGCCCACGTTTGGGCGAGATGACGACGGGCGGTTACACGCTGCTGCAAACACCAAAATCTGAGCAAAAACTTGTGCATATCCATGCCAGCGCCGAAGAACTTGGTCGTGTTTACCAGCCAGATTTAGCCATTCACGCCAGCATGAGTGCGGCTGCTCGCTCGTTAGAAGTACTGTCTGCGCCAACGAACTTGCCATGGACAAATTGGGCGAAAGATGCAAATAAAGACTATCTCGCAAACATCGACCCAGCGAACGGCGGCTTGAAGCTGCCCGGCACAATCGACATGCCTGCCATCATCGCCACACTGCAAAAGCATTTGCCAGCAGACGCTGTTTTGACCAATGGCGCAGGCAACTTTGCCAGTTGGTTGCACCGCTTTTACCAATACCATGGCTTGGCAAAAGGATTCAAAACTCAGCTTGCACCGACCAATGGTGCGATGGGCTACGGTGTGCCTGCTGGCATTGCGGCTAATATTTTGACCAAAAACGCGTCAACAGGCCAACGAGTGGCTTTCACCATCGCAGGCGATGGCGATTTCATGATGAACGGACAAGAGCTAGCAACGGCCGCGCAAGTGGGAGCGAAAAGCATCATTTTGTTGCTCAACAACGGCATGTTTGGCACGATTCGCATGCACCAAGAGCGCGAATACCCTCAAAACATCAGTGGTACCAAGCTTGTCAATCCAGACTTTGCTGGACTCGCGCGGGCGTATGGCTACGCTGGCGTCTGCATCACTCACACCGAACAATTTGAAGCCGAGTTGCTAGCCGCGCTAGCCCGACCGCAAGGCACATTGATCGAAGTCACTTTAAACCCAGAAGTTATTTCAACACGTGGCACCTTGGCGCAAATCACACAAAATGCCTTGAGCAAAGTGTCAAAATAAGTTTGTAATTAACGAGAGGCATGTATGTTTAAGAATTTCATCACTCGCTTTGTGTGGGGCTTGCTTAGCGTACTCGTTTTAGCGGCACTTGCGATACAACTGACTGGCCATGGGTACTTCTGGAAAGCACTGTCAGCCACCTACCAGCAAGGCCATTCAACCGCGCATATTGATGATGCCGACAATTTTGCACAGCGCAAAATTGCCACCGCGCAACCTCTTGCTTGGGAAAAAGATGCGACATTTAACAAAGAGCCCTTGAATAGCGCAACTTTGAGTTATCTGCAGCAATACAAATCTGCTGCATTCCTTGTCGCCAAAAACGGCAAACTGCTGCACGAAACCTACTTTGCACCCTACAACGAGAGCAGCCGTACCAACTCGTTTTCCGTAGCCAAGACTGTCACCACCATGCAAGTAGGCATGGCCGTGCAACAAGGCTTGATTCCGAGTTTTGACACACCCATCACGCAATTTTTGCCTGAATTTAAAGATAATACCAGTGGTTCAAAAGCGACCATTTCGCAAGTCTCAGCCATGAAATCTGGCCACGACTGGACAGAAAAATACTATCTGCCTTTGAACGTGACCACTGACTTGTACTACGGAACAAACGCTGAAAAACTGGTCTTGAACCAAGGCTTTGAACGCGCACCTGGCACGGAGTATGAATACAGCAGCGGCTCGACTCAACTCTTAGGCGTCATTCTGAAGCGGGCGATTCAGGCGAAAAATCCTCAGTCAAATGTCAGCGAACACCTGTCGCAGTCGTTGTGGCAACCCTTGGGTATGGAGAAAGAGGGCCTCTACACCCTAGACCGGCCCGGTACTGAAGGCGGCATGGAGCGTACCTACTGCTGCATTTTTGCGACCGCCCGAGGCTATGCCAAACTGGGGCAACTGCTTTTGCAAGACGGGCAGTGGGGCGGTAAACAGTTATTGGATAAGACATTTGTCGAGCGCATGCGGCAGCCCGACTTGCAGCCTTTTTACGGTCACTCCTTGTGGATGGATTGGAAATACAAGCATCCGTTTTACTTCATGCAAGGACACCAAGGGCAATATGTGATCGTCGTTCCATCAATGCAACTCGTCGTGGTGCGAGTGGGGCAGTATCGCGACAAAGCGACTTTAGGGCCGAATCAAACCACGCCGCTTGAGGTTTACAGATTTGTCGACGAAGCGGTGCGTTTGGCACAGGCAAAATAGTGCCAACGTAAAATGAAATAATGAATAAGATTGCAGAAAAAAACATTGCTGACCTGTTGACGCAAGTTTTTCACCACCCTAGCTACCAAACAAGCCAATCAGCAGGAAAAAATAAGGCCGTGGTGGTGTTTGACACGAACTGCGAACTGGCCCGCACTTTGACCGATGCTTACAGGCACTGCCTACCAGATGCGCAATTCATCGACTTTGCGACCCACACGTCTGAAGCAGTGCTGGGCATATTTGCGGCTTTGACGGCGTCAGACTTGGTAGTTTTAGTGCAATCTACCAATTTCAGGCTGGAGGCGTTTCGCATCCGCGTAGAGCTGTTTAAACGCGGGCTCAAAGTGATCGAGCATCTGCATTTGGTGCGCATGCAAGGGACAGAGGTAGGCTACTACATAGACGCTTTGGCCTACGATTCTGCGTATTTTCGGGGTGTGGGACATGGGCTTAAAACCATCATCGACACCGCTCAAAGTGGCTGGCTGGACAGTGGTGGCGAACAGTTCCCCGATGCGCGGCTCGTCTTTGGCTCCTCGTTTGAACCTGCCAAACTCAATGTGGGCGACTACAGCGACATGCCTAATGTTGGCGGGCAGTTCCCGATTGGTGAGGTGTTTACAGAGGCTAAAGACCTAGAGGCCGTGCACGGGCGCGTACGCATCCACGCCTTTGGCGACACGGCGTTCAAAGTCAACCGCCCAGCCAAACCCATCACCTTGATTGTTGACAAAGGCCAAGTCGTCGCCACTGAAGATAGCACGCCAGAATTTGACACCGTGCTGGCCAATATCCGCGCTGATGAGCAGGTCGTCTGGCTGCGCGAAATCGGCCTAGGCCTCAACCGCGCCTTCACCCAAACCCGTTTCGTCAGCGATATTGGCAGCTATGAACGCATGTGCGGCATGCACCTGTCTCTAGGCGCGAAACACGGCATTTACGGTAAACCCAACTTCAAACGCGGCGACGGCAAACACCACATTGATGTTTTTGCCGTTACCGAACAAGTCGTGCTAGATGAGCAAGTGATTTATCGCGATGGCGCTTGGGTGATATAGAGCGACAAACACATTCAATGGTGTTTGTTGTTACTAGGCGTAAAAAGTGTGTGACGCCAAATGAAGTCTACAAATTCAATGCAGCGTAAATTTTTTAAATCTGCTTATCGATAAATTTTTTTACTGAAATTCTAAGTTTTTACCAATGGAATTGATGAATGTATTCGTAAATGATGATGTACAACTTGGTATCAATGCATCTCATCTCTTTAAAAATAAACGTACCGTTTTTTTAAAGCAAGTGTGAGACCTTACTGATACAGTTTGTAGGCGTTTTTCTACACTTCTTTGAAAAAAATAACGAACTCAAAACTGTCGTTACTTCTTGGGTGCGCTCAGCACTTGTGCCTCTTGCTTGATGGGTTTACATTGAAAGTTCAACCTTTCATTTCAATCAACACAAGCAAGGAACTTACTATGTTACGACGAAATATTCTCCTCATGAGTGGCATAGCCGCCGTCTCAGCCACCACACTGTTGACCGCATGTGGCGGCAACTCGGATGTCAACAAAGACCTTTTTGAATTGGTGCGCAGCAACAATGATTTAAGCGTGTTGGGCGACGCTATCGTTGCGGCCAATTTGGTGGCAACTTTCCAAGCCAACACTTCTTACACATTGTTCGCGCCCAATAACGCTGCCTTTGTGGCAGCATTGGCTGAATTGGGTTTGACCAAAGAAGAGCTTTTTGCCAACAAGCCCTTGCTCAATGCGGTTCTTTCGTATCACCTACTACCCGGCAAGATTAACTTCGCCGATCTTTTGTTGAATACCCCGCTTAAAACCGTCCAAGGTGCAACGCTAAAAATTGACAATATTGGTGGTACTTTGACCATCACCGATGGTCGCGCTCGCACATCGCGGATTATTCAGACCAACTTAGACGCCAGTAACGGCGTGGTGCATGTTATCGATAAAGTGCTTTTGCCACCAGTATAAATTATTTGCTATAAAAAATATAGCAATTTAGGTAGTAAATACGAAGGCTATAGGCTTACGCGCCTTGATCTATCGTAAATTTTTGTCAATCCAGTTTTGCGCCTGATTCTTTAACGACTTTCGCCCACTTGACGGTTTCGACCTGAATCAAGTTGGCGAGAGATTCGGGGCTGGCTGGGGTGGCGTCTAGCCCTAAAGCTGAGAGTTTTTCTTTCACATCTGGCAGCGTCATAACGCGGATCGTTTCAGAATTGATGCGGGCTAAAACATCTTTGGGAATGCCAGCCGGTGCCATCAATGCAAACCATGAGGTCGCTTCAAAACCAGGCAAACCTGATTCAGCAATGGTCGGAATATTCGGCGCAGCGGGTGAACGCGTAGCGCTAGTCACAGCGATGGCGCGGATATCGCCAGATTTGACCAAAGGCAGTGCTGAGGGCATGTTGTCAAAAATCATGGAAATTCGCCCGCCCAGCAAATCCGGAATCGCTTGCGCGCGTCCTTTGTAGGGAATGTGCTGCATTTTGACGCCCGCCAAGGTGTTGAACAACTCGCCAGACAAATGAATAGATGTACCGCTGCCCGAAGATCCAAACGTCAGCGGTGTCTTGCCAGCCAGCGCGATTAATTCTTTGACGGTTTTGGCGGGAACGCTGTTGTTCACCACCAGCAAGTTCGGCGTACTGGCTAAAAAGCTCACGGGCGTGAAGTCTTTGATGTTGTCGTACGGCATTTTGGCGTACAGCGCGGGGTTGATGGCGTGCGTGCCTACGGTGGCGATCAATAAAGTCGTGCCATCAGCCGCGCTTTTGGCCACAAAATCAGCGCCAATGTTGCCACCTGCACCGGGTTTGTTGTCGACTGTGAAGGTTTGCCCAGTAGCTTGCCCCCATTTCTCAGCCAATATGCGCGCCAATGTATCAGGCGCGCCACCGGGCGGGAAGGTGACGACGATTTTGACAGGCTTGGTCGGCCAAACGGCATTGGCTGCGATTTGCGCTTGGCTAGGCTGCATGGCAAGCCCGATGAATAAACTTGAAACGGTTAGTACTTGCTTCAACAAAGTGTGAGTCATATAAGTCTCCTAATTTAATATATCAAAACTAACCTATCAACAATCAATCCAGTGTCACACCCGCGTCTTTTACCACTTTGCCCAAGCGAACAGTATCCGCTTTGATCAAATCGCCAAATTGCGCCGCCGTGCCACCAACAACGGGTGTGCCAATGGCTTCCCATTTTTCGCGGAATGCTGGTTCTTTAAAAATCGCATTCAAGGTAGTGTTGAGCTTGTCGATGATGGGTTTTGGTGTGCCCGCACGCACCGCAATGCCGTGCCAACCGGTGAACTCGTAGCCTGGCACGCCAGCTTCCGCCATCGTCGGTACATTAGGCAACTGAGGGCTGCGTTTGGCCGATGTCACAGCGAGCGGCACGAGTTTGCCAGATTGGATGTGCGGCAACGAACTGCCCAAAATATCAAACATCACATTGACTTGACCTCCCAACAAATCATTCAATGCAGGGCCAGCGCCTTTGTAGGGGATATGCGCAATCTCGGTGCCCACTTGGGTGTTGAACAGCTCACCCGCCAAATGCTGCGGTGTGCCGTTGCCTGCAGAGGCGAAGCTCATGTCTTTTTTATTCGCTTTTGCATACGCAATCAGTTCTTTCACGTTTTTGGCGGGCACTTTGGGGTGCACTTCAAGCACCAACGGGAAAGATGAAATTTGAATCACCGGTGCCAGCTCGGTCAGCGGGTTGAACGGCATGCTTTTGTACAGTGTCGAGTTCACCGCCATCGGGCCGCTGGCAGCCAGCAAAATGGTGTGGCCGTCGGCAGGGGCTTGTTTCGCCACCTCAGCGCTGCCGACATTGCCGCCAGCGCCCGCTTTGTTGTCCACCATCACGGTCACGCCCAATCGCGTTTGTAGCTCACCCTGCAGCAGCCTAGCCATTAAATCCGTGGGACCGCCAGGTGGGTAGGGTACGACGAAGCGAATGGTTTTGGTGGGGTAGGCGTCTTGAGCCAAGGTAGAGAATGAAGTGAATCCAGCCGCTGTAAGCAAGCTCAGCGCTGCGACTTTTGTAAATTTACCGAACATGGTGTCTCCGAATGTGTATGGAATTTTTGATGGGTATTGGCGAAGCATAGTTAGCACGCCTACAAAATGCAAGTTTAAGCGGAATCTATAGTTTCAACCCCTAGTACAAACGCCTACGAAGCCTTGCATTGCGCACGAGCATTCTCAATCAGCGCCAAAACTTCACTTGCATTGTCCGCATGCGCCATCAATGACAGGCTCAGCATCGCCAAAAACGACTTCGCGTTCGCTTCATCCACATCGTTCAGAGCGTTGCACATCGCGGTGTAGCTGAGGTCTAAATCTTGGG
>JANMTB010000162.1:0-2594 GCA_031390045.1 Polaromonas sp.
CCATGGGGCGCATGGTGTATGGGTTGTGCATCAATGGATTGCGATGCGTCTATGGGTGCTGGGTTTGGGTCGGGTTGTGTGTGATGTAGTGTCATGGTTGCCGTCCTTGTGAGAAATGATACGACATAAAAAAACTTGTGGTTTGAGTATGGTCTTAACTCTCATTAGATCAGGGCGAATTTCGATTTTTCAATCCAATATTTTGCTCTACATCGCTTGCCGCCCCACTTCTTTTGCAAACACAGCCCAAAACTCCGCATTCTGAGTGGTCGCAAAGTTGATGCGCATGAGTGTGCTTGGTTTTCGGTCGGCGTAAAACAGGGTGCCGGGTGCGAGCAGGTAGCCGTGGTCAAGCATGCGTTGCGCCAGTGCTTCGGTGTCCACCCCCGTATCTACCCAGCCAAACAGGCCAGCAGGTTCTGCTGCCAAAGTACAGCCGTGAGTGAGTGCTAACTTCAGAGCTCTACCTCGTGCTGCCTCAAGCTGAGTGCGAATCCGCTCGGCGTGGCGGCGCAGTTGGCCTTGGTCAATGCACCAGCTCACAGCTTTTTCTAGCAGTGAGGGCGTGGTCAAACTACCGAGTAATTTGGTGTCCAGCAAGCGCTCCACCAACTCGGGGGGTGCCGCCAAGTAACCGACGCGCCAATTGGGGGCGAGGATTTTGGCAAAACCACTGACGTAAATCGTGCGCTGCAATCCGTCCAAAGCGCTCAGCCGTGTGGCATGCGACGGGGCAATATGGCTGTAGGTGTCGTCCTCCACAATATGAAAGTCATACTGGTTTGCCAGTTTTAAAATACTATGCGCGCTGGTGGGTGATAAGCTATAGCCCGTCGGGTTGTGTAGCACGCTGACACTGACGAATAATTTGGGTTTATGCAGCTCGCAATACTGCGCCATCACTGCCAAATCTGGCCCTTGCGGACCGCGCGGCACAGGCAGAATCCGTAAACCTAGCATCTGCAAGCGGGCAAATTCAATCGCCCAGCCGGGTTCCTCCACCATCACAGTGTCGCCGGCTTTTAACAGAGTCCGGCTCACGATATCTAAGGCGTGGGTAGCGCCCACGGTGGTGATGATTTGCTCAATCGGCGCGGCGATGTTGATATCTGCTAGCTTGTTGGACAGCGAGCGGCGCAAACCCGAGTCGCCTTTGGGTTCGCCGTACTGAAATGAAAACTGCTGCAACGCTGCCCCGCTGGTGACTTTGCGCACCGCGCTGGTAACGAAGCTGGCAGCCAACCAATCGGGTGGAAATACGCCCATGCCGGGTTGCGGTTTGTCATTGGTTTGGTGGAACATGCCGCGAATCAGCATCGCCGCATTGGCGGGGCTGACGATTTTTCTCGGCGCTGTTGCGGTGTTTATATTTGTTACATTATTTGTAGCATGATAGGCAACAAATACGCCGGCTACAGATGAATTTAATCTATTTTTAGAGATATTAATAATACTATTTTCACGTACAAAGAAACCACGATTTTTGCGCGCTTCGACCAGCCCTGAGGCGAGTAATAAATCGTATGCCGCCACCACGGTTGAGGGGCTGACTTGCTGCTGCAGGGCACACTGGCGCACAGATGGCAGCCGCGCACCAGGTGACAGCAAGCGACTGTTGATGCGCTCAGCAAAACGGCTGCTTAATTGCTCCGCCAATGTTAAAGACGTACTTTTGGTCAACATACTTTTCTGCTGTCACTGTCTTTGTTGTCGTTGTCGATGCAGTTCTCGGTGAATAAACGCCTTAAACTGTGCTGTATAAAAGAGCAATACAGTTATTCAAACTGCGTTGCATAACTGTACTGTTAGTGTATTGTCTTTGAAGGTAAACTGCAAGCCATGACCGCCGTTGAACTCACCGCATTGTTGGTTTTAACCACTGCTTCTAGCTTTTCGCCAGGGCCGAACACAACCCTGTCCACCGCTATCGCAGCTAACTACGGTTTGAAGCGCGCGATGCAGTTTGCGTTTGCTGTGCCCGTCGGCTGGGCGCTTCTTTTTACCTTGTGTGCAGGCGGGTTGGGGGCGGCTGTGGTGGCCATTCCAGCGCTGCGTTGGGGCATCAAAGCAGTTGGTGTGGGTTATTTGCTGTGGCTAGCGTTCAAGCTTTTCAACACAAAACAACTCGGCACAGCAGACACGTCACGGCTGAATGTCACGTTTAAGCAGGGCGTGATGCTACAATTTTTGAACATCAAAGCATGGATGCTGGCTTTGACGGTGGTGGCTGGCTGGATGGCTGGGCAGGCAGACGCAGGCCAACGATTTGCCATCATTTTGCCTGTTTTGACGTTTTTTGCCTTTGTGAGCAATTTTTCGTACGCCTTGATGGGCTCGCTGTTGCGCGATTGGTTACTACAGGGCAGCCGTTTGCTGTGGTTTAACCGCTTCATGGCCTTGGTTTTGGTGGTGACTGCGGCTTGGATGGCGACTTTTTAAGATGAACTCTGATCAAGTTTCATCACAACATGTGAAAAAAGGGCTCTGGCTGGGGCTGCTTGGCGTTACCCTTTTTGCTGTGACATTGCCGATGACCAAGCTGGCTGTGGGCACGCTGGCAGAGCCGCAATTGACGCCGTGGTTCATCACCTTTG
>JANMTB010000164.1:0-21318 GCA_031390045.1 Polaromonas sp.
ATTGAAGCTATTGAAGCTATTGAAGCTATTGAAGCTATTGAAGTTATTGAAGTTATTGATATGAGCCAAACACATTTCGGTTTCCAGTCGGTCGAAGAAAAAGACAAAGCCAAGCACGTGCGCAGCGTGTTTGATTCGGTCGCGCCAAAGTACGACATCATGAACGACCTGATGTCCATGGGTCTGCACCGCGCTTGGAAGGCCTACACCGTCATGGTGGCGAATGTGCAAGAGGGTTCAAAAGTGTTGGATATAGCCGGTGGAACGGGCGATTTGGCGTTGGCTTTTGCACCGAAAGTTGGCAAAACTGGCCATGTGGTGCATACCGACATCAACGAAGCCATGTTGCGTGAAGGCCGTGATCGTTTGATCAACGCTGGCGTGGTTTTGCCTACTTTTGTGTGCGATGCAGAGAAGTTACCCTTTCCAGACAGCCATTTTGATGTCGTGACCGTCGCTTTTGGGTTGCGCAATATGACGCACAAAGATTTGGCGTTGAAGGAAATGAACCGCGTTTTGAAGCCAAATGGCAAATTACTGGTCTTGGAGTTTTCCAAGATCGCCAAACCACTTTCTAAGGTTTACGACTGGTATTCTTTCAATGTGTTACCAAAGCTAGGTAAATTGGTGGCTGGGGATGATTCTAGTTACCGTTACCTGGCCGAGTCGATTCGCATGCACCCGAGCCAAGAAGAACTCAAAGTATTCATGAAAACTGCAGGTTTTGGTCATGTGGACTTTCACAACATGACGGGTGGTGTCGTGGCGCTGCATGTTGGCATCAAGTGCTAGTACATAACTTGGTGTTGTGGCTAAGCAGTGTGTTTTTGTCACAATTTGCAGCAAGTAATTTTAAAATACCCTTTTATGCTGCAAGTCTCTGTTAATACCTATTGAAAACTAAAGCATTTAGCCCTATATTGAGAGCATGTTGAAAACAACAGGTTTTTGACAACGATTCATTTGGCTTTTCAGGAGAAAATATGAAACTTTGGACTACAGTTTTAATTTGCGCGTTGACTTTTTCTAGCTTATCTGCTGAGGCTGCACGTCGCATGGGTGGTGGTGGTTCTATGGGTAAGCAATCCAACAACGTCACACAGAAAAGCGCACCACCAGCTGCTCCAGCTCAAAACGCGACTAATTCTGCTGCTGCTAAACCCGCTGCAGCGCCAGCTGCGGCACCTGCGGCTGCGCCTAAGAAACCATGGGGCGCGATGCTAGGTGGCTTGGCTGCTGGCCTAGGTTTGGCTTGGTTGGCTAATTCATTGGGTCTAGGCGGTATGCTGGGTGGCATCATGCAGGCTGTGATGTTTGGCTTGTTGGCGTTTGGTGTAATTGCTTTGGTGATGTACTTTATTCGCTCACGTAATGGTGGCAAAAAGTCAACCGGCAACACGTTTAATTCTAGTAGCCCATACGCCATGCAAGGTGCTGGCAGTTCTTCACCAGCAGATGCTATTCCTCCACGTTCATACAGCCCACAAAATGTTGGTAATGACGCTTCTGCGCGTCCTTGGGAAGGCAATGCCACAGCGTTTGACAGCAGTGCAGCGGGTCAGCAAGCGGGCAAGTCAATGATTGGCTCTGGTCTACAAGCTTCAGACAATACGACAGGTTTGTCAGGCTCTCAGTCTTGGGGTGTTCCTGTTGATTTTGATACAGCTGGATTCTTGACAGCTGCAAAACGCAATTTCGTGACCTTGCAAGACGCTTGGGACAAATCTGACATCGCGGCATTAAAGGCGATGATGACAGATGAGATGGCTGGCGAGATCAAAGCTCAATTGGCTGAGCGCGGCATACAAGCTGGTGTGGTCAACAAAACCGATGTGGTGATGTTGGATGCGCAGTTGCTTGGCATCGAAGAAATGGCTACGGAGTACATGGCCAGTGTCGAGTTTTCAGGCATGATTCGTGAAGAGGAGTCAGTCGGTCCAGCACCGTTCCGCGAAGTATGGAACATGACCAAAGCCAAAAATGGCGGCGGTTGGTTAGTCGCAGGCGTGCAAGCACTGCAATAAAAAGCTTTTTAAGACTTTGCAAGACTGTTAAAGGGTAAATTAAAAAACCTTGCGATTTTAAAATCTGCAAAAGTCGTGAATAATTGGGGACTATGGCAACATCGTCCCCTTTTTCTTTGTTTGATGACTTGGTGAGCAAACTTACAGGTTTGCAGCCGCCTGCATGGGCGGTTGACGAAGTGCATCAACGCCTCGTTTTGCTACTCAACCATGTGCTAATGCAAGAACCAGAAGCGACTGCCCGTTTGGCGCGGCTCAAAGGCCGTGTCGTGCGCGTGCAATGGCGAACGCTGTCCATGACGTTGGCTGCCACGCCTGCAGGTTTGCTGGAGCGCTCAACGCCAGAAGCTGTTGCTGATTTGAGCTTGCTGGTTGCAGATGAATCACCTTTATCCATCCTGCAAACCGCGCTCAATGGTGGCAAACCCAACATCAAGATCGAAGGCGACGTTCAGCTGGCTGCCGAAGTGAATTGGCTGGCAGACCATGTACGCTGGGACGTGGAAGAGGATTTATCTCGCATCACGGGCGATGCGCCCGCGCATGCCGTGGTCAGTACGGTTAAGCAAATAGTGGTTGGTTTGAAATCGTTTTTGGTCAGCAAAGTTACAGATACAGAGGTTGTCAATCCATCAGTAAAAGTCACTGCAAAGGCTGCAGAATGAGACGGCTCTTGCGTGGGGCTTTCATTGTTTGGATAGCGCTGCGGTTTGGTTTAGACCAGCTGGTGTTGACGAGTTTTCAAAAGCCATGGTTGACTGTTTTGGCTCGTATTGTGTCATTTGGACGCAATTTGCAAGCCCCGCGTGGCCAGCGTTTACGCGAGGCTTTGGAAAGCTTGGGGCCAATTTTTGTCAAATTTGGCCAAGTGTTGTCGACAAGGCGTGATTTGCTTCCGCTGGATGTTGCAGACGAATTAGCGAAACTGCAAGACCGAGTTCCAACGTTTGATCCAAAAATTGCAGTGCAAACAATAGAGCGCGCTTTTAATAAGCCGCTGGCGGATATATTTGCCACTTTTGAGCGTGAACCCGTTGCCAGTGCGTCTATTGCGCAAGTGCATTTTGCGACGATTACAGACAAACAAGGGCGTAAACTTGAAGTGGCCGTCAAGGTGCTGCGACCAAACATGTTGGCTGCTATCGAAAAAGACCTGAGCCTGATGCACATGATGGCTGGCTGGGTGGAGAAGCTCAGTGCTGACGGCAAACGCCTGAAGCCGCGCGAGGTGGTAGCCGAGTTTGACAAGCATCTCCATGACGAGTTGGATTTGATACGTGAGGCTTCCAGCGCAGCGCAGCTCAAACGCAATATGTCGTTGCACGCTGCTGAAAAAGATCTGGTCATGATTCCCGATATGTATTGGGACTATTGCCACCCTGATGTGCTGGTCATGCAGCGCATGAAGGGCGTGCCTATCAATCAAACACAGGTTTTACGCGATGCTGGAGTCGATTTCAAGAAGCTCGCTAGTGACGGGGTGACCATATTTTTTGCCCAAGTCTTTCGCGACGGTTTTTTCCATGCAGATATGCATCCTGGCAATATTCAAGTGAGTTTGGAGCCAGCAACCTTTGGGCGCTATATCTTGCTAGATTTCGGCATCATTGGCAGTTTGACAGCGGTTGATAAAGATTATCTGGCGCAGAACTTCACGGCATTTTTCAGGCGCGATTACAAACGTGTTTCTGAGCTACATATCGAATCGGGTTGGGTGCCTAAAGAGACTCGCGTTGATGAATTAGAATCTGCCATTCGCGCGGTTTGCGAACCTTATTTTGACCGTCCATTGAAAGAAATTTCGCTTGGATTGGTATTGATGAGGTTATTCCAAACCTCGCGTCGTTTCCACGTAGAGATTCAACCGCAATTGGTATTGTTGCAAAAGACGTTATTGAATATTGAAGGTTTAGGCCGTGATTTAGATCCGGATTTGGATTTGTGGAATACTGCTAAACCTTTTTTAGAGAAATGGATGCTCGAGCAAATTGGTCCACAAAAGTTAATGGAAGAGCTCAAAGCACAAGCACCTCGTTATGCGAAGTTATTACCTGAATTGCCAGCTTTATTAACTGTTTATTTGAAGAATAATTCAAATAATAATGAAATTAATAATACAAAACAAAATTCTGTTTTATTAAAAGAGTTATTGAGTGAGCAACGCAGAACGAACAAACTGCTTCAGCGTTTCATCTATACAGGTTTGGGGTTTATACTGGGTTTGATAGCAATGCAGTTGGTTGCCCGTTTACATATTAATTTTTGAAAATATCGCGCATAAATTAATTATATTTGGCTGTAGCCGGCATATTATATGCTTTAAATGCTATTTAAATTATAGCAATTTTGTGTTATATGATTAGATTTTAATGAATTTTACGTTGATTTTTGGTTGATTTATTGATGTTTATCTAGCATATTGGAGTATGCATGTTACTGTCATTCATTGTTGTTTATTTATTGATTTCAATCGCCATTGGCTTGTATGCTGCTAGGCGAGTTCATAATACTGCTGATTATGCGGTCGCGGGGCGAAGTTTGCCTTTGGCAGTGGTTATTGCTACAACATTCGCAACCTGGTTTGGCTCAGAAACAGTATTAGGTGTACCTGCTAAATTCGTTCAAAATGGTATTGGCTCTGTCGTAGAAGATCCGTTTGGTGCTTCTATGTGTTTGGTGTTTGTGGGATTATTTTTTGCGTATAAACTTTATCAACGCAATCTGATCACGATTGGTGATTATTATCGACAACGTTTTGGCCGAGGCGTCGAGATTTTTTGCTCCTTGGTGATTATGGTCAGTTATCTGGGTTGGGTGGCTGCACAGATAACGGCTTTGGGTTTGGTCTTTAATTTAATAACCCAAGGTACAGTATCCATCGCACAGGGCATGGTTATAGGTACATTGATCGTATTGGTATATACCCTGTATGGCGGCATGTGGTCTGTGGCAATGACCGATTTCATTCAAATGATCGTTATTGCATTGGGTTTAATTGTGATTGCTTGGTATGCAGCGGGCTTGGCGGGCGGTGCGGACAAGGTTTTAGATTACGCCGTCAAAAACGGCAAACTGCAGTTTTTCCCCACCGGTGGTTTCAAAGAATGGTTGTTTTTCTCAGCAGCGGCGATGACGATGATGCTTGGTTCTATCCCACAACAAGACGTTTTTGCGCGCGTGATGTCATCCAAAGATGCCAAAACCGCTGTTCGCGGCCCCGTAATTGGCGGCATCTTGTACTTTTTGTTCGCGTTGATTCCTATGTTTGTTGTCATGGCGGCTGTGATCATCATGCCTGAGGCGACCACGACTTTGCTCAAAGACGACCCGCAAAAAGTGCTGCCCACGTTGGTGATGCAAAAGATGCCATTGCTTTTGCAAATTACATTTTTTGGTGCGTTGCTGTCTGCCATCATGTCCACGGCATCAGCCACGCTGTTGGCGCCTAGCACCACGTTTGTCGAGAATATTTTGCGCAATATCAAACCGGGTATGAGTGATGCCGCCACGCTAAAGGCCATGCGAATATCCGTTGTTGTGTTTACCGCAGCAGTTTTGACATACGCCATCAATATGCAGGGAACGCCGATTTATGATTTAGTCTCGGGCGCGTATCAAATTACACTGGTTGGCGCTTTTGTGCCTCTTGTTTTTGGTTTGTATTGGTACCGTGCGACAACGCAGGGCGCTGTTCTTTCGATTGTCCTAGGCATTGTTATTTGGTTAGTTTTTACATATGTGCCAAGTTTGGCTGAGAGTTTTCCGCCGCAATTGGCCGGATTGATCGCTGCTTTGCTGGGTATGTTGGCCGGCTCTTTGTTGCCACAAATGATGCATGACAAAAAAGGCCATGTTCACCACTATGAGGGAAGTAGTGCTGTCTAAGCGCGCCAACTTAAACACTTATCTAACGTAAACACTTATAATAGAGGGTTACGCCAGCTTGCTTCAAGCTTTGGTGCTTTATAACGCTTTAAAACTCTCTTTTTATGCCTATTTACGCTTACAAATGCGACGCTTGCGGGCATGCCAAAGACGTTTTGCAAAAAATGTCGGATCCGCAACTCACCGATTGCCCCTCTTGCGGTCGAGCCGAGTTCAAAAAACAGCTGACGGCCGCAGGTTTTCAGCTCAAGGGCACGGGTTGGTATGTGACTGATTTCCGCGAAGGCGGCGGTAAAAACACTGCGTCGGCCGCTGATGCAAAATCTGATGCTGCCGAATCTGTAACCCCTTCAACGGCAACTACACCCGATGCCGCTGCGAGTTCTCCCGCAACGACGCCATCTGCATCGAATACTGCCACGCCACCACCGGCGCCATCATCGGCTGCTGTCCCTAGCGTTTGATTCTGAGGTCAAAAATATGATGTCTAAACTGCGTAAATGGTTGTTTGCTGGTTTGCTGGTCATCGTGCCGATTGCCATAACAGTTTGGTTGCTGGAATGGATGCTGAGCAGTTTGGATAAAACATTGTTGATTTTGCCCGCTGCATGGCACCCAGACAGGTTGTTGGGTATCCATATCCCCGGCTTTGGCGTCTTGCTGTCGCTGGCGATATTGCTGATAGTGGGTGCGGCTGCGAGTAACTTTTTGGGTCGCCAATTGATGATTTGGAGTGATGCGTTTTTGAATCGCATTCCAGTTGTGCGTTCTATCTACTCCAGCGTCAAGCAAGTCTCAGATACATTGTTTGCAGATGGTGGTAGCGCTTTCAGAACGGCTGTGCTCGTGCAATGGCCGCGCGTAGATGTGTGGACGATTGCTTTTGTGACCGGTACACCGGGTGGCGATGTGGCCAATCATTTGAAGGGCGAGTATTTGAGTGTTTATGTACCAACCACACCTAACCCAACTGGCGGCTACTTTGTGATGTTGAAGAAGACCGAATGCATTGAGTTGAATATGAGTGTTGATGAAGCCTTGAAATACATCGTGTCTATGGGCGTGGTGTCACCTAATGTACCTCACCATCCAATACAGAAAAAAATCCAAAAATAACTTAACTTTTACGAATACGAGAGAAATTATGGCAATGCGTACCCAATATTGTGGTCTGGTCACTGAAGCTCAGCTTGGTGAAACAGTGAGTTTGTGCGGATGGGTGAATCGCCGTCGTGACCATGGTGGCGTGATTTTTATCGATCTGCGAGATCGTGAAGGCTACGTTCAAGTGGTGTGTGACCCTGATCGTGCAGAGATGTTCAAACTAGCCGAAGTGGTGCGCAACGAGTTTTGTATTCAAATCAAAGGCTTGGTGCGTGCGCGACCTGCAGGCACAGTGAATGACAATTTAAAGAGTGGCAAAATCGAAGTGCTGTGTCATGAGCTGAATGTGCTCAATGCGTCAGTCACACCACCTTTCCAGCTGGATGATGAGAATTTGTCTGAAACGACTCGTTTGACGCACCGTGTGCTGGATTTGCGCCGTCCTTACATGCAAAATAACCTGATGCTGCGCTACAAAGTGTCGATGGAAGTACGTAAGTTTTTGGATGCAAATGGCTTTATTGATATTGAAACGCCAATGTTGACGAAGAGCACGCCCGAAGGTGCGCGTGACTACTTGGTGCCTAGCCGCGTGCACGACGGGCACTTTTTTGCATTACCGCAATCGCCGCAGTTATTCAAGCAGCTTTTGATGGTGGCTGGCTATGACCGCTACTACCAAATCGTGAAATGCTTCCGCGACGAAGACTTGCGTGCAGACCGCCAGCCAGAATTCACGCAGATTGATATTGAAACATCGTTCTTAGACGAGCAAGAAATTCGTGACATGTTCCAAGGCATGATCACCACAGTATTTAAAAACACCATGAATGTGGATTTGGGAGAGTTCCCCGTCATGACCTACCAAGACGCCATGCATGTATATGGCTCAGACAAGCCAGATTTGCGCGTCAGCCTCAAATTCACCGAAGTAACAGATGTGATGGCGGACGTGGATTTCAAAGTCTTTTCAGGCGCTGCAACGATGAAAGGCGGCCGAGTGGTCGCCTTGCGCGTTCCAGGTGGTGCGCGCGAGGTTGGCGGTTTGAGCCGTGGCGAGATTGACGGTTACACCGAATTCGTCAAAATTTACGGCGCTAAAGGTTTGGCATATATCAAAGTCAATGAATTGGCCAAAGGCCGTGATGGCTTGCAAAGCCCGATTGTTAAAAATATCCACGACAAAGCGATTGCAGAAGTTTTGGCGCGTACTGGTGCTCAAGATGGTGACTTGATTTTCTTTGGCGCCGACAAAGAGAAGGTTGTGAACGATGCGATTGGTGCACTGCGCATTAAAATCGGCCACAGTGAGTTTGGCAAAAAGAACGGTTTGTTTGAAAAATCATGGCGCCCAATGTGGGTGGTTGACTTCCCGATGTTTGAGTACGACGAGGAAGCGCAGCGCTACACCGCGACGCATCACCCCTTCACGGCACCAAAAGATGGCCACGAAGATTGGATGGTCACCGCGCCAGAGAAATGTATCTCTAAGGGCTATGACATGGTCTTGAACGGCTGGGAAATGGGCGGTGGTTCGGTCCGTATTCACCGTGCAGATGTGCAGCAAAAAGTCTTTGATGCACTCAAAATCACACCTGAAGAAGCTCAAATCAAATTCGGCTTCTTGCTAGATGCTTTGCAATATGGCGCACCGCCGCATGGCGGTTTGGCCTTTGGTTTAGACCGTATTGTGACCTTGATGACAGGTGCTGAATCCATTCGTGATGTGATTGCTTTCCCTAAAACTCAGCGCGCACAGTGTCTGTTGACTCAAGCGCCTTCTCTGGTTGACGAAAAACAACTCAAAGAACTGCATATTCGCCTAAGAAATGCAGAGGTCGCTAAAACGGCCACATAGGAATCTTGCCTGGGAACACATATAGCAAGAGCGTTGTGATAATGACGTAGCGAAGAAATTTTCCAATAGCCATGTACATCACACATGGCCAAAAAGACAGTTTGAGCCATCCAGCAACGGCGCACAGTGGGTCTCCGACTATTGGTAGAAAAGAAAATATACACGCTTTGGGCCCAAGTCGCTCCAGCCACTGCAGCGCTTTTGTATGGGTGGCGGATCCTTTGTACTTATCCACCGCTCGGTGGGCACCAAAACCCATCCACCAATCAACTGCACCACCCAGCGTGTTTCCTGCTGTAGCAACCAATATTGTTGGCCAAAATAATTCGGGATTGAGCTTGATTAATCCAAAAACAGCAGGCTCGGAACCCAATGGCAATAGGGTAGCGCTAATAAATGACACGACAAACACGGTACTCAAACCGAATTTAGGCAATGCCAGCAAAGTTAACAGATGTTCAAGCCAAATTTCCATGTATCACCTAGTATAGAGCGCTACAATTGTGCTTCATTTTTAAGCAGCTAAACAAAATCCTTAAATTTTTCAGAGTATGAATATCGGTCAATACCTCTTGCCAAATAATTTGTTTGTCGCTCCCATGGCGGGAGTGACAGACAGGCCATTTCGCAAGCTGTGCAAAAAGCTAGGTGCTGGTTATGCTGTTAGTGAGATGGTGACCTCCAAACGCGAATTGTGGAGCACACTTAAAACATCGCGCCGCGCGAACCATGATGGTGAAAGCGCTCCCATCGCGGTACAAATTGCTGGCACCTCTGCTGAGATGATGGCCGAAGCTGCTTTGCACAATATTGATAACGGTGCACAAATCATCGACATTAATATGGGTTGCCCTGCCAAGAAAGTCTGCAACAAATGGGCAGGTTCAGCGTTGATGCAAGACGAAGGCCTAGCCTTGTCAATTGTACAAGCCGTCGTATCAGTCTGTGCACCCCGCAATGTGCCTGTGACCTTGAAAATGCGTACAGGCTGGTGTCAAAGCCATAAAAATGCTGTGGTTTTAGCGCGTGCTTTTGAGCAAGCGGGTGTGCAAATGCTTGCCGTTCACGGTCGCACCCGTGAGCAAGGTTACAAAGGTGCAGCTGAGTACGAAACAATTGCAGCGGTGAAATCAGTCGTTCGGATCCCTGTTGTTGCCAACGGTGACATTACCAGTCCAGAAATAGCACGTGATGTTTTAAATTTCACGGGTGCAGATGCAATCATGGTTGGTCGAGCAGCGCAGGGTAAACCTTGGATTTTTCGTGAGATTGCCCACTTTATGGCGACTGGTATGTATTTAGCGCCACCTTTGGTTGCTGAAGTGAAGAGATTGTTGTGTGATCACCTGCTAGACCATTACGAGTTGTATGGTGAATTTGCGGGTGTTCGTACAGCACGCAAGCACATTGGCTGGTACGTGCGGTCATTGCCCGATGGGGAAGCGTTTCGTAATCGCATGAATACTCTAGAAAGTTGCGAATTGCAGCATGCTGCTGTGGCGCAGTTTTTCGATGAGTTGGCTGATCAGTATGAGCGCTTACCAGAATTAATTGAAAGCAGTCAAGCTGAAGAAGCTGATTTCATGGTTTAGAAGCTAGAAAATTCAAATAAGTTATCGGACTGTAATGAGATGAATAAAAAACAAATAGACGAATGCGTGCGGGATAGTTTGGAGGCATACTTCCAAGACTTAGGAGGCGAGCAGCCATGTGCGATGTACGACATGTTGATTAAGGCGGTTGAAAAACCTTTACTTGAAGTGGTGATGAAGCAAGCAGACAATAACCAATCACGTGCCGCAGAATGGTTGAATCTAAACCGCAATACTTTGCGCAAAAAACTTTTGGATCATTATTTAATTTAATTTATAAAATTTTATCTCTCATCTTTCTCGAAAACATAAATAATGAATGCATTAATTTCAGTCTCAGACAAAACCGGCGTTGTAGATTTCGCGCGTGAGCTAGACGCTTTGGGCATCAAGCTTTTGTCTACCGGTGGCACCGCCAAGCTTCTAGCAGAGCAAGGTTTACCAGTGACTGAAGTCGCTGAACTTACAGGCTTCCCGGAAATGCTCGATGGTCGAGTCAAAACCTTGCATCCAAAAGTACACGGTGGTTTACTCGCCCGCCGAGACCTGCCAGAGCACATGGCGGCATTGGCGGAGCACAATATCGACATGATTGATTTGTTAGTCGTCAACCTTTACCCCTTTGAATCGACTGTTGCCAAAGCGGGCTGCACATTAGAAGATGCCATTGAGAACATCGATATTGGTGGCCCTGCGATGGTGCGCTCAGCAGCTAAAAATTGGAAAGATGTTGGCGTGCTCACTGATGCAAGTCAATATGCATTGGTACTCGCTGAATTGAAAGCTAGTGGCAAGTTGACGGACAAAACAAAATTTGCACTATCTGTAGCTGCTTTTAATCGCATCAGCCAATACGATGGTGCGATCAGCGACTATTTGTCTCGTATTCAAGAAGACGGGAGCCATGCCCCTTTCCCTGAGCAATCGAATGGTCGTTTCATTAAATTGCAAGATTTACGTTACGGCGAAAACCCGCACCAGCAAGCTGCTTTTTATCGCGATTTGTACCCAGCACCTGGTTCACTCGTAACAGCTAAGCAATTGCAGGGTAAAGAGCTAAGCTACAACAATATTGCGGATGCGGATGCGGCTTGGGAGTGCGTGAAAAGTTTTGATGTACCCGCATGTGTGATAGTTAAGCACGCCAACCCATGCGGTGTTGCAGTCGGGGATGATGCCCTGCAAGCTTATGAGAAGGCGTTTAAAACTGATCCAACCTCAGCATTTGGCGGCATCATTGCCTTCAATCGCACTGTGGATGTGCCTGCTGCGCTTCAAATTTCGAAGCAGTTTGTCGAGGTGCTGATGGCGCCGAGCTATACCCCTGAAGCCTTAGAGCTTTTCAAAGCTAAAGCGAATGTGCGTGTGCTGCAAATTGAATTGCCAGAAGGTGTCGGTAAGGATGGTAATTCTGATTGGGATAATGGCCGCAATGCTGTTGATATAAAACGAGTTGGTTCTGGCTTGTTGATGCAAACAGCTGACAACCATGAGTTGACATTAGCGGACCTCAAAGTCGTCTCCAAAGTGCAACCAACGCCACAACAATTGCAAGACTTATTGTTTGCTTGGAAAGTCGCGAAATATGTCAAATCTAACGCTATCGTATTCTGCGCAGATGGCATGACCATGGGTGTAGGGGCAGGTCAAATGAGTCGTTTAGATTCGGCGCGTATAGCCAGTATCAAGGCACAACATGCAGGTTTGTCGCTGGGAAATACAGCCGTTGCCAGCGATGCTTTTTTCCCGTTCCGTGACGGTTTAGATGTGGTGGTGGATGCGGGCGCGACCAGCGTGATTCAGCCAGGCGGTAGCATGCGCGACCCTGAAGTGATTGCTGCAGCGGACGAGCGTGGGATTGTGATGGTATTCACAGGTTTGCGTCACTTTAGACATTGAAATTTTAGTCAATGCCATTACCTGATCCGCGATTGCAACCACGCGAATTTTTAACGCAGCTTTTTAATGCTGCAGTAAAACGTGCGTTGCCTTTGCACAATACCGCTGCTTATTTGCCCGAACCACCTAAAAATGGCGGTCGCATGGTTGTGCTTGGCGCCGGAAAAGCTGCCGCTGCGATGGCGCAAGCTGTGGAGGTGCATTGGCCCGTTGACGTGCCATTGTCGGGCTTGGTGGTTACCCGATATCACCATACTCCAGCAAGACCAGTTGAACTTGACGGGAAACCTCTCCGCATTGAAATCGTAGAAGCTTCGCATCCCGTGCCGGATGCGGCTGGTTTGCGAGCTGCGCAACGTATTCTGGATATGACGCAAGGTCTTACCGCGGACGATCTGGTCTTGTGTCTTATTTCAGGTGGTGGTTCAGCGCTGCTGTCGTTGCCGGTTGAGGGTTTGGACTTTGCAGACAAGCAGCACATCAACCAGGGCTTACTGAATTCAGGTGCGCCAATTTCTGAGATGAATTGCGTACGTAAACACTTGTCTTGTATCAAAGGTGGTCGTTTAGCTGCTGCTTGTTTCCCTGCCAAAGTTGTGACCTTGACCATCAGCGACGTTCCCGGAGACGACCCCAGCATCATCGCCAGTGGCCCGACCGTACCGGATGACACAACTTGTGCGCAGGCGCTGGCAATTTTGAAGCGCTACAACATTGATGTACCAGCTTTGATTGCTGAGCAATTGACCTCTGGTGCGCTTGAGACGCCTAAGTCGAACGACCCGATTTTTAAGGGGCACGTCGTGCACATGACGGCAACGCCGCAGCAAAGCTTGGAGGCCGCTGCCGAATTAGTGCGTAATGCTGGACTACATGCCTATATTTTGAGTGATGACATGGAAGGTGAGTCTCGAGAGGTCGGTACCGTTCATGCGGCGCTAGCGCGCACTGCGGCTAAAAATACTACAAAAAGTGGGGGGTCCGCCCAGATGCAAATCTTCATTCGACCTTGCGTCATTCTGTCAGGCGGCGAAACTACGGTAACGGTTCGCCCGCGCTTAACTGGCTCAGCCAAAGGGCGAGGCGGACGGGCAGGTGAATTTTGCCTCGGTCTGGCACAGTCTTTGCACGGTCTAGGCAATGTCTATGCTTTGGCTGCTGATACGGACGGCATTGATGGCGTGCAAGACAATGCAGGCGCTTATATTGACCCTACAACACTGGCACGTGCCGAGGTACTGGGCATGAAAATTCATGACTTCCTTGATCGCAACGATGCCTATGGATACTTTGAGCCTTTGGGTGATTTGGTTATCACGGGGCCAACTTTTACGAACGTGAACGATTTCAGAGCGATATTGATACTTTAAAGATTCTTGAAATATTTTCTAAAAATTGACTAGAACCAAGCATTCACATGACTGATGTAACACCTAGATTGCAATTGACATCCATATCAAAGCGGTATGCGTCAGTATTGGCCAATCAAGACGTGTCACTGACAGTGTTACCTGGTGAGATTCATGCCATTTTGGGGGAAAACGGAGCGGGTAAATCCACCTTAGTCAAAATCATTTATGGTTCTGTGAAGCCGGATGAGGGGGTAGTTAGTTTCAATGGTAACTGTGCGCATATCCGCAACCCCCAAGAAGCGAGGGCCTTGGGTATCAGCATGGTATTCCAGCATTTCAGTCTGTTTGAGACTTTGACAGTGGCTGAAAACGTGTGGTTAGGCCTAGATAAGCGTCTCTCCTTGGCTGAAGTGACCCAACGTATTTCTGCCAAAGCCAGCGAATACGGTTTGGATATCGACCCAAGTCGTCCTGTACACACCTTGAGTGTTGGTGAAATGCAGCGGGTTGAAATTATCCGTGCGCTGCTCACTAACCCGCAACTACTTATATTGGATGAGCCCACTTCAGTGCTTACGCCGCAAGCCGTTGAAAAATTATTTGTGGTGCTTAAAAAGTTGTCTTCAGAGGGTTGCAGTATTTTGTACATCAGCCACAAGCTGCATGAGATTCGAGAACTCTGTACCGCTTGCACGGTGCTACGGGCAGGTAAAGTCACAGGGCATTGCAATCCCCAAAAGGAAAGCAACGCATCACTCAGCCGCATGATGATAGGTGCTGAGCCACCAGCGTTAGAGCATCGTGCAGCTAAGTTGGGTGATGTCGTTTTGGGTGTTCATCAGTTAACACTGCCACGTGTGGATCAATTTAGTATGAGTCTCAGCGCGGTTTCACTGCATGTGCGAGCAGGTGAGGTCGTTGGCGTCGCTGGTGTTTCAGGCAACGGGCAGCGTGAGTTGATGTATGCCTTGTCTGGTGAAGACACGCGCGCTAATGCTGCCATGGTGACCCTGTTTGGAAAAGCGGTTGGGCATCTCGGCCCTATAGAACGTCGCTATCTTGGTTTGCAGTTTGTGCCTGAAGAGCGTCTTGGTCGCGGCGCTGTGCCTAGTATGAGTCTGGCTCAAAATTTAATGCTAACCCGCGATGACGCAATCGCCAAAAGCGGATGGATTCGCGTCAAAGACTTAGTTAAGCAAGCCGATGGCATCATCGGTCGCTTCAATGTCAAAGCCAGCAGCGCACAGGCAGCGGCAAAGTCCTTGTCTGGTGGCAATTTGCAAAAATTTATTGTGGGCAGAGAAATCGACGCCAAACCCATGCTTTTTATCGTCTCGCAGCCCACTTGGGGTGTGGATGTGGGCGCAGCAGCCCAAATTCGCGGGGCGATATTGGCTTTGCGTGATGCTGGCTGTGCAGTCCTTGTCGTGAGCGAAGAGTTGGATGAGTTGTTTGAAATCAGTGATCGCCTTCACGTCATGGCAAAAGGGCAGCTTTCCCCGTCACTGAAGCGCGAAGAAGCGACAGTTTCACTGGTTGGTGAGTGGATGAGTGGCTTGTGGCCAACAGCGACAAAGAAGGCAACCGAGAAAATCGCATGATGCGTTTAAAACTAGAACCTCGCACGCAAAACTCCGCCTTTTGGAGCTATGGCTCTCCCGTTCTAGCGCTGTTGCTGACTGTGGTGATTGGTGTCTTGCTGTTCATAGCGTTGGGTAAAGACCCCGTTCGCGGTTTACAAATGTTTTTTTGGGAGCCCATACGTTCTGGCTATGCTTGGGGAGAATTGATGGTGAAAGCCACGCCGCTGTTGATTATCGCGCTCGGCTTGGCGGTTTGCTTTCGCTCCAACGTGTGGAACATTGGCGCAGAAGGTCAGTTCGTGATTGGTGCGTTAGCTGCGGGTGGCGTGGCGCTTATAGCGACCAAGGAAACAAGCCGCTGGATCGTGTTGGCGATTTTGATGGCAGGAATGTTTGGTGGCATGGCTTGGGCAAGCGTCACTGCCTTTTTACGCGACAAATTCAATGCCAATGAAATTTTGGTGAGTCTTATGCTGGTTTATGTTGCTGATCTGCTCTTGGGCTACATGGTCTACGGCCCATGGAAAGACCCGAACGGTTTTAATTTCCCGCAAAGCAAAACTTTTGAAGCGGTGACGAACATTCCCCGACTCATGCAAGGTTCACGCATGTCGATTGGCTTGCCTATTGCAATGGCTGCTGCTGCAGCGTTATGGATATTTTTGTTTCGAACTCGCGCTGGTTTTGCACAGCAGGTCGGTGGTCTAGCACCCGCCGCTGCACGCTATGCTGGGTTTTCTAGCCGCTGGGCGCTGTGGGTGGCGATGCTTTGCTCGGGTGCTGCTGCAGGTTTGGCAGGAGCACTCGAAGTTGCTGGTCCGATTGGGCAACTCACGCCCTACGTGCCAGCAGGCTACGGTTTTGCGGCCATCATCGTGGCGTTTGTAGGACGTTTGCATCCTGTGGGAATGATTTTTTCAGCCGTCTTGATGAGTATGTTTTACATTGGCGGCGAGCTGGCGCAGTCGCGCTTGGGTTTGCCTAAATCAATAACAGGAGTGTTTCAAGGTTTACTGCTGTTCAGCTTGCTGGCATGCGATACCTTGCTTGCCTACAAGTTGGTTTGGCAATCAAACAACAAAAAATCAATGGCGGGAGGCGTAGTTTAATGGAAGCCTACGCACTTTTGATAGCCGCAACCTTGAATGCAGGCAGTGTGCTTGCCATCGCTGCGCTGGGTTTGCTTATCAACGAAAAAGCTGGCGTAGTTAACCTTGGTGCAGAAGGCCTGATGCTGTGCGCTGCGATTGCTGGCTTTGCCACTGTTGTGCACACTGGCAATGTATGGCTGGGATTCTTGGCAGGCATGGCGGCTGGCGCGTTTTTGGCTGCGTTATTTGGTGGTTTGGTGATTTGGTTGGGCACCAACCAATACGCCACCGGTTTAGCTTTGACGCTGTTTGGTACAGGTTTTTCGGCCTTTGCCGGCATCAAATATGTGCAAGAAAAGCTGCCTGAGCAAACGCAATACAGCATCCCGTTTTTGGGCGATATTCCGTTGGTTGGGCAAGCTTTGTTTCGCCATCACCCCATGGTCTACATCACGATAGCTTTGATGTTTGGTTTGATCTGGTTTTTGTACCGCACCCGCGCTGGCTTGGTGCTGCGCTCGGTGGGAGAATCGCCGGAATCAGCCCATGCCTTGGGCTACCCAGTGCGTCGTATTCGGCTATGGGCAGTCATGGCTGGCGGCGCGCTGTGCGGCTTGGCGGGGGCTTATTTGGCGACGATTTACACGCCGCTTTGGGTGGAGGGAATGGTTTCGGGCAAGGGGTGGATTGCCTTGGCTTTGACCACTTTTGCGACGTGGCGGCCAGCTCGGGTGCTTTTGGGAGCTTATTTGTTCGGCGGTTTTACGCTTTTACAGCTGCATTTGCAGGGGGCGGGGGTAGAAGTACCTAGTCAATTCCTCAGCATGATGCCTTACATTGCTACTATTGTGGTATTAGTTTTAATTTCTCGAAATTCGGCTTTTATTCGGGTGAATATGCCGGCATCGTTGGGGAAACCCTTTACACCCTAAATTTCAAGTTAATTTGGCTTATTTCTTGCATAGTTTATTTTCTCAACCTCTCTATTTAAAAAGGACTCTTTGACATGACAGATTTTCAAAAACGTGCACTCTTAAAAGTTGCCGCTATCAGTACGATTGCAGCAGCAGCCTTGGTCGGTTGTGGCAAAAAAGAAGAAGCCAAACCTGCCGCTGCAGCTCCCGCAGCACCTGCTGCTGCACCAGCACCAGTCAAGCCAGCACCGCTGAAAGTCGCCTTCGCCTACGTTGGCCCTGTAGGCGACGGTGGTTGGACGTTTGCACATGACAATGCGCGTAAAGCGGTTGAAAAAGAGTTTGGCGACAAAATTGTCACCAGCTTCGTCGAAAAAGTACCTGAATCAGCCGACGCAGAGCGCGTTTTCCGTGACCTAGTCGGCCAAGGTAACAAGCTGATTTTCGGCACCACCTTCGGCTACATGGAGCCTATGCTCAAAGTCGCTGCTGACACCAAAGGCGTTAGCTTCGAACACGCCACTGGCTACAAACAAGCTGACAACATGCGCACTTATGACAGCCGTACCTACGAAGGCGCGTACATGGCAGGCGTGATTGCGGGCAAGATGACCAAAACCAACACGCTGGGTGTTGTCGGTTCTATCCCAATTCCTGAAGTGATTCGTAACATCAACAGCTTCACCTTGGGTGCGCAGTCTGTCAACCCGAAAATCAAAACCAAAGTGGTTTGGGTCAACGAGTGGTTCAACCCAGGTAAAGAAACCGAAGCTGCGACTACCTTGATCAACGGCGGTGCTGACGTGTTGATGCAAAACACCGACTCATCTGCCGTGTTGCAAACTGCTGAAAAACTCGGTAAACGCGCTTTTGGCTGGGATTCAGACATGACCGCCTATGGCCCGAAAGCCCATTTGGGTTCAGCAGTCATCAACTGGGCGCCGTACTACATCAAAGCCACTGGCGAAGCCTTGGCCGGCACATGGAAAGGCGGAAGCGCTGCTTGGTGGGGTGTGAAAGAGGGCGCGATCGACATGGTTAATGTGGCGGCTGATGTGCCAGCAGACACCAAAGCCAAGGTTGACGAAATTAAAGCTGGCCTGAAAGCTGGCACATTCGCCATCTGGAAAGGTCCAATCGTGGGTAACGACGGTAAAGAAATGCTGGCTAAAGACGCTGTGGCGGACGACAAATTCATGGGCGGCATTAACTTCTACGTTAAAGGCGTAGAGGGCAAAGTCCCTGGCGATAAAAAGTAAATTCGACTGACTTAAAAGTTCGTTTAATTTAACAAAAGGCTACTCTCGGGTAGCCTTTTTTATTGCAAAATAGATAGATGTATCACGTCAAAAACATCCCCACAGACCGCTTGCCCGATTTGCTTCGCACTATGCCCAAAGCTGAGCTGCACATCCACATCGAAGGCTCGCTAGAGCCAGAGATGATCTTCAGCCTCGCCAAGCGCAACGGCCTGACTTTGCCCTACGCCAGCGTCGATGAACTTCGCCGTGCCTATGCGTTTACCAATTTGCAGAGTTTTTTGGATATTTACTACGCTGGCGCAAGTGTATTGCTAAAAGAACAAGATTTTTACGACCTAGCCGGCGCATATATTGCCAAGTGCGCTATAGATAATGTAGCGCATACAGAGATTTTTTTCGACCCCCAAGCCCATACTGCCCGTGGTGTGAGCATGGACGCTGTCATCAACGGCTTGCACCGTGCATGCGTCGATGCGCAAACCAAGCACGGTATCAGCGCCAGCTTGATCATGTGCTTTCTGCGCCATTTGAGCGAAGAAGCCGCCTTTGAGACGCTAGAAGCCGCCATGCCATTCCGAGATAAATTCATCGGCATCGGCCTGGATTCTGGTGAAGTGGGCAACCCGCCCGAGAAGTTTGCCAAGGTGTTTGCGAAGTGTCGTGAACTTGGCTTGCGGCTCGTCGCCCACGCAGGTGAAGAAGGACCGCCAGCCTATGTGTGGACTGCGCTTGACCTACTCAAAGTCGAACGTATCGACCACGGCGTGCAGTCTAGCAAAGACGCTTTACTGATGGCGCGGCTGAAAAAAGACCAGATTCCGCTCACCGTTTGCCCGCTGTCTAACTTAAAACTCTGTGTTTTCAATGACCTGCGTGAGCATAACTTGCCACAATTGCTCGATGCGGGGCTGGCAGCCATGGTCAATTCCGACGACCCCAGCTACTTTGGCGGCTACATGAACGACAATTTTGTGCAAACCTTTGCCGCCACCAGTATGACCGCACAGCATGCTTACCAGCTTGCGCATAACAGTTTCACCGCAAGTTTTCTTGACGAATCGGCCAAACGCCGCCATATTGACAGGCTGAACGAGGATTTTGAGAAATTTTAAGCCTGCGTTTTTTGAGTTTCTGTTTTACATAAACATTCAACTTGACGACTGGATGCCATGAAAGCTTACCGCGCTCGTATTCTCAATTTTGACCCGCATGCAGCGCCTTCAGAATCAGCGCGGCTGGACGACGACGGCTTGCTCGTCATCGGCCCAAACGCGCAGGGCAGGCAAGTCGTGCAAATGGTGGGCGATTACGGTTTATTGATTGATGGCTTCAAAGCGCAGTATCCGCACATGTCGATTGAGCATCTTAAAGACCGCATCATCGCGCCCGGCTTTGTTGACACTCATGTGCATTACCCGCAAACCGATGTGATTGGCTCACCCGCTGAGGGCTTGCTGCCGTGGTTGGAAAGCTACACATTTCCAGAAGAAAAACGATTCGTAGCCGGCGAATACGCTGCCAAAGCCGCTACTTTTTTTATAGCTGAATTGCTGCGAAATGGCGTCACCACCGCGCTTACTTTTGCCACATCGCACGTCGCGTCTGTCGATGCATTGTTTGCTGAAGCGCAAAAAAACAGCATGCGCCTCATCACCGGCAAATGCATGCAAGACCGCAACAGTCCGGGCGGGGTAAGAGATGAGACAGAACAAAGCTTGATCGACACCGAGCTGTTGATGCACAAATGGCACGATCCAGATGGTCCTAGCCGTCTAGGCTACGCCTTCACCCCACGCTTCGCCCCCAGCTGCAGCGACGCCCAGATGCGCGGCTTGGGCGAGCTGGCCGCCAAATACCCCGATGTGTGGATTCAGTCCCACGTTGCTGAAAACGTCGAAGAAATCACTTGGGCACTCTCGCTTTTCCCCCAAGCACGCTCGTATTTACAGATTTATGACGACTTCGGCTTGATGCGCAAACGCGCCGTTTACGCCCACTGCATCCACCTAGACACCACAGACCGCGCCTTGATGCAATCCACAGGCGCTGCTGCGGCCGTATGCCCAACCAGTAATTTGTTTTTGGGCAGTGGCTATTTCGACTACCGTGCCGCGGATGACGCAGGCATGGCCTACGCACTGGCCAGCGATGTGGGCGGCGGCACCAGCTTCAACCCCTTCCACACCATGCTTGCCGCCTATTACGTAGGCCGCGCCACCGTCAAAACCGCGCTGTTCCAAGGCGGCCAACCCAAGCTAGGCATGAGCCTCTCTCCGCAGCACCTCTGGTGGCAGCACACCGCAGGCGCAGCCAAGGCATTAGATTTAGAAGGCGTCATAGGCAACTTGGCGGTAGGCTGTGAAGCAGATTTCATCATCCTAAACCCACAAGCCACCCCCTTATTAGCCCGCCGCACCGCCCGTTCTGAGAGCCTAGACGAACTCCTCTTCGCGATGATTGTGCTCGGAGACGACCGCTTGATTGAGAAAACTGTGATTTCAGAGCAGCAATCGTAAAATCGCTCATAATTGCCGGTTTTATAGGTGAAAATGGCTGTAGCCAGCGTATTTATTGCCTAAATTGCTATTAAAACTATAGTAATATTCGTATTCCAAAACCCTCACCACAATACGGCACAATATCAACTTAATCCCTTAGTTCTGATATTTTTTACTGGAGTTTCCCTTGTCCATCCTAGCTGACCACCAAATCCGCGAACTCGCACAGAAGCACGGCATGATTGAGCCGTTTGAG